>NZ_JBSFQL010000022.1:0-80517 GCF_053588675.1 Gordonia sp. NPDC003422
TTAACCAGTGTGGGAGAGTAGGACACCGCCGAACACAACTTCATGAAGACCCCGTATTCGATACATTCATATCGAATACGGGGTCTTGTGCTATTGGTCAAACTTCAGAGGGCATAGGGTGACAAACCATGAGTGATCGTGATCGTTCGCGGCCGGAGCCGCGTGGTCGGGGACGGCGGGATCGGGAACGGCCGGCCGGTCCGTCGATTCCGGACGAGGTGACCGCGGCAGATCTCGATGGAGAGGTCCGCCGCGACCTACTGACCCTTGACAAGACGAACGCCGATACCGTCGCACGACATCTCGTCATGGTCACCCAACTCTTGGACGAGGACCCGCTGCTCGCCCTGGAGCACGCTCGCGCAGCCCGTGGCCGGGCGTCGCGCGTCGGTGTGGTTCGCGAGACCGTCGGTATTGCCGCATACAGCGCCGGTGAGTGGCAAGAGGCCATCACCGAGCTGCGGGCCGCGCGGCGGATCACCGGCAACTCGGCGCTTCTGCCACTCATTGCCGACGCCGAGCGCGGTTTGGGCCGGCCGGAGCGAGCCATCGATATTGCCCGTGGCGACGAAGGTCGAGCCTTGACCGGGGACGCGGCGACCGAGATGCGGATCGTCGAGGCCGGCGCACGCATCGACCTCGGTGAACCGGAGAAGGCACTGGTCACCCTGCAGGCCGAGGATCTCCGTCCCGGTCAGACCGGTACCGGGCCGGCGCGTCTGTTCTATGCCTATGCGTCGGCGTTGGCCGCAGCCGGCCGCACCGACGACGCGATCACATGGTTCATGAACGCGTCGGCGGCCGACGTGGACGATGCGACCGACGCGGAGTTCCGACTCACCGAGTTGGCCGAGGGCCCCGACGAGCCGGAGGTCCCCGAAGACTCCGTACCCGAGGAATCCGCGGAGGTGACCACCGCAACCGATGGCGTCGAAGTCGCGGTGGCGTCGACGCAGCCTGCGGACGACGATGCGGAGCCGACGGAGCGCAGTGTGGAGACATCGGCGACTGTGAGTCCATCGAGGTCGCACACGCTTCTCGACGCCTACGACGCACTGCTCCTGGACCTGGACGGTACGGTGTTCGCGGGGCACCAGGCATTGCCGAATGCCGTTGAGTCCCTTGCCCGTACCCAGGTCCCACGCTTCTTCGTGACCAACAATGCCAGTCGACGCCCGCCCGAGGTGGCCGCTCACCTGACCGACCTCGGATTTGAAGCAACACCCGAACTGGTGGTGACGAGCGCCCAGTCCGCGGCGCGACTCCTCTCCGAACACCTGCAGCCTGGCTCCCGGGCCCTCGTCATCGGGACCGACGGACTGGCGCAAGAGGTTCGCGAGGTCGGGATCGGGGTCACTCGGAGCGCCGACGATCGGCCGGCCGCGGTGATTCAGGGACATTCGCCGGATACCGGGTGGGCGCAGCTCTCGGAGGCGGCGCTGGCGATCCGGGCGGGTGCGTTGTGGATCGCCACCAACGTCGACGCGACATTGCCGTCGGAGCGCGGCCTGCTGGTGGGCAACGGGTCCATGGTTGCCGCGCTCAAACATGCGACGGACACTGAGCCATTGGTCGCGGGCAAACCGGCTGCCCCGCTCATGGCCGATGCGATCGCCCGCTCGCGATCACGCAAACCGCTTGTCGTGGGCGATCGGCTCGACACCGACATCGAGGGCGCCCACGCGGTCGGCCTGCACAGCGCGCTCGTCCTGACCGGGGTCAGTACGGTCTCGGACCTGCTGGTCGCACCACCGGAACAGCGGCCCACCTACGTCCTTGCCGACCTTGCCGGTTTGTTCGAGGACCTCGAAGCGGTACGAGTCGGGCCGCAGCCCGGCTGGGATGTGGCGGTCGAGGGTTCCCGCATCGTGGTGACGCCGGTTTCCCGGGGCGAGCGCAGCGACGGGGGAGTTTCCCGGGGCGAGCGCAGCGACGGGGGAATTTCCGACGACGAGGCATCGGTTGCGTCGCTCGTGCCTGCGCTCGTCGGAGCAGCCTGGGCGGCGATTGACGACGGGACCGCCTCAGGCGACGCGTTGTCGGTGGTGGCCGGTGACGCCGCGACGCAGGATCGCCTAGCGGTGCTCGGCGTCCCGCTGCGCTAGCGTTGACGACGATGAGCGAATTCCCGAGTCCGGCCGCCATGCCGCGTCGGCAGTATGAGGCGAACCCCGGGTCGATGGCCGAGTTGTCCGAGGTGGACACCGACGCCGCGACGCAGGCGGTGCACTCCGAGATCTCCGTGCTGCTCGAGCAGGTCGACACCATCCGCGAATCCGCGGGAGATTCCTTCGACCCGGCCGCTCTCGAACGGCTGACCGCATTGCTGGAACAAGCGCATGAGTCGCTGACGGCGGCGCTCGACGCGGTCGATCGTCGCTGACGCGGACCCAACGATGGCCACCCGAGCACGACTCGACGCCGAACTGGTCCGCCGCGGACTGGCGCGGTCACGCGACCACGCTCGCCAGCTCGTGGAATCCGGCGTGGTCAAGGTTGGCGGAGTGGTAGCCAGCAAGCCCGCCACCAACGTCACCCGCGATACCCCGGTGTTGCTGATCGAAGAACCTGGTGAGGACTGGGCGTCGCGAGGTGCGCACAAATTGATCGGCGCGCTCGATGCATTCGAGCCCGGCGGCCTGCGCGTAACCGGTCGGCGTTGTCTCGACGCGGGCGCCTCCACCGGAGGATTCACCGACGTTCTGCTCCGACGAGGTGCCGCCGAGGTCGTCGCCGTCGATGTCGGCTACGGCCAACTGATCTGGCGTCTGCAGAACGACGACCGGGTGCACGTGCACGACCGGACCAACGTCCGTCATCTCGAGCCCGACGACATCGGCGGGCCGGTCGACGTGGTGGTCGCCGACCTCTCCTTCATTTCGCTCGGCCTGGTTCTGCCCGCCCTCGCGCGGTGTGCAATCCCGGGCGCAGACCTGGTACCGATGGTCAAGCCGCAGTTCGAGGTGGGCAAGGACCGGGTGGGTTCGGGCGGCGTCGTGCGCGACCCCGCGTTGCGTGCCGAAGCCGTGCTCAACGTCGCGCGTCAGGCTGCCGACCTGCAGCTCGTCACCCGGGGCGTCGTCGCCAGTCCGTTGCCCGGCCCGTCGGGGAATGTGGAGTACTTCCTGTGGCTGCATCACCGGCCGGGCGGAGCGTCGGACGAGGGCGATAGGGTCGATCTGCGATCAATGATCGAACGGGCCGTCGCCGACGGTCCGGCCTGACCGCCGAGCCTGCAGCGCAACCGAACGAAGGGGGACCCAGAGTGGCCGACGAGTCGGTGGCCGAACCAACGGCCCCGTCGCTGCGCTCGCCCGAGCAAGCCGGCGGCCGCGAGTTCCTGGTGGTCGCCCACACCGGTCGGGAGATCGTCACGACCACGGTCGATGCCATCGCCCGACATTGCGCCGGAGCCGGCGTCCGACTACGCGTGGTCGATCACGACACCAAGGAGGGCGCGCGCGCCCACTCGTATGCCGACCCGCCGGACCACCTGCCGGGCAAGACGCCGCTGGCCGAGAACCACCCGGTGGACCCGGAGCATCTCCGTCAGATCGGCGCTGCCGTCGATGTCACGACCGCAGATGCGGCCTCGGCCGAGGGCTGCGAGGTCGTCATCGTCCTGGGTGGAGACGGTACGTTCCTCCGAGCGGCAGAATTGGCGTACCCGGCCAACGTCCCGGTGCTGGGAATCAATCTCGGCCGTATCGGGTTCCTCGCCGAAGCAGAGGCAAACCGGGTGGATGCCGTGATGGCCCAACTCATTTCGGGCGACTATCGCGTGGAGCCGAGAATGACGCTCGATGTGGTCGTCACCGACCCGGCCGCGCCCGAATCACCGTCGCGGAGCTGGGCGCTCAACGAGGTGGCCATCCTCAACCGCACCAACAGCGGCGTTCTCGAACTCATCACCGAGGTCGACGGCCGCCCGGTGTCCGCGTTCGGTGCCGACGGCGTCCTCGTGTCGACGCCGACCGGTTCCACGGCATACGCGTTCTCGGCCGGTGGACCGGTGATGTGGCCCGACCTCGAGGCGATTCTCGTGGTGCCGAGCAACGCGCATGCGCTGTTCGCGCGACCGATGGTGACGAGCCCGCGGTCGAGAGTCGCGGTCGAGATCGACAAGGACGGCCGGTCGGCGATCGCGCTGTGCGACGGACGGCGACTGCTGGAGGTCCCGGCCGGCGCGCGCGTCGAGGTCGTGCGCAGTGATCGATCGGTGCTGTGGGTGCGCATCGATTCCGATCCGTTCGCCGATCGTCTGGTCACGAAATTCGCGCTGCCGGTGACCGGCTGGCGGGGGAGGCAGACATAACGGTGCTCGAAGAACTGTCCATCTCGGGCCTCGGTGTCATCGAAGAGGCATCTGCGCGGTTCCATCCGGGTTTCACCGTGCTCACCGGTGAGACCGGTGCGGGCAAGACGATGATCGTCACGAGTCTTCATCTCCTGTCGGGTGCGCGCGCCGACGCGAACCGTGTACGCAGCGGGAGTCCGAAAGCGGTCGTCGAAGGCCGCTTCCGCCTCGCAAGCCGGCAAGGCGTACAACATGATCCACGGGTCGACGAGATCCTGGAGGCGACGGGCGCCGAACTCGACGACGACGACACGGTGATTGCGGTGCGGACCGTAGGCTCCGACGGGCGGTCGCGGGCGCATCTGGGCGGCCGCTCCGTTCCGGTCGGGACGATGGGCCGGCTCACCAATGCCGTGCTGGCGATCCACGGCCAGAACGATCAGCTGCGACTGCTGCGCCCGGAGCACCAGCGGGCGGCTCTCGACGGATTCGCCGGAGCACGGGCCGACAAGGCGCTCACCGCCTACCGGACCGCGCGTTCGGCGTGGGTGGCACTTCTCGACGAGCTCGATGCGCGGCGCGCGAACTACCGCGAGATCGCCCAGGAGGCCGACCGTCTGCGTTTCGGGATCGACGAGATCGCCGCGGTCGATCCGATGCCGGGGGAGGACGACGAGCTCACCGCCACCATCCGGCGACTCACCGACCTCGAGTCGATCCGTGCGGCAGCGGTCACCTCGCACGACCTCGTGGCCGGTGACGGGACCTCGGTCGTGGAGAGCCTCGGGCGCGTGCGCGACATCCTGCAGGACGCGACCGACGAGACCCTGCGTGGACTCGTGGCAAGGGTCAACGAGGCGCTGACCGTGGCCACCGACGTCGGCGCCGAGCTGACCGCGTTCACATCCGATCTGCCCGCCGACGCCGACGAACTCGACAAACTCCTCAACCGCCAGGCCGAACTGAAGGTGCTGGTGCGCAAGTACGCGCCCGACATCGACGGTGTCATCGCCTGGCGCACGCAGGCCGAGGCCCGACTGGCCGAGATCGAGGATCCGCGTAGCTCCATCGACGAACTCGAATCGGCCGCGGCGGCCGCCCGCGCGGACGTCGAGGTGGCGGCCGAGAAACTGCATGGGGTGCGCGCGAAGTCGGCGTCGTCGATGGCGACCAAGGTGTCGACCGAACTGCGTGGCCTCGCCATGGGCGACGCGGCACTCGACGTCGCGGTGAGCCTCGACCCCGCCGCCGCCGACGACCGCCTCGGAATCGACGTGGCGGGAACTCGAGTGCATGCAGGTTCCGACGGCGCGGATCGCGTCGAGTTCGCGCTTGTCGCACACAAGGGCGCCACACCGTTGCCGATCGCCAAATCGGCATCGGGAGGCGAACTCTCGCGCGTCATGCTCGCGCTCGAGGTCGTGTTGGCCGCGCCCACGTCCGGTTCGGTGATGGTGTTCGACGAGGTCGACGCCGGTGTCGGCGGACGCGCGGCGGTTGAGATCGGCAAGCGGCTGGCAGCGTTGGCGCGCGCGCATCAGGTGATCGTGGTGACGCATCTGCCGCAGGTCGCGGCTTTCGCCGACAACCATCTCGTGATCGGCAAGAGCAGCGGGCGCGGCGCGCACAAGAGCACCGTCCGCACACTCGACCGGGACGATCGAGTGGCCGAATTGGCTCGAATGCTCGCCGGTCTCGGAGAGTCCGACACCGGGCGTGCCCATGCTGAAGAGCTGCTGCAAACGGCGGAGAACGAGCGCTCTTCGAGCTGACCGGGCCGTGCAACTCCTGTTACTCGTGTGACAAAAGTTGTCATTGTTACGGCGCGCCTCCACTGTGACACGGGTGCGAACGTCAATCATGTCCGTCATGAAGATGCCTGCACTGCTCGCTCGAAACACCGAAGAACTGCCTGGCGTCACCGGGATCGCCAGGGTCGACAAGAACACCAAGAGGCTCCTCGATCGGGTGGGGCCGGGAGACATCGTCATCCTCGACGAGGTCGATCTCGATCGGCTGACCGCCGATGCCCTCGTGCAGGCCAACGTGCTCGCCGTGGTCAACGCGTCACAGTCGATCACCGGGCGGTATCCGAACCTGGGACCCGAGGTTCTGGTCGCGTCGGGTGTCGTTTTGCTCGATGACGTGGGACCAGAAGTCTTCAAACGAGTCAAGGACGGCGCCAAGGTGCGCGTCCACGACGACCGCCTCTTCCTCGGTGACCGGCGCCTGGCGCGTGGCGCCGAGCTCGACGAGCGTGAGATCGCCGACATGATGATCGGCGCGAAGTCCGGGCTGGTGGACCACCTGGAGGCGTTCTCCGGCAACACCATCGAGTTCATCCGCAGTGAATCGCCGCTGCTGATCGACGGTGTCGGGGTGCCCGACATCGACGTCGACCTCGCCGGCAAGCACGTGGTGATCGTTGCCGAGGGCCCGGAGCGCGTGGCAGATCTGCGCGCGCTGAAGCCGTTCGTCAAGGAGTACTCGCCGATCATGATCGGCGTGGGTGTCGGCGCAGAGACCCTGATGAAGGCCGGCTATCGCCCGGCTCTCGTGGTCGGCGACCCGGACGAGATGAAGACCCAGACACTCAAGTCTGGTGCACAGATCGTGCTGCCTGCCGATACAGATGGCCATGCGCCCGGTCTGGAACGCATCCAGGATCTCGGAATCGGGGCGACGACTTTCCCCGCGGCCGGCTCCGCGGGTGACCTGGCACTGCTGCTGGCCGACTACCACGGCGCCGATCTGATCGTCACGGTCGGGTACGCCGGGACCCTCGACGACTTCTTCGACCGCTCCCGACGTGAGAGCAATCCGTCGACCTTCCTCACGCGACTGAAGGTCGGACCCAAGTTGGTCGACGCGAAAGCCGTTGCCACGCTGTACCGTAGCCGCGTCTCGGGTGCGGCCATCGCCTGTGTGGTGCTGGCGGCACTGGTGGCCGTGATCGCCGCGGTGATGCTGTCGAGCGCAGGTCCAGAGGTCACCGATTGGATTGTGGCGCAATGGAATGAGCTGGTCGAATGGGCTCGGGGAGTCTGGAACAGGTAGTCGATGATCTCGCTTCGACAGCACGCCATCTCACTGGTCGCCGTCTTTCTGGCGCTGGCGCTGGGACTTTTCCTCGGTTCGGGTTTCGTCGGCGACCGGATGAACTCGGTCACCGGAACCAGCAGAGACCGCATCGGGGATCTGGAGAACCAGCGTGACGACCTCAACGGGCAACTCAACGCCGCCAACAGCTTCGACCAGGCGGTCGCCCCGCGACTGATCGCGAATTCGCTTCGCGGACAATCGGTTGTGGTGGTCACGGCGCCGAATGCCGCCGACGCCGACGTTGCCGCGGTCAAGGAGTCCATCTCCGGGGCGGGCGGCAGGTTCGCCGGCCAGATCGCCCTCACCGATCAGTTCCTCGCCGATCAGCACGCGGAGCAACTGCGGACCATCGTCGACCAGACGATCCCGCCCGGGGCCATGCTGCGGCCCGAACTGACCGACTCCGGTGGCCGTGCCGGCGACCTCGTCGGCTCGCTTGTCCTCGTTCGACCCGGCACGACACCGGCGCGGGCAGCGGACCGTGCGATGGGTCTGCAGGCGCTGCGCGACGGCGGCTTCATCGACTACACGGACAATGCGGTGTCGCAGGCAGATCTCGTGGTGCTCGTCACCGGTGACGAGTTCGGTCGCGACTCGGGCGCGCAGGGTTCGGTGGTTGCGCGGTTCGGCGCTGCGATGACGTCTCGTGGGCAGGGTGGGATCCTCGTCGGACGATCGGGATCGGCGCTCGGCGGTTCGCCGGTCGCCGTCGTCCGGTCGGATCCGGCGCTGGGCAACGCGATGTCGACGGTCGACAACGTGGATCAGCAGACCGGCCGGATCACCGCGATTCTCGCCCTGGCCGCCGATGCCGACGGCCACACCGGTGCTTACGGAACCGGCCGGGGTGCGATCGCCATCACCGTGGGAGCCGACGGCAAACCCGGCGACTGAGCGCGAACTACCTCGATCCGGCGGGTGCGTAGGACGAGAGTCTTGAACGCCCTGCGGAGTGGCGGACGGACGATCGGCGTAGTGGTGTTACCCTGGAGTCCCGTAGGTAATCAGGCTTTCCGTGCTTGATTCGGCCGACGGGAGATACGCGTTTGCGACCACTTCGCCATGTGCATGACACCAAACACATCTTCGTCACGGGCGGCGTCGCGTCGTCCTTGGGGAAGGGCCTGACGGCGTCGAGCCTGGGCCAGCTTCTCACCGCGCGCGGTCTGCGGGTGACGATGCAGAAGCTCGACCCCTATCTGAACGTCGATCCGGGCACGATGAACCCTTTTCAGCACGGAGAGGTGTTCGTGACCGAGGATGGCGCAGAGACCGACCTCGACGTCGGGCACTACGAGCGATTCCTCGACCGGAACCTGTCGCAGTCGGCGAATGTCACCACCGGACAGGTGTATTCGGCGGTCATCGCCAAGGAGCGGCGCGGCGAGTATCTCGGTGAGACGGTGCAGGTGATCCCGCACATCACCGACGAACTCAAATCCCGCGTGCTGGCGATGCGCGCCCCGGGCGACGACGGTGAGACCCCCGACGTGGTCATCACCGAGATCGGTGGCACTGTCGGCGACATCGAGTCGCTGCCGTTCATCGAGGCCGCGCGACAGATCCGGCACGACGTCGGACGCGACAACGTCTTCTTCCTGCACGTCTCGCTGGTGCCGTACCTCGCGCCGTCGGGCGAACTGAAGACCAAACCGACACAGCATTCGGTGGCCGCGCTGCGCAACGTCGGTATCCAGCCCGACGCCCTGGTCCTGCGCTGTGACCGCGACGTGCCCGAGGGACTGAAGAAGAAGATCGCGCTCATGTGCGACGTCGACCTCGAGGGTGTGATCTCGACGCCCGACGCACCGTCGATCTACGACATCCCGAAGGTCCTGCACAACGAGCATCTCGACGCCTACGTCGTGCGCAAGTTGGGGCTGCCCTTCCGCGATGTCGACTGGACCGAATGGGGCGACTTGCTGTCGCGAGTGCACGATCCGGGTGAGAGCGTGACCGTCGCACTCGTCGGCAAGTACGTCGACCTCCCCGACGCCTACCTCTCGGTGACCGAGGCGATCCGCGCCGGTGGCTTCGCGTGGCGGGCACGTACCGAGATCCGCTGGGTGCCGTCGGATGACTGCGAGACGCCGGCGGGGGCGCAGGCCGCTCTCGGCGACGTCGACGCGGTGCTCATCCCCGGCGGCTTCGGCATCCGCGGCATCGAGGGCAAGGTCGGAGCGATCGCCTATGCGCGTCGCCGGGGCATCCCGCTGCTCGGACTGTGTCTCGGTTTGCAGTGCGTCGTCATCGAGGCGGCCCGGTCGGTTGGACTGGACGAGGCGAGTTCGACCGAATTCGACCCCGACACCCCGCATCCGGTGATCTCCACGATGGCCGACCAGGAGGACGCCGTTGCCGGTGACGCCGACCTCGGTGGCACGATGCGCCTCGGCGCTTACCCGGCGAGCCTCAAACCGGGTTCCGTGGTCGCCGAGAGCTACGGCACCCGCGAGGTGTCCGAGCGGCACCGGCACCGCTACGAGGTCAACAACGCCTACCGCGAGAAGATCGCCGGTTCGGGCCTCGTGTTCTCCGGGACATCGCCCGACGGCCATCTGGTGGAATTCGTCGAATACCCCAAGTCGGTGCATCCCTTCCTGGTGGCCACGCAGGCGCATCCGGAGTTGAAGAGCCGACCGACCCGACCCCATCCGCTGTTCAAGTCATTCATCGCAGCTGCGCTCAAGTACAAAGCGGCGGAACGGCTTCCGGTCGACATCGGCAACTACGACCAGCCCGCCGAGGATCCCGCCGACGCCGACGTCGCCGCCGGGGAGGGTCTGGGCGCTTGACGTCAGCTGCCGGGCCCGGGAACCACGACTTCGAGGTGCAGCGCTCGCGCCTGATCTATGACGGGGCGATCCTGGCGCTACGCGTCGACGACGTCACGATGCCCGGTGGCCGGGTTGCCGAGCGCGAGGTCGTCGAACACTTCGGCGCGGTGGCGGTCGTGGCTCGCGACGAGCATGGTCGGATCGCGATGGTGCGGCAGTATCGGCATCCGATCGGCCGTCGCCTGCTCGAGTTGCCTGCCGGACTGCTGGACCAGGGGGAGGGGGAGTCGGCGCTCGTCGCCGCGCAGCGCGAACTTGCCGAAGAGGTCGATCTCGCCGCGCGGACGTGGCACGTCCTGGTCGACCTCGCGTTGTCGCCCGGATTCACCGACGAGGCGCTGCGCCTGTATCTGGCCGAGGACCTCGAGCATCTCGACGCCGCGCAACGCAGCGACGAGGAAGCCGACATGTCGGTGGAGTGGGTGCCGCTCTCGGACGCGGTCGCGAACGTTCTGTCGGGTGAGATCGTGAACGCGACCAGTGTCGCGGGGATCCTCGCCGTGGCGGCAGCCGACGCGTCCAGCACCCCATTGCGCACGGTGGATGCGCCCTGGACGGATGAACCGACGGGCCTGCGTCGACGGCGGCGGTCGTGATCACCGATCCGTTTCCGCCGGGGCCCATCTCGGGTCTCGCGCAGCGCTACCTCGATCACCTCACCGTCGAACGCGGTGCCGCCCGCAATACGGTGTCATCGTATCGGCGTGACCTCGAGCGTTACCAGAACTATCTGGCCACCCGCGACATCGCCGACCTCCCGAGCGTCACCGAAGAGGACGTCCGGCAGTTTCTCGTCGAACTGCGGCGCGGTGATCCGACCACCGGCGCCGCGCCGCTCGCAGACAGCTCGATCGCACGAACGCTGGTGGCCACCAGGCGGTTTCACAAATTCGCAGCGGACGAGGGCGCGGTCGGGACCGATGTCGCGCACGCGGTGCGGCCGCCGCGCGCGGCCCGCCGCCTGCCCAAGTCGCTGCCCGTCGACGAGGTGCTGGCGATCCTCGAATCGACCGGTGGTGATCATCCGCGCGCACTTCGCGACCGCGCGTTGTTGGAGCTGCTCTACAGCTGCGGGGCACGGATCTCCGAGGCCATCGCGCTCGACGTCGACGACCTCGACGTGAACGCTCGCGCCGTGTTGCTGCGCGGCAAGGGCGGCAAGGAGCGGGTGGTGCCGGTCGGTGGGCCGGCGGCGGAGGCCATCGACGCCTACCTGGTGCGTGGTCGGCCGGCGCTGGTCTCGCGATCGGAACCCGCGGTGTTCCTCAACGCCCGCGGCGGACGGCTGTCGCGACAGAGCGCCTGGCAGGTCCTGGTGACCGCGGCGGAGCGCGCGGGGCTCGACAAGGCGGTGTCGCCGCACACGCTGCGGCACAGTTTTGCCACCCATCTGCTCGACGGCGGGGCAGATGTTCGCGTCGTGCAAGAACTCCTGGGCCACGCGTCGGTCACCACGACGCAGGTGTACACGCTGGTCACGGTGAACACCATGCGCGAGGTCTACGCGACCGCCCATCCGCGGGCGCGATGAGGGTTTCACGTCCGGTGACAGGGGTGTCACGGCGATGCTCCGACGGTTCGCCACCGCAAACCACTAGGCTGACATTCGCCACGAGGTGCGATCGAGGGAAGAAGGGAGCTACCGGCCAGTGACGAATCCGAGCTCACCACGCCCCGGTGTCCGTCCCGACCATCAATATCGCATCGAGGTTTCGCCAGGCCACGACGCCGACGAGACCGAACACGTCAAGGAAGGCGAACTCGGCCCCACCGGTCGCCCGTACCGCGACGTTCCGGAACCGGCTCCGCTCGACCGACACGGTCCCGCCACGGTGATCGCGGTCTGCAACCAGAAGGGTGGCGTGGGAAAGACCACGTCGACCATCAATCTCGGCGCTGCATTGGCCGAGTACGGCAGGCGTGTGCTGCTCGTCGACCTCGACCCGCAGGGTGCGTTGTCCGCGGGGCTCGGCGTGCCCCACCACGATCTCGACCAGACCGTCTACAACCTCCTGGTCCCTCCCCACGCCTCGACCGACGATGTGCTGATGCGGACGCGGGTCGACGGACTCGACCTGCTGCCCAGCAACATCGACCTGTCGGCGGCGGAGATCCAACTCGTCACCGAGGTGGGCCGTGAACAGTCACTCGGACGTGCGCTGCATCCGGTGCTGGACCGCTACGACTTCGTGCTCATCGACTGCCAGCCCTCGCTGGGTCTGCTGACGGTCAATGCGCTGGCCTGCTCCGACACCGTGCTGATCCCGATGGAATGCGAGTACTTCAGTCTTCGAGGTCTGGCGCTGCTGACCGACACCATCGAGAAGGTGCGGGATCGACTCAATCCGCGTCTCGGACTCGGCGGGATCCTGGTCACCATGTTCGACGCACGAACCCTGCATTCACGCGAAGTGATGGCCCGGGTGGTCGAGGTCTTCGGTGACGCGGTGTTCGACACCGTGATCTCGCGCACGGTGCGGTTTCCGGAGACCAGCGTGGCGGGCGAACCAATCACGTCGTGGGCGCCGAAGTCGGCAGGCGCCAAGGCGTACCGCGCACTGGCCCGTGAGGTCATCGCCCGCGACGCGAAGGGCGCATGAGCGCCGACGCTGCCGGTGTCGAATCTGCGAGCCCAGACCCGGAAATCCCAGACCCGGAAATCCCAGACCCGTCGGCAACGGATTCGGCTGGTGCCGAACAAGAATCGGGTGGCACCGGATTTCGCGTCCGCCTGCCCAACTTCGAGGGTCCGTTCGATCTCCTGCTCAACCTGATCAGTCAGCACCGAATGGACGTGACCGAGGTCGCGTTGCACGAGGTGACCGACGACTTCATCGCCTACACCCGCGAGATGGGGCCGGAACTGCCGCTGGAGCAGACCACCGAGTTCCTGGTGGTCGCGGCCACCCTGCTCGATCTCAAGGCTGCCCGGCTGCTTCCGACCGGTGAGGTCGACGACCCGGAGGATCTCGCGCTGCTCGAGGCGCGTGACCTGCTGTTCGCGCGGCTGCTGCAGTACCGCGCGTACAAGCAGGTGGCAGCGCTGTTCGGTGAACTAGAAGCGGCTGCGCTGCAACGCTATCCGCGTGCGGTGTCCCTGGAGCAACGATTCGAGGACCTGCTGCCCGAGGTGACGCTGGGCGTCGACGCGCATGGCTTCGTCGAAGTCGCGGCGTCGGCGATGACGCCCCGGCCGGTGCCGACCGTCGGACTCGACCACCTCCACGACATGCACAAGGTATCGGTGCCGGCACAGGCGAAGCGGATGGCGGAACTGCTGGCCGCCGCTGCCGACGGGGGTCTGACCTTCCGCGAGTTGGTCGCCGACTGCGAGAACGGATTAGAGGTGGTGGGCAGCTTCCTTGGGCTCCTGGAGCTGTATCGCGAACGCGCCGTCACCTTCGATCAGCCCGAGGCGCTGGGGGATCTGCGGGTGTTGTGGACCGGCGATCGGGACGCCGAAGACATGAGTATGGACAAGGCAGAGGACTACGGATGACCGACGACAACCCGACAGTCTCCGAGGAGAATGCGGCCGCGAATCCGGTTACGGCCGACGACGGGCTCTTCGAGAACCCCGCGCCTGATGAATCGCGTCTCGACGACAGCTCCCTGCGTGCTGCGTTGGAGGCGGTGCTGTTGGTGGTGGACACCCCGGCGACCACCGACGAACTGGCCAGCGCGGTGGATTCCGACGTACCGCGGGTGCGCGAGATGCTCAATCAGATGTCGGCGGACCTGACATCGGCGGGCAGCGGGATCGACCTCCGCTTCGCCGGCGACGGGTGGCGGTTCTACACACGCGCCGACTATGCGCCGTACGTGGAACGACTGTTGCTCGACGGTGCCCGGTCGAAGTTGACCCGGGCAGCGTTGGAGACCCTGGCGGTGATTGCCTATCGGCAGCCCGTCAGTCGAGCCCGGGTGTCGGCGATCCGCGGTGTCAACGTCGACGGTGTGATCCGCACGCTGGTGGCGCGCGGACTCATCAACGAGGTCGGTACCGACCCACAGACCACGGCCACCACCTACGGCACCACCGAGTTGTTCTTGGAGCGGCTGGGGCTCGCGTCGCTGGGCGAACTGCCGGATCTGGCGCCTCTGCTGCCCGACGTCGACCTCATCGACGACCTCGACGAGGAACTGCTGACGGACCCGCGATTCGCCAAACTGGGTCGTCAGGGGTCAGACTCGAAGGAAGAACCAACCACCGACCCTCAGGATTGAGACATGGCAACCGCTGGCCGAGACGGCGCACCGGGACCCCGCAAACGGCCCCGTACTGACAAAAACCGTTCAGAGAAGAATCGCACCGAGAAGAACCGGGCCGAGAAGGCCGGTACCTCGAAGACGCCCAAGAAGACGCACCGCAAGGGGCAACCGCGCAGGTCGGCCACGCCGGACGTCGAGACCGGGCGGGTTCGCCTGAACAACGCCCGCCCGGCGCGCCATCAAGGCCCGGCGGATGCCGAGGAATCCGGTGCCACCTACGTGGCCGACGGCGTGCGCCTGCAGAAGGTGCTGGCGCAGGCGGGTGTGGCCTCCCGGCGCGGCGCCGAGGAGATGATCGCCGCCGGGCGCGTCGAGGTCGACGGTGAGATCGTGACCGAGCAGGGCCTGCGCATCGACCCGGACACCGCGATCATCCGCGTCGACGGCGCACGGGTGATCATCGACGAGACGCGGCAGTATCTGGCGCTCAACAAGCCCAAGGGCTGGCAGTCCACCATGTCCGACGACCAGGGCCGGCCGTGCGTCGGCGACATCGTCGCGGAGCGTGTGATGGCCGGGCAACGGCTGTTCCACGTCGGACGCCTCGACGCCGACACCGAGGGTCTGTTGCTGCTGACCAACGACGGCGAGCTCGCCCACCGACTGATGCACCCGTCCTACGAGGTGCCCAAGACCTACCTGGCGACGGTGAAGGGGGAGGTGCCCCGGTCGATCGCACGCACGCTGCGCGAGGGCGTCGAACTCGACGACGGGCCGGTCGCCGCGGACAAGGTGACCGTGATGGACGTGCACGAGGGACAGTCGCTGCTGCGAATCACCCTGCACGAGGGGCGAAATCGAGTGGTGCGGCGTCTGATGGATGCGGTCGGGTTCCCGGTCGTCGGGTTGGTCCGCACACACGTGGGTTCGGTCGCTCTCGGTGAGCAGCGCCCGGGCAGCCTCCGTGTGCTGGGCCGCGACGAGGTCGGGGCGCTGTACAAGGCGGTCGGACTGTGAGCGGACGTCCCGGTGTGATCGCCATCGACGGTCCGGCCGGAACGGGTAAGTCCACCGTGTCCAAACGGCTCGCCGAGCAGGTCGGCGCGCAGTACCTCGACACTGGCGCGATGTACCGAGCGGCGACCCTGGCTGTACTGGAAGCCGATGTGCCGCTGGACGATTCACGCGGAATCGAAGCGGCGGTGGCCGACGCGATGATCGAGTTGATCCCGATCGGCGACGGTCGCTCGCGGGTGTACTTGAATGGTGTCGACGTGTCCGGGCCGATCCGCACCGACGAGGTCACCAACGCGGTGTCCGCGGTGTCGGCGGTTCCGGCGGTGCGCTCCAAACTCGTTGCGCTGCAACGACAGCATTCCGAAGATGCCTTTGTCGTGGTGGAAGGGCGAGACATCGGGACGGTGGTCTTCCCCGACGCCGAGGTGAAGATCTTCCTGACCGCGACGCCCGAGGCGCGCGCGCAGCGTCGGCATGCGCAGAACCTGGCGGCGGGCCGCGACAGCGACTACGACACGGTCCTGGCCAGCGTGAACCGCCGCGACCATCTCGACTCCACCCGTACGGTGTCGCCGCTGCGGGCGGCCGACGACGCCGTGGTGGTCGACACCAGCGAGCTGTCCATCGACGAGGTGCTCGCCGCGCTGCAAGCACTGGTGCACGACCGGATCGGAGTTCAACGGTGACCGACAATCTGGACGGCGACCTCGCCCCATTGCCCGGCGACGGGATCTGGTCCGACGAATCCGACTGGCAACTGTCGGATTTCGGTGGCGAGGACGGTGCAGGCGAGGTCGAGCACATGCCGGTGCTGGCGATCGTCGGGCGGCCCAATGTGGGCAAGTCGACCCTCGTCAACCGCATCCTCGGCCGACGCGAGGCCGTCGTGGAGGACATCCCCGGTGTCACCCGGGACCGGGTGTCGTACTCGGCGAGCTGGTCGGGCCGGCGGTTCACCGTCGTCGACACCGGCGGGTGGGAACCGGACGCCAAGGGCCTTCAGCAGGCTGTGGCCACTCAAGCCGAACTCGCGATGCGCACGGCCGACGCGATCGTGCTCGTCGTCGACGCGACTGTCGGGGCCACCGCGACCGACGAGGCCGTCGCGCGGGTGCTGCGTCGCTCGAAGACGCCGGTCATCCTGGCCGCCAACAAGGTCGACAGCGAACGTCTCGAAGCCGAGGCGGCGTCGTTGTGGTCGTTGGGGCTGGGGGAGCCGTATCCGGTGTCCGCGGCGCATGGTCGCGGCGCGGGCGACCTGCTCGACATCGTGCTCGACAGACTGCCCGAGACGCCTCGTGAGGGCGGCGCGCTGCTAGGTGGGCCGCGACGGGTCGCGCTGGTCGGGAAGCCGAATGTCGGCAAGAGCTCGCTGCTGAACAAGTTGGCCGGAGCCGAGCGCTCCGTCGTCGACAACGTCGCCGGTACCACCGTCGACCCGGTCGACGAACTCGTCGAACTGGGCGGCAAGACATGGCAATTCGTGGACACCGCCGGGCTGCGTCGTAAGGTCCGGACCGCCAGTGGTCACGAGTACTACGCGTCGTTGCGGACCCGGGCCGCGCTGGACGCCGCCGAGGTGGCGATCCTGCTGATCGATGCCTCGGAGCCGATCACCGAGCAGGATCTGCGGGTGCTCACGATGATCATCGAGAGCGGCCGGGCGCTGGTGATCGCGTTCAACAAGTGGGATCTGGTCGACGAGGATCGCCGATACCAGCTCGATCGTGAGATCGACCGCGAACTCGCGCGGGTGCCGTGGGCGCGCCGGGTCAACATCTCCGCGATGACCGGCCGGGCCGTGCAGAAGCTCGTGCCTGCCCTGGAATCGGCCTTGGAGTCGTGGGACAAGCGCGTCTCGACCGGACCGCTGAACAACTGGCTCAAGGACGTCATCGCCGCGAACCCGCCGCCGCTGCGCGGTGGCCGCCAACCGCGCGTGATGTTTGCGACCCAGGCCGCTGTGCGACCCCCGACGTTCGTGCTGTTCACCACCGGCTTCCTCGAGGCCGGCTACCGGCGCTTCCTCGAACGCCGACTCCGCGAGGAGTTCAACTTCGACGGCTCACCCGTGCGCATCAACGTGCGAGTTCGCGACAAGCGGGATCGCCGCAAGCGCTGACGAGGTGCTCGTGCCCCACCCGCTCCCTGAGGTGCTCGTGCCCCACCCGCTCCCTGAGGTGCTCGGGCCCCACCCGCTCCCTGAGGTGCGAGGAGCGCTAGCGACGAGCCTCGAAGGGCCTGGTGAGACGACATTGTCATCTCGCGAAGCCATCGGGGCGGTATTCGTTTGCAGGACACACGACGACCCGGCACCATGGCGAGCATGTCTGACGATCGTGAGGGGGTTGCCGGCATGTTCGCCGGCTCCTTGTGACCCACCCGCCCCGCAGGCGCGAGCGACGCACAATGTGCGTCCCGCGCCCGCTTCGCGTACCCCACACACCTTCGTCACAGGAGTTCCTTCATGCATGCCCTCACCGAGTCACAGATCCGGAAGTCGTTCGTCAACACCACGCTGCGCGAACGCAATTCACTCACACTGCCACCGTCGTTCGCCGAACTCGACTGGGATCAACTCGACTTCCTGGCCTGGCGCGACCCCAAGCTCCCGCTGATCGGGTACCTGGTGGTGCCGATCGACGACACGCTGGTCGGAATCCTGCTGCGCCAAGGTCAACGACAACCCCGCACCCGGCCTCAGTGTTCGTTCTGCGAGGACGTCCAACTGCCCAACGAGGTCGCCTTCTTCAGCGCCAAGCGGGCCGGTGCCGCGGGACGCAAGGGCGACACGGTCGGTACGTTGCTCTGCTCGGGGTTCGAGTGCAACGCCAACGTCCGGGTCCGGCCGTCGGCGATCTTCGCCGGCGACGATCCGGAGGCCGTGCGGCAGCAAAGAATCGAGAGTCTGCGTGCGCACGCACGCGGATTCGCCGGGCGGATTCTGGGCTGAACGCGACTCCTATATGCTCTGCGGGTGCTCATTTTGGCAATCATCGTCTTCGGCATGGTCATCGGCGCTCTGGCGCAGCTCATCATCGGCGGCAAGAACATGTGGAACATCGACTGGGGCCTCGCGATCGTGGCCGGCCTGGTCGGCTCCTTCATCGGCGGCTTGCTGATCAGCCTGCTCACCGGACACGGACTCGAATTCCACCCGAGCGGCATCATCGGCTCGCTCGTCGGCGCGCTGATCGTCACGGGTGGCTGGATCTGGTACAAGAAGCGGTCGTCGACACCGGCCGAGTGATCTCGGGCCGACCGTCTGACCAGGCGATTGGTTCGTAGACCTGGTCGTCGGCTAGGCTCTTGAACGCCCCTTTCGGGGCAACGGGCTGTGGCGCAGTTTGGTAGCGCACTTGACTGGGGGTCAAGTGGTCGCAGGTTCAAATCCTGTCAGCCCGACAAATAAAGCCAGGTCAGAGGTGAAACCTCCGGCCTGGCTTTCTTCGTTGCTAGGTCAGTGAGCCAGCCGGTGGAAGGCGGCTGGGAACACAAGACCATCACATACTCGATACTCTGCACCGAACAGTTGTTTCAGGAGGGGGCGCGGTGCCGAATAGGGCAATCAAGTGGTGCGGGCTGTTCCTTGCGGTTGTCTCACCCGTGATAACTATCGGCTCGCTGATCATGGGTGAGTGGTGGACCGCCGCGTTTCTCGCGTCCTTGTCCGTCTACGGTGTGCGCGAGGTGCGCAACGAACGTAGACGCGGCCAGGTGACGGCGGCGTGGCCGCCGGAACGGGTTGAGTCTGTTGTCGGTGGGATCGATGACCCGGTGAAAGCGGCACGGAAACTACGCGAGGCGGACCCACAGTTGGGCTTGTCGAGTTCGCTGGATCTCGCGACCAATAGGCGGTCCCGCGGTCTTACCCGTTTGCCGCGGCCACCTCGGCGTGAACCTGCTCCATGTCGAGTCCACGTACCGCGGCGATGAGCTCGTCGAGTTGCGCGGCGGGCAGCGCGCCGGGCTGATTGAAGACCATCACACCCTCGCGGAACGCCATCAGGGTCGGGATCGACCGGATGCCGAAACCGGCGGCGAGTTGCTGCTCCGCTTCGGTGTCGATCTTGCCGAACACGATGTCGGTGTTGGCTTCGGCGGCCTTCTCGAAGACGGGAGCGAACATCCGGCACGGCCCGCACCAACCGGCCCAGAAGTCAAGCAGCACGATGCCGCCGCCGTCGATGGTCTGTTGCAGGTTGTCGATGGTGATCTCGCGTGTGGTCATACCTGCTGCAACCCATACCCCAGTGGGCATATTCCGCCGTGCTGCCGGCGCGATGTGTCGTCCGTTCGGGTGGATCCCAATTTCTGCAGGAGTGCCGCAATCCGCCCCGAGATCGTGCGTGGTACTCATATTCCGGTGTCGGGACGGCCCGATTCGCCGAGATCGGGTATCTCAGTGGGACGTTGACAGGTGGAGCCTATGAGGAAGCTTGCGACCGCGGTTGCGGTTCTGTGTCTGGCGGCGAGCGTCGCCCTCGCCGGCTGCTCGAGTTCGGATGGCACCGACGACGCGTCGTCTGGTTCCAGCGCCGTGTCGACGTCGGTCGCGACTACCTCGACGACAACAGCCACCACCACGGCCGTGCCGCTCGTACCGGCCGGCGATGTCGATGTGCAGGGATTCCTCGGGTTCGACGGAAAAGCCCGGTGCCGTGGCACCGATCATGCCGAGATGTACATGCGGACCGCGGAGTCGGCGCTCGTGGTGTGCCGGAGTGAGATCAACCGCCTCTACTACCGCGGGTACCGGATCGTCGACGGTGCCAACATCGAACTCTACGAGGTGTACCCACAAGGCTCGGGGTTCGTCGCCGTCAACTCTGCCGAGAACGCCCGATACGTGATCGCCGGCAACGGATTCCAGGTCATCCAGAACGGCAGCGTCGTCGCCAGTGAAACGGCGATCGGAATCGGGCCTGCGACCTGGGCGAGTGCGCAGACCGCGGCGCCGTCGTCGACCAAGGCGGCGTCGACCGTGGTGCTCGGTGCGGCCACCACCGGGAACGAAACCGGCTACGGCACGGCGCAACCCAGCTCCATCTCGCTCGGAAGCTGCTCCAATTCGATCGACCAGATCACCTGGACGGGCTGGGGTGATCAGGTCGCCTTCGGTGCCGGCGTCTTGTGCTCGACTCGTGGGCCCGGTTCGCCGGTCACGATGGTCGCCTCCGACATCGGGATGTGCGAGGGAGTCATGGCGTACCGGAAACTGAAGATCGGCCGCAACACGTCGGCGACCGACATCTGCTGACACCCGAGAAACCCGTTGAGCGCCCGAACCGCCCAGGCTCGTGGTCAGTACGTGGCTGCCGGTGTGTAGTCCAGGCGCAGCGTGCAGACGAGGTTGTCGGCGGTTTCCTGGTCGCGACCGTCGTACAACGTGATCGTGAAACGATGTGGCCGCCCGAGGTCGATCGCGTCGGGAACCGGGTCGGTGAAGTCCACCACGGCGGTTGTCGCGCTCCACGTGCCCGCGTAACCCAACCGGCGCGGCGGCGCGTTGTCCACGGCCACGTCGGCATAGGCGAGGTAGGCGAGCATGCCGTCCTCGTCATCCACGATCGTTGTCTGTGCAACCACGGTGAACTGGAGAAGTCGAGGCGGCACGAGAACCGGGGGCACGACGTGAGTTGTCACTCCCGGTACGGCCGAACGGAATTCGATGGCTGACGGCAGCGAGAGCGCATAGTCCATGCGGACAAACTACGCGTACTCCGAGCCGCAGGCAGAGTCCGCACCGAGTATCGGCCACCGGGCGCCGAACCCGCTGGCCGACGGCGCATCAGCCGAGCGCGGCCAACCGGGTCCAGGTGTCGACCACCGTGTCGGGATTGAGCGTCGAACTCGCTACAAGGTGACCGCAAAGGGGTGACCGAACACCTCGCCCCGCGGCATCAACGCCCTGACGGGTTTGAGTGTCAGTGGATATCCAACCGCTCGAACGCGGCGATCGCCGCGATACTCAGCGCTGCGGCCGCCGCGATCAGCGCGATGACCCCTGTCATGTCGATCCCGTCGACGATCTGGTTGTTGCCGACCGACCAGTAGAACGGCGAGATCCATCTGATCTTGTGCACGAGGTCGACGACTGACGCGAGCGAACTGATCAAGTAGGCCGCGGCTGCGACGCCGCTGGCGATGCCCAAGGCCATGCCGCGCTTGCCGGTGGCGGCCCCGATAGACATCGCCAGGGCGCCGAACAGGAAGCCCAACAGGGTTGTGGTGAGCGTGACGCCCAGCAGCGCCGACCAATCGGGGGTCAGCTCGAACAGCGGGCCGAGCAGACAGATCGCCACGGATGCCAAGGGAACCACGGCGGCGGCAACGAACAGCGCTATCAGTTTATGCGCGAGGAGATTGCGCCGCGAGATCGGAAGCGTTGCGATCACGCCGAGCGATCCATCGGCATCTTGGCCGGCAACCGAGGCTGCCCCGTATCCGATGGTCAGCAGCAACACCAGCAGGGGACCGATGTTGGCATACATGTTGGCATTGAGCCAACCCTCCGGAGAGGTGATCGAGCCACTGATGCCGACCATCGCCGACATGGCGCTGTTCGAGGAGAGCATCTCGTCGAGTGAGGTGTCGTCCTTGAACGATGGGTAGAGAGCGACGATCACGAGCAAGTACAGCGCGGCGCCGACGGCGGTGCCGATCACCATCCGACGGCGCAGGCGCAGATCCAGCCGTTCCAGATCGAAGCGCATCAGACCCCCTCGCCGCGGTAGAGTTGGAGGAACAACTCGTCGAGTTCGGCGGGTCGCGCGGCGATAGCCGTGGGTTCCATCGCCGCGATCGCCGTCAAAGCGGCGGCCACCGAACCGGAGTGGACGAGTGAGACATGGCGATCGGTAACGCTTTTCACGGTTACGCCGGGCACCGATGCCAAGGCGGTGACATCGAAGGCATGGTCTAGGTCGAGTTCGATGACGCCGGGTGCTCGCGCCTCCATCGCGGCCACCGTGTCGTCGACGACGATCTGGCCGTCTCGAATGATGACCACACGTTTGGCCAGGCGTTTGACCTCGGTGAGGTCGTGGGACGACAGCAGTACGGTTCGGCCGTCGTCGGTCGCCTCCTTGATCAATTCGGCGAATAACTCTTGGAGGAGCGGGTCGAGTCCGGAGGTGGGTTCGTCGAGGACCAACAGTTTCGGGCGGTGCATGAACGCAGCGACGATGCCGATCTTTTGTTTATTGCCCTTGGACAACGTGTTGATCGGCGGCTTTATTGCGACGTCCAACCGCTCAACCAACGTGTCCCGCAGCGACGTATCGGTCATGCCGCGCATCCGGCCGAATCGGTGAAGGATATCGCCACCGCTCAGCGTCTCCGGAAGTGATAGCTCGCCGGGGAGGTATCCGACGTCGGCAAGGAGCGTGCGGTCGGAATCCTGCGGGTCGGCACCGAGAATCCGTGCGGTACCTGAAGTTGGACGGTACAGCCCGAGTAGACACCTGATGGTGGTCGATTTGCCAGCCCCATTGGGGCCGAGAAACCCGACTACCTCTCCCTCGGCGACTGTCATGGAGACGTCGCGTATGCCCCGGCCGTTGGGGAAAGTCTTGGTGAGACCCTCCAGGGCAATTGACGGTGCGTTGATGTGCGTCTCCGTTTCGTCGGCAGCATGAGCCGGTGCGAACCCACTTCTGCCGCAGTGTAACCCGGTCGGTGGACAGCGTCCTGCGTTCCGGTCGCGGCCCTCATTCACTCGCCAACAGACGGCTGGTGAAGGTGCCGCGGTGGTGAATCGCTTGGGCTCGATGATGGCGAACCTTCGCGGTGTGTTTGAGGAACGCGAGGAACTCTTGATGGCGGTGACGCGCCTTGCGTTGGGTGCACCACCTTCATGCCGGTGACCCGTCAGCGCAAGATGGGGACACCCAGCGCGTTCACGATCACCGCTGGACCGGACGAGTGAAGCCCGTCAGCCGAGGCTGGCCAATCGGGTCCAGGTGTCGACCACGGTGTCGGGATTGAGCGACATCGACTCGATGCCCTGCTCGAGCAGCCACTCGGCCAGGTCGACGTGATCGCTGGGCCCCTGCCCGCAGATGCCCACGTACTTGCCTCGGGCCTTGCAGGCGGCAATGGCGGCGGCGAGCATGTGTTTGACGGCGGGGTCGCGTTCGTCGAAGGAGTCTGCGACGAGCGCCGAATCGCGGTCGAGTCCCAGCGTCAGCTGGGTCATGTCATTGGAGCCGATGGAGAAACCGTCGAAGTGGTCGAGGAAGGCGTCGGCGATGACGGCGTTGGAGGGCACCTCGCACATCATGATCACCTCGAGTCCGTTCTCGCCGCGCCGCAGGCCGTGCGTGGCGAGCAGCGCGATCACGCCCTCGGCCTCGGCGACCGTGCGGACGAACGGGATCATGATCTTGACGTTGGTCAGACCCATCTCGTCGCGGACGTACTTGAGTGCCGCACATTCCATCGCGAAACAGTCGGCAAAATCCTTCGACAGGTACCGCGATGCGCCGCGATATCCGATCATCGGATTCTCTTCGTCGGGCTCGTAGAGTTCACCGGCGACGAGCTTCGCGTACTCGTTGGACTTGAAGTCCGACATGCGGACGATCACCGGGTGCGGCGCGAACGCCGCGGCGATCGTCGCCACGCCCTCGGCCACCCGGTCGACGAAGTACTTGCGGGGATTCTCATACGCCGCGATCGCTTCGCCGATCCGCTCCTTGAGCGGTCCGTCGAGCGTCTCGTAGTCGAGCAGCGCCTTGGGGTGAATCCCGATCTGGCGGTTGATGATGAACTCCAACCGCGCCAGCCCGACACCGTTGTTGGGCAGGCGGGAGAAGGCGAAGGCCTGCTCGGGGGTGCCGACGTTCATCATGATCTTGGTGCTGATCTCGGGCATCGCTTCGATCGTGGACTCGGTGACGTCGAAGTCGAGCAGCCCGTCGTACACGTAACCGGTGTCACCCTCGGCGCACGAGACGGTCACCGCCCGGCCTTCGGTCAGCGACCGTGTCGCACCGCCGGTTCCGACGACCGCCGGAATGCCCAACTCGCGGGCGATGATCGCGGCGTGACAGGTGCGGCCACCACGGTTGGTGACGATTGCGCTGGCGCGCTTCATGATCGGTTCCCAGTCGGGATCGGTCATGTCCGCGACGAGTACCTCGCCGACCTGGAACTCGTGCATCTGTTCCACCGACTCGAGCACGCGAACCTCGCCCGCGCCGATGCGATGACCGATCGCGCGTCCTTCGATGAGGGCCGTGCCGGTCTCGTTGAGCCGGAACCGCTGCTGACCTGTCACGGCAGCTCGCGACTGCACGGTCTCCGGGCGCGCCTGCAGGATGTACAGCTCACCGTCGACGCCGTCTTTGCCCCACTCGATGTCCATCGGGCGCCCGTAGTGCTCTTCGATCAACAGTGCCTGTCGCGCAAGCGCCTCGACCTCCGCGTCGGTGAGACTGAGGAGTCGGCGATCGGCGGGGTCGACGTCGACGAACTCCGTTGTCCGGCCCACCGAACGGTCATCGGTGTAGATCATCTTGGTTGCCTTCGACCCGATGCCGCGTTTGAGCACGGCGGGACGTCCGGCACGCAGGGCGGGTTTGTAGACGTAGAACTCGTCGGGATTCACCGCACCCTGCACGACAGCCTCGCCCAGGCCATAGGACGACGTCAGGAACACGGCATCGGGAAAGCCGGACTCGGTGTCGATGGTGAACATGACGCCCGACGCGCCGATGTCGGAGCGCACCATCTGCTGAACGCCGGCCGACAGGGCCACGGCGTCGTGGTCGAAATCGTGGTGCACGCGGTAGGCGATCGCCCGGTCGTTGTAGAGCGACGCGAACACCTCCCGGGTCGCCTGCAGGATCGCGTCGATCCCGCGCACGTTGAGGAAGGTCTCCTGCTGGCCGGCGAAGGATGCGTCCGGGAGATCCTCGGCGGTCGCACTGGACCGCACCGCGAACGACGCCTCGTCCGAGCCACCCGACAACTCCGCGAACGCTGCCCGGACATCGGCCTCGAGGTCTTCGGGGAACGGTTGCTCCATCACGGCCGCGCGGATCTCACGACCGGCCTCGGCCAACGCCTGCACGTCGTCGGTGTCGAGATCGGCGAGCCGCGCGCTGATCCGGTCGGCCAGGCTCGTGCCGGACTCGTCGGGCTTGCTGAGGAACCGCCGGTACGCGTCGGCGGTCGTCGCGAATCCGTTGGGGACCCGCACTCCGACGTCGGTCAGATTGCGGACCATCTCGCCGAGAGAAGCATTCTTACCCCCGACCTGCTCGAGATCGGCGAGGCCGAGGTCGGCGAACCAACGGACGTTGCTGCTCATGAAATGGCTCCTCAATTGCCAGGGTGGGGCCTGCGGGCGAGGACCTGCAGGATCAGAGTGGACATCTCTTCCACGGATTTCGCGGACGAGTCGATGACGGGAAGGCCGTGCGCCCGGTACAACTCCTCGGCGCGGCGCAATTCGTAGGTGCACTGTCGTAGCGACGCGTAGGTCGAGTCCGGTCGGCGTTCGGTCCGCACCGCGCTGAGTCGGGCGGCGGTGGTGATGAGTCCGAAGCATCGTTCCTGCAGATGCCGGATCGGACGCGGCATGTCGGTGCTCGCCAGGTCTTCGTCGATCAACGGATAGTTCGCGACGCGGAGGCCGTGCTGCAGCGCGAGATACATGGTCGTCGGTGTCTTGCCGCAGCGCGACGGTGCCACCAGGATCACGTCAGCCTTGTCGAGTGAGCGCACACTCTGACCGTCGTCGTGCTCGATCGCGTACTCGACGGCCTGCATCCGCGCGTTGTAGCGCTTGACATCGCCGACGCCGTGTAGACGCGCAGGGGTGCGCGCGCCGCGGGTCTTGAGGATCGTCTCGACCTCCTGCATATGCGGGTCGAAGAAGTCGATCAGTGGGGCACGCGTCTTCTGCAACTCGTCGCGGACGTCGTCGAGCGCCGCCGTGACGAACACGAGCGGTGTCACGTCGCCGGTCATCGTGGCGTCGATCCTGCGCACGACGTCGCGTGCTTCGTCGGCGGTGGTGATGAACGGGATCAGGGTGCGATCGAATCGGTGATCGGGGAAGTGCAACAGCAGTGCGTTACCCATGGTCTCGGCACTGATGCCGGTGCTGTCGGACAGGAAGAAGACCGGCACGGTTGCATCACCGCTGTGTCCGGCATAGCTGTCACTCACCCGTTCATTCCCATCGCCCGGTAGGACTGTGGCATCTATGGTCGCTGATGCGCGTCGCGGGCCTTCGGGCAGGTCGCTTTATCGGGAGTTGGGCAGCCGTTCATCGTCGTGTCGACGAGCACCGGGCGTAGCCTCATATGCATGAGTGGCAATACGAGAGGTTGCAACAATCCGGACTGCACCTGCGGCCCGGACTGCAAGTGCGGCGAGAACTGCAACTGCGGCAAGAAGTAGAAAGAACTGTCGCATTTCGCGCGCCAGGGGTCTTCGGACTGAACGTGGTGTGGCGCGCATGTCTGCCTGCCCATGTGACGCGGGTCGACGACTCCGTGGATACTTGTTCGCGGCGAGTCCCCAATGGCAGGAGAGTGAATTGACGACAGCGTCGGAAGTGTCTGCGCTCGGGGAGCGGGTCGGCCATTACTACGAGGCCGATCACACCTATCAGGTGGGACGCGAGAAAGTTCGCGAGTATGCCCGGGCGGTCCAGGACTACGGACCGGCACATTGGGATGCCGAGGCAGCTGCCGCACTCGGCGGGACCGGCCTCTTCGCTCCACTGACCTTCACGTCGATTCCGGCGATGGCCGCCAACCGCAAACTGCTCGAAGAGGTGGTCGTGGGGTACGACACCTACGTGCAGACCGAGCAGGTCTTCGAGCAGCACCGGCCGATCGTCGTCGGCGACGAACTGCAGACCGATGTCGAACTCTCGTCGGTGCGGACTGTGGCCGGCCGCGAGATGATCACGATCACCAACACCTTTGTCGACACGTCGGGTGAAACCGTTCACACCATGCACACGACCGTTGTCGGGGTGACCGCCGACGAGGTCGACCCCGAACTCACCGGTGCGGTGTCCAAGGTGATGATGCACGACGTCGACATCATGGCGAACCAGGCGTCGACCATCGACTACGTGAAGACGGAGCGAGTTGGTGACCCTGCGCCGCGGTCGGAACTCGGCCGCACCCGCACGGTCGGCAGTCTCAACTTCGACGACCTGTCGGTCGGTGACCAGCTTCCCGTGCACCACACCGGACTCACACGTGGTGACCTGGTGAACTACGCGGGTGTCGCCGGTGACGCGAACCCGATTCACTGGGACGAGAAGATCGCCAACCTCGCCGGGCTGCCCGACGTGATCGCACACGGAATGCTCACCATGGGCATCGGTGCGGGATTCGTCTCGGCATGGTCGGGCGATCCGGGAGCAGTCACGCGCTACGCGGTGCGGCTCTCCGCACCGGCGATCGTGCCGGCCAATGGTCGTGGCGATATCGAGTACAGCGGACGCATCAAATCTCTCGATCCCGAAACCCGTAGTGGCGTGGTCATTCTCGTCGCAAAGTGCGCCGGCAAGAAGATCTTCGGCATGGCGACGCTGGACGTTCGCTTCGCCTGATCCGAAGAGTTCGGTGACTAGCGCTCTGACCTGCACATAAGCGTCCACCACCCCACCGCTCGCTGAGGTGCCCGAGGCGCCGGCCGAGGGATACCTCGAAGGACAGGCGAACAGGCCACGTCAGCGAGGCGCCGGGCCACTGAAAGTAGGGGAAGGTTCTTCCCCTACTTTCTGCCCCTGCTTGTTGAGTCGTCCGCGAGAAAATTCGCGGGGAGGACTCCAGGGATAGGGGACGAGTTTCTTCCCCTACTTTTGTGCGGCCCATGGCCGGACACCAACCGTCCGAGTGCTGGTCGGCGTATCGCGAACCCACAAGCGCGGTTTCCGGGACGAGGCCGCCGCCGCCTACACGATCGCCGACCACGTCGGCGGGTGGGTCTCTGATCCGAAGAGTTCGATGACCGGCGGGATGGCGACGTCGACCAACCGAGCAGATGTCGGCAGCGCCCTTGGGTGGGAAGCGTTCGCGCTCCGACGTCCGAGCTGTGTCCACGACAGCAGGGTCGCGGACCTGCGAGGCACGTCGTCGGCGTGTCGCGATTTCAGAAACCGCGTGTCTTGTCAGAAACCCGATGCGCACCAGCGGTTTCTGGCGGCACCTGCGGTTTCTGGCGACAAGTTGGGTCGCTTCGACCCGAGCGAGGAATAGTGTCGGCCCAACGGTGTTGTATTCGAGCATGAGCGCACAACCTGAACTGAGCCCCACCGACTGGGTTCGTACCCAGACCACCACGATCCTCGAGCAGGGCACCACCGACGGAGTGCAGGTCCTCGGCCGACCGATCGTGCTGTTCACCACCACCGGCGCGAAATCCGGCAAGAAGCGTTATGTCCCGTTGATGCGCGTTGAGGAGGACGGCCGGTACGCGATGGTTGCGTCCAAGGGCGGAGCGCCGAGCCATCCGTCGTGGTACCACAACATCAAGGCGCATCCGCAGGTGACCGTGCAGGACGGTGCCGAGGTGCGCGAGTTGACGGCCCGCGAGGTCGACGGGGATGAACGTGCGCACTGGTGGGATCTGGCTGTGGCGGCGTATCCGCCGTACGCCGAGTATCAGACCAAGACCGATCGTCAGATCCCGGTATTCGTTCTGGAGTGATCCATAGGGGTCGTGTCGGGTGACGTCCCGCCCGTCTCCGCCAGTGCCGCCAATGCGTCGGTCACCGACCCCCAACCGTCGAAGAAGCCCAGTTCCTCGTGCAGAGTCCGCTGTTCGGGGTCGCCGTGCCGGACCACCGCACGGTAGTCGGTACCGTCGGGGTGGTCGTCGAGGATGATCTCGGCGGTCATCGCCACGGGTTGCGGTGACGCGGGCCGCCACGCACTGTTGACGGCGTTTGTGAAGACCAGTCGACGTTCGTCCTCGACGACGAGGAACACTGAGTCTGTGTGTGGCACATACGTTGTGCCGTCCTCGCTCATCTGGGTGACAAAGGCGCCACCGGGCCGGACGTCGAGGTGGTCCACGCGCGTTCGCATCGGCGCCGGAATCCACCACTGCTGCAAGAGATCCGGCTGTGTCCATGCCCGCCAGATTTTGCGGCGTGGGGCTCGGATGAGGCGCTCGATCGTGAGGTCGAACCGGGGGTCGACGGCAACGGTGGTCATGAGTTCTCCTTCGGGTTGGTGACGAATTGCTCGAGCCGGTCGGTGCGGTCTTCCCAGATGCGACGTTCGCCGGCGAGCCAGTCGTCGATCAGGGCGAGACGTTCGCGGTTGAGTGCGCAGGTCCGCACGCGGCCGTTCTTGGTGGTGTGGATCAATCCGCTCGATTCCAGGGTTCGGACGTGCTTCATGAAGGACGCGATCGACCGCCTTGTCGCGCTGCCGTGGGGGTGAATGGGCGCGGCGGCCCATCGGACGATACGTTTCGGGAGCAAGAGAACAGTTTCGGCAGGGGACGGGGCATTCATGACACAGCCAGGAATGGGCGGATCGCCGCATGGTGGATGGTCGGGACAGCCCCATCCAGGTCAACCGACCGCCCACTACGCGCCCCCAGCCTGGGGTGCGCCTCAGGGTCCGCCACCCATGCAGGGTCAGTCACCCCAATTAGCCCGACCTCAGCAGTTCTACGGCGCGCCGCAGATGGCCCAGCCTCAGCAGTTCCACGGTCAGCCCCAGTTCGGTCAGCCCCAGTTCGGTGGTCCCCAGTTCGGTGGTCAGCCGCCCTCGTCCGGGTCGGGCAAGGTGATCGGCATCGCGGTTGGTGCCGTCGTGATCGCGGTGGCGCTCGTGGTCACCCTGTCCATCGTGTTCTGGCCTGGTGGCGACGACGATGCGGGCTCGACCACCAAGGTCACCCTGACCGACAGTGACGCGAGCGACTCATTGGACGTCACCCTCCGAGCGCCCAAGGGGTGGAAGTTTCAGGAGACGCCCGGCGATTCGTCGATCGTCACGTTCGTGCCGAAGTCGGAGACGCACACCAACGCCGAACTGCAGGATCTCTTCGTGAAGATCAGGCGTGGTGACGTTGTCGACATCGACGCCGCCGAAGCCGTGTCCATCGCAGTGAAGAATTGCGCGGGCTACGGCGGAAAATTCGAGGCGGCACCCACCGCAGGTGCCGGATGGAAGAAGTCGAAGTCACCGATCACCTCGGATGACCACGGTTACAGCACCCGCCAGGACGCGGCGATCATCGCAGCGACCGCCAAGACCTGCCTGCTCGTCATCGGATACGACGTCGCGAAGTCGACATCGCAGTTGTCCGGTAAGCCACGCCAGATCGTTGACGACATCGCGGACGGCAAGTACGTCACCCGTGTCAGCCAGCACTAACGCGACTGGGGCACTTCCTCGTGAAGCCGGCGCGCAATCTCGTCGAGCATCGTCTGTACGTCCGGCTCGTCGCTGCCGGGACAATCGGCGACCAACGCACGCAACTCGGTGCGCTGGGCATCGAGAAGACTTTGTGCCTCGGCATTTCCCGCCGGCGTGATCGCCACGTGCGCCTCGTCGATGTCCACCATCCCGCGGGCGGCGAGCGCGTGGGCAGTCCGCTCGATGGTCGGCAGTTCGGTCTCCGACGCCGAGGCCATCACCTCCATGTCCCGACTGCCTTCCTCGGCGACCCGGCTGAGCATCCATGCCTCACCGCGTGAGAGCGGACTGTGCGCGGCGTCGACGACGTGTTCCCACGCACGCAACTTGTTCTCGCGGCCCAGGGCGCGCCAGATCTGGAGTCGCAATTCCTCCAGCGACGACCGCTCACTCGGCATGCCGAAGGATTCACTGGGTTCGGGTGTTCTCGTTGCCGTGCGCAATTCAACTTCCGGCAGGAGCCACGACAGCACGAAGGCAACCGCACCGATCGGGACCGCAACGAGGAACACGGTCTGAAACGAATCGGTGAAACCGTCGAGGTACCAGAGCTTCACCTCCGGCGGGCACACCTTCAACCCGAGCGCCGAGGCTTCGAGGCTCTCCGCGGAGCATCGGTCGACCGCGGCTGCCGGCGCGGATTCGGTCAGGTGACGGTCGAGTTGGGCGTTGAAGATCGCGCCGAACACCGCCACGCCCACTGACGCACCGATCGTGCGGAAGAAGGTCGCGCCCGAGGTCCCGGTGCCGAGGTCGCGGTACTCGACGGCATTCTGCACCGCGAGCACGAGTACTTGCATCACCAAGCCCAGTCCGACGCCGAGGATGAACAGGAACAGACTCGTGGTGGTGCCCGACGTGGTCGTGTCCATCGTCGACAGCAGGTACAGGGCGACCGTGAAGATTGCACAGCCGACGATCGGGTAGGCCTTGTAGCGACCGGTTCGGGAGATCACCTGACCGGATGCGACGGAGGTCAGCAACAGACCCACCATCATCGGGATCATGCGCAGGCCCGATGAGGTCGCGGATTCGCCCTGCACGGTTTGCAGGAACAACGGCAGAAACGTGATCGCGCCGAACATGGCGAAGCCCACGACAAACCCGACCGTCGAAGCGATCACGAAGACCCGATTGGTCAACAGCCGGAACGGCAGCACAGGTTCCGGAGAGCTGCGCTCCACCAGCGCGAACGCGACCACAGCGATCACCGCTGCGGCGATCAGCACGAGAATTCGGGCCGACGTCCATCCCCAGATCGAGCCGAACGAGGTGACCAGCACGATGCAGGTGGAGATGAAGGCGAGGAGAACGATGCCCCAGTAGTCGATCACCGGCTTGACCGCCGACTTGGTCGACGGGAGCACGAGAACGATCGCGACCAGGGCGACCGCGCCGATGGGCAGGTTGACGTAGAACACCCACCGCCAACTGAGGTTGTCGACGAAGAAGCCGCCGAGCAACGGGCCTGCGACGCTGGCGAGCCCGAACACTGCGCCGAAGATTCCCTGATAGCGGCCCCGCTCGCGTGGCGGCACCACGTCGCCGATGATGGCCTGCGCCAACACCATCAGTCCACCGGCGCCGATGCCCTGGAGCGCTCGGTAGCCGATGAGTTGCGGCATCGATTGGGCGGTGCCGCACAGCGCGGAGCCGATCAGGAAGATGACGACACACGCGATGAACAGTCCGCGCCGACCGAAGAGGTCGCCGAGTTTGCCCCACAACGGCGTGGTCGCCGTGGTGGCGAGCATGTAGGCGGTGACCACCCAGGAGAGGTGGTCGGCGCCGCCGAGATCGCTGACGATGGTCGGGAGCGCGGTGGCAACGATCGTCTGATCGAGTGCGGCCAGCAGCATCGCGAGCATCAGCCCACCGAAGATGGACCAGATGCGACGTTGATCCAACTGCTCGGCGGGCGGTGAGCCGGCGGTCATGGTGTGGGGGCAGCAGCGACGAGCAAGGCCATATGTGCAGTATTCACTTGTTGTCGGTGCCTCGACGCGGTCTGGACACTCTCCTGAATCCGATTGGGCCGCAACGATTTGACGAAGTGAACCTCAGGACTGAGGTCGCAGCGTCAGGGTTGCGCGGGTATGCAGGACGAACCACTGCTCCCATTGATCTGCAGACCAGCCGCGCTCGTCGAGGAGCATCAGCCACTGGCGTCGAGAGGCCAAGAGCCACACCGAATCCACGATTGCGTCGTCGATGGGGATGGCCGGCGTGAGGCCTCCGGCGACGAGGCCGACGGCGAAGGCGACCTCGTCACGTCGGCGTTGTTCCCGTACGTGCAGTCGACTTGCCGCGTCGGCATCGCTGACGGCGGCCTGGTCGAGAACGTTCTGAATGCGGGCCGACCGTTCGTGTGCGGCGCGTAGCCAACTCGCTGCGGCATCGACCCTGTCGTCGAGTGAGCCGGTGCCCATCGCTTGGTAGGTGGCCATTTCTCGCACCGGGATGTCCCGGCCCTCCGAGAGCGCGTTGTCGATGCACGCATCGAGGAGCGCCAACTTGCTGTCGAACTGCTGATACACGGTCTGCCGGGTGAGTCCCGAGGTTGCCGCGACCCCGGCCATCGTGGTCGACGTCCAGCCGTCGGCACAGAACATCCTCGTTGCAGCGGTGATCACCGCGCTCCGGTTGGCGGCGGCGCGCTCGTTGCGCACCGTCGACGTGTAGGTCCGAGCCACTCATCGAGTCTATGGCTTGCGGCTCTTTCCATTCACCGAAATTGGGATTACTCTGTGTAATGTCAATAACGGAACGCGTAGGAGCAAACGATGAACGAGCTGCAGATCGACACCGAAGTAGGGCGCCTACATGTCTCCGTGATCGGCTCAGGTCCGCCGGTTGTTCTGTGGCACAGCATGTTTGTCGATTCACGAAGTTGGGATCGCCTGGTTCCGTTGCTCGCCGGGCGGACGTTGTACCTGATCGACGGCCCTTCGATGGGGCGCAGCGAGCACATGACGTCGCCCGCCGACATCGCTGCTTGTGCTCGAGCTGCCGCCACCATCGTCGACGCGATCGGTACACGCGAGCAGGTTGCCCAGGTCGACTGGGTCGGAAACGCGTGGGGCGGGCACGTCGGCATGGAACTCGCGGCACGACGGCCCGATCGTATTGCGAGTCTGGTCGCGATGAGTGCGCCGACGTTTCCGATCGACGCGGCCATGCGCAGACAGATCTCGGTGCTGTTGCCGCTCTACCGAATCGTCGGACCTCGGGGACCCGTTCGCGCTGCGATCGTCGAAGCGATGTTCACCGACGAGACCCGTGCCCACGACCCGGGTGCGGTCGCGATGCTCGATGACTCGCTGCGATGCTCCGGCCGGGCGTTGGTGCCGGCGGTCCACACCGCAATCCTGCGTCGCACCGACCTGGCCTGGGCGACGCGACGCATCACGTGCCCGGTGCTGCTGATCACGACCGACGATCGAGGTGAGTGGACTGCGGAACAGGCCGCGCCCATCGCGGCCGAGATGGCCGACGCGCGCGTCGTCGAGATCACCGGCGCGCGCATCCTGCCCGCCGTCGAACAGCCCACGGCCACGGCGGAGGCGATTGTCGAGTTCTGGGCGGAGGCTCGGGTGAACGATCGCGGCTGAATCGGCCAAGATGTCAGCATGACCGGCGACAACCTGCCACTGGAGAAGATGGGTTTCCTCACCATCGGCCGATTCGACGAGGATGATCCGCGCGCGGGACATCTCGAGACCCTGCGAATGATCGAGATGGCCGAGGACCTCGGATTCGACAGCGTGTGGGTTCGTCACCGACACCTGCAGTTCGGGATCTCCTCGCCGATCGCCGTGCTGGCGGCGGCCGCGATGCGCACGAGCCGAATCGAACTCGGCACGGCGGTGATACCGCTGGGGCTGGAGAACCCGTTCCGACTCGCCGAAGATCTCGCGACGGTCGATCTGCTGGCTGAGGGGCGCCTCAATCCCGGTGTCTCCGTGGGTACTCCGATGCGCTACGACGACTACAAGACCTCGCTCTATCCCGATACCCACGACATCGAGGACTTTTCCAAGGATCGTGTGCAGCGACTGTTGTCCGGCCTTCGCGGCGAGCCGGTCAGTTCCTTCGAGGGCACCGTCGGGATCGAGACCTATTCGACACGCATCCAGCCGCATTCGCCGGGTCTTGCCGATCGTGTCTGGTACGGCGGCGGCCTGGCGTCGGCGCAGTGGGCGGGGGAGCAGGGACTCAATTATCTGACATCGTCGGTGGTGTCGATCGAGGGAACCGATTCTCGGGACTTCGCGACGATCCAGGGTGAACACATCGACGCCTACCTCGCGCACCATCGCGATCCGACGCGGGCTCGGGTATCGCAGGGGCTTGTCGTCATTCCCACCGATTCCGCGACACCTGAGCAGATCCGTCGGTATGAGGACTACCGCGCATCACGGCTCCCGCGAACGGCCGGGCCACAGGGTCCGCGCGGCATGATGTTCTCGCCGGATTATGTCGGGCCGTCTGACGAACTGGCCGAACAGCTTCGGTCGCACGCGGGATTTCAGCGTGCATCCGAGGTCGCATTCGCCTTGCCGTTCTCGTTCGACGCCGCGGACTACGAACAGATCGTGACCGACATGGCCCGCCATCTCGGTCCCGCGCTCGGGTGGTCGTCGGGCTGACGGCGATCAGCGGGTCAGGACCACACCCTTACCCGTGAGCGCGCCGTTCTCCATGTCGGTGTGCGCTTCGACGATCTCATCGAGCCGGTAGGTCTTCGCGACCGGAACGCTGATCGTGCCCGTTGCGACGTCGTCGATGAAGTCCTGGAGGACGGCCGGCGGGAGATCGGTGGCCGACCCGCCGTATGCCGTCAGACGTACGCCGTTCGGTAGGTAGTCCATCGGGTAGAAATCGGGGATCGTCCACTGGTCGGACAGCATGCCGGTGAAGCAGACGACCCCGTGGGTCCGCGTCGCACGCAAGGTGTCGCGAAGGGTGTTGGCGCCCACCAACTCCACGGCTCCGTCCACGCCGCCATCGGTGAGCGCTCGTACCTCGTCGGCGATGTCGCCGTCGTCGATGACGACGTGATCGGCATGCTGCTCGAGAAACTCTCGGCGCGACTCCTGCCGAGTGGTGGAGATGACGCGCATGTCGCGTCGTCGGGCGAGAACCGCCAGCGCCAAACCGATCGACGATGTTCCGCCGCGGATCAGCAGGGTTTGACCCTTGTGGCCGTCGACCCCGGTGGTCAGCGATCCGTAGGCGGTCTGAAGCATCTCAGGTATGGCGCCGAGGGTGGCCCAGGGTAGATCGCTGTCAAAGGCGATGACGTTGGACGCGGGCACGCACGTGTACTCCGCGTACCCGCCGTCGAACTCGCGCCCCATCCCGCCCATCAATGTGACCACCTGGGTGCCGACCTCGAATTCGCCACCGGGGCAGTCCGCCACCACTCCGGTCGCCTCGATGCCGGGGATCCGGGGGAAAGTGCCGTTGTCGGCCACTCCGCGACGGAAGTGGAGTTCGGACCGGTTGAGTCCGAATGCCTCGACACGGATGAGGACCTGGCCGGGCGTGGGCTTCGGGGTCGGCACGTCCCGGATCTGAAGGACGTCCGGTGGGCCTGGTTGGGTGACGACGACGGCTCTCATGCCGCCTACAACCGACGATCGGTGCGACGCATTCCATCTGGGTGGTACCGGATCGTGACCTTGCGATGCCTAAGCGGTGATGATGAATAATCACAATAGCATCACTAATCACATCAGTAACATCAGTCACGCGCGGAGGTCGGGTAGTGCGCAGAATTCTTTTCAGGACTGCACGCGTCGCGCTCGTCGGTGCTCTTGCCCTCTCCGCCTCGGCTCTGGCCACCACGCATACGGCCGCTCCGGCCCTCGCGTCGCCGTGCGGCAACGGCGGATTCGGTTCCAGCCAGTTGGGGTCGAGTGGTTCGTCGACCGGCTCGCTGGGTTCCAGCGGTTCCGCCGGATCGAGCGGGCTGGGAAGCTCCAACATCCCGAACAACGGACCGCAGGGCTTGCTGCCGGTCTACATCGGGACCAACACGCGGACCGTCTCCTGGGTCACCGGCCCGCGCAGCATCAATCGCACCTTCAGTCGATTCGCCATCTCTGGCACCGACCTCGGGATCAGCTGGGACAACGGTTCCGGCCAGACCCTGATGGCCTTCGGCGACACCTTCGGCAACTGCAACGCCACCGGGCAACAGTGGCGGCACAACGTACTGCTCCGAACCAACGACACGCGGATGATCGACGGGATCACCGTGCCGAACGGTGTTGCGGGGGATCAGAACTCGGGTACGGTCATCGCCGCCGGCCAACCGAACTTCGCCCAGGAACTGATTCCCGCGCTCGGTGTCGACTACATCGAGGTCACCAAGATCCCGACCGCCGCGATCTCACTTCCTCGACCCGGCGGTGGTTTCCGGCAGTACATCAACTACATGTCGGTCCGCTCGTGGGGGAGTGCCGGGAACTGGGTCACCAACTTCTCCCAGATCGCCTACTCCGACAACAACGGACAGACCTGGGAAAACGCCGGTGACACCATCCGGGTCAACGCGCCGGTGACCCTTGATCTACCGTCGCCGCCGTTTCCGGACGTGGCCGTCAACAACGGCAAGTTCCAGCAGAACGCCTACACTCGCGGCCGCCCCGACGACGCCGACGAGAAGGACTACATCTACCAATTCGGCACGCCCAACGGACGATTCGGCGCAGCCTTCCTGGCCAGATTCAAACCCGACGACATCCTGGCCCTCGACCGGTATCAGTACTGGAACGGCACGACGTGGATCGACGATCTGAACGCCATGGGCGAGGCGGTCGTCATCCCGGCCCCGGTCACCGAGTTGTCGGTGTCGTGGAGTCCTTACCTCAAGAAGTATGTGATGCTCGACGGCGACAACGAGATCACGCTGCGCACCGCCGACCACCCGCAAGGGCCGTGGAGTGCGCGCAAGACGCTCGTGCCGTCGGGCCGGATCGTGCTGTATGGGCCGATGATGCTGCCGCAATCGCCCGCGCTGAAGGGGACGGGTCCGGAGTTGTACTTCAACGCGTCGCGATGGAGCGACTACAACGTGATGTTGTTGCGCACGGATCTGAGCCGCGTTCGTTGACGTGGGCGGCGACCCGGGATCGCATTGCCGAAGTTGTTGATGCTCAATTTGTTTCGTCAAAGTGAGGATTAAGCGATCTGAGTTGTCAGATGCCGCTCCAGCGCGTTGACTGCGGGTATGAGACTCAGAAAGTTCGGGATGATGGTGACGGCGATCGTAAGCAGTGTCGTCGGTCTCACGGCGCCATCGACGGCTCATGCGGCGCCGTCATCGATCGGTCGAGATTGCGTCGTACGTGCCGATGACAAGGCAGCCACCGTCGATGTGTTGCTCAATCGCTGTACCAGCCAACAGATCATGAGTCTGTTTCTTTCCGCGCCACTCGGCGAGGCGCCGAAGGGCACGTTATCCATCGCCTTGCTGCCGGTCTTCCAGGTAAACGGCAAAGCGGTGGCCGACGACGCTGCGCGCGCGGGTTCCCGCACGCAGAACCTCCTGGGCAAGACGCTGACATTCACCACGGGGGCCAACGGCGGCCCGTGGGTCTACAAGGATTATCTGTGGGGCCGCGACGCCGGGGGTGCCCTCGTTCGAACCATCTCCAGGATCGACCGGAAACCTGTGTACGCCGCGGACTTCCGAGCTGATTTCGGGGGTGTCCCCATCAGCCTGCACGAATACCGGCAGCTGACTCCCGGCGTCTGGATCGGACGGGACATCGGTGGTCGCTCGTCGGCCAAATCAGCCGGCCCGACGGGTGGTGCGTTTGCGTTGAGCTGATGTGTGGGCCGCCGGATGTGTGCGAGGCTGGTGGCATGACCGAACTCGCGGATGCGCTGCTCGAGGCACAGATTGCTTTCGCCAAAAGGCAACTGCGCGACGGCGATCTGTTCGGCGACCTGGTCGCCGAGGAGATCGACCACTTTCTCGCCGACGCGGGGCAACTCACCCTGGGTGAGGTGGTGACGCCGGCCCGCATTCAGGACACCGCCTACAAGTACGCGGTCCAGCTTCCGGTCGAGGGTGCCATCCCCGAACTCGTCGGCGAGATCGCCGGACGCCTGTACCGCCACCGCGTGAACGACGAGGTCGCGGTCGCCGAGGTCCTCGATGTCCGCGAGTTCGACGATCTGCTCGTCACGATCGCCGATCTCGACGTCGTGCACCGCGTGCTGCAACGGATCCTTACAGACCCGGTGACCGAAGACATCTTCGTCGAGATCGTCGTGCGCGCGGTCGACGATGCGGTCACCCAGGGGGTCGATGCGGGAGGCAGCACGGGGGTGGTCGGTTTCCTGCGCGGTGGTCTGTCCCGGGTGGTGACCCCGGCGATGCCCGTCGTCGAACGTGGGGTGGAGCAGGCCACCAGGGCCGGTATGCATTTCGTGTTGGGAGCAGCGCAGGGCGACGTCGCGCTGGTGGACGCCGCCCGCGAGGTGTGGCGTCGCAATGCCACCGAGTCCGTGGGAACCTTTCGTGAGCTGGTCACCGCCGACGACGTCGAAGACGGGGTGGTGGCCGCCTTCGAGTTCTGGAAGTCCTTCCGCGACACCGCATATTTCCGTGCGCTGTTGGACGAGGGGATTGCGCACGTGTTCGACAAGTACGGCGAGACCACCCTGACCGACCTGCTCACCGAATTGGGCATCGGGCGCGACGACCTCATCGAGGAGGGTCTGCGGTTCGGACCGCCGGTCCTTGAAACCCTCGACGAGCGAGGACTTCTCGACGACGTGTTACGACGACGGTTGGCGCCGTTCTACTCCTCGGAAGAATTCAGGGCCGCGGTGGAATCGGTGGGCGGCGACGATGACTGAGTCCACACCTTTTCCCGACGGGTTCCTCTGGGGCGGCGCGACCGCTGCCAACCAGATCGAGGGAGCCTTCGACGAAGGTGGCAAAGGCCTGTCCATCCAAGACGTCTTGCCGCGCGGGATTCTCGAACCTCGCACGCCCGCACCGACATCCGACAATCTCAAGCAGACCGCCATCGACTTCTACCACCGGTATGCCGACGACATCGCCCTGTTCGCGGAGATGGGCTTCACGGTATTCCGGTTCTCGATCGCCTGGAGCCGGATCTTCCCGAACGGCGACGACGAGCATCCGAACGAGGACGGGCTTGCGTTCTATGACCGCGTGCTCGACGAACTCGAGCGTCACGGCATCGAACCACTCGTGACGATCTCGCATTACGAGACACCGCTGGCCATCGCCGATCGCTTTGACGGCTGGATCTCCCGCAAGGTCATCGGACTGTTCGAGCGGTATGTGCGGGTTCTCTTCTCCCGGTACGGACATCGCGTGCGGTACTGGCTGACGTTCAACGAGATCAACTCGGTTCTGCACGCGCCGTTCATGTCCGGGGGAATCAACACTCCGGTCGCCGAGCTGTCGAAAACCCAGTTGTACCAAGCTATTCACCACGAGTTGGTGGCGAGTGCGCTCGCCACCAAGATCGGTCACGAGACCAACCCCGACATCCGCGTCGGGTGCATGGTGCTCGGGGTTCCGGTGTATCCGCTGACTCCGGATCCCGCGGACGTGCTTGCCGCGCTGGAGACCGACCATGCCAATCTCATGTTCTCCGATGTCCACGTGCGAGGACGCTATCCCGGGTACGCACAGCGGTACTTCCGCGACCACGGGATCGAACTCGAGGTCACCGCAGCCGACCGTGAATTGCTGGCCGAGCACACCGTGGACTTCGTCTCGTTCAGCTACTACATGAGTGTGTGCGAGACCGCCGACCCCGCCAAACGCATTGCACGCGAAGGTAATCTGATGGGCGGGGTGGCCAACCCGCACCTCGCCGAGTCCGCCTGGGGATGGCAGATCGATCCCGGCGGTCTCCGTGTGATTCTGAACCAGTTCTGGGATCGCTGGAACAAGCCGCTGTTCATCGTTGAGAACGGTCTGGGCGCCCACGACGACCTGGTCGACGGTCCCGACGGGCCGACCGTCGTCGACGACTATCGCATCGCCTACCTGAACGATCACCTGGTCCAAGTGGGTGAAGCGATCCGGGACGGGGTCGACGTGCTGGGCTACTGCACGTGGGGTCCGATCGACCTCGTCAGCGCGTCCACCGCGCAGATGTCCAAGCGCTACGGCTTCATCCACGTCGACCGCAGCGACGACGGAACTGGGACACTCACTCGCACACGCAAGAAGTCATTCCACTGGTACGCCGACGTCATCGCGAGCAACGGCGCGACGCTCGAAGCCCGATCCGATGGCTGTGGTGTGAGGAGCGCAAGCGACGAGCCTCGAAGCCCCTGGTGAGACGACATGGTCCTCTCACCACGACCCTTCGAGGCTCGCTTCGCGGGTCCTGAGTAGCGAGCCTGCGAGCGTATCGAAGGGCGCACCTCAGGGAGCGGAGGAGGGCGCTTCGCTCGCATGTCGCTACTCAACCACCCGGGTGCTCAGCCGCGGCGTAGCGACCGGCTGGGGGAGTCGGGGTAGATGCGTTTGGCCAGCGCGGTCTTCGCGTCGATCGCGCGCTGCCGGTCGTCGGGGGTGAAGCCGCCGCGGAAGGGCCGGTCGGGAACGGTGGTGCCGTCGTCGACGACCGTCCACGCCGAACCCAGATCGGTGAGCGACCGATGTTTGGTCGAGTAGTACTCGGGCATCGGGACAATGGCCACGCCCGAATCGCCGGCCGCTGCCGCCATCAGATGTGGGTGGAAACGCGTGCTGATCCACGTCTGCCCCTCGCCGGCAGGCAAGCCGTACATCCAGACATCGCGGAACGGGATCCTGGTGGCGCCGTCGAGGCGGTCGCCGAGACGGTGGGCGACCTCGTTGTCGTAGCCAGGGATTCCCTCGATGACGGTGACATCGCTGCCGGCGACATCCCACTTGTCGAGAGTCGATCGGACGAGATCGGTGAGTGCGGCGACTCCGGTCGACTCGGGTCCGCGGAACTCGTCGGTGAGGTCGGACTGCAGGCATAGGACGACGCCGCGGTCCTTCCACATCCGGCGGTGCACATTCGACGCGGGCCGGTGCAGCGAAAGCCATGCGTCGTCACCGGAATTGGTCGCGTGTGGCACCGCGGTCAGCGCATCGGCGGATGCATCGTCGCGGACGTCGAACACCGAGAAGGCGCCGGCCGCATCGACCAACGCCGTCCACGCCGGTTCATCCAGGCAGGGAATCAATCCCTGACCACTGGCCACCGCGGTGGCACCGGTGGCCCGACTGACCGCCGCAGCGGCGGCAACAAGCGAAACGTGCTGCGGCCACACCTTGTTGACGTAGCCGCCGCCGAGGAGGTGGATCGTCGACGCGCGATTGAGGATCTCGATTCCCGCGCTCAGCCGTGGTGAGCGACCGGGGTCGGTGACGGTCGAGGCCATCCACGTCCACGGCTGGTCCGGGTCGGGGCCGTCGTCGGAATCCTTGGGTGCGGCTGCGGCGAACTCCGACAACTGCCACAGCGTATCCACGAACAGCGTGTGGGGGTGGATGCCGCGGTGCAGCAGCGACGCCTGTCCCGGCGAATGACAGTCGACGACGACGGTGGCGCGCGGACGAACCCGAGCCAGATGGCGCAGCCACGTCCGAGCGATCAGTTCGTCGCCGTAGTTCGGGTAGCCGGTGGGGGCGATCAGGTAGATGACCTCGCCGATGCCGAGCGTGCGTGCCATCGTCGTGCCGGCCACGCGCCCCGCAGCGCGTCGCGCACGCTGCGCGACCTCAGGAATCGACATGCGCCGAGATTACGTTGTCGCGGTGGCGCTCTCGCGAGCCGGGTCGGTGGCGGACTCGGCGAATGTCGATCTCAGGTGGGCGAGGGTGGCCGTGACGTTCGACAGCGGGCCCCGGTAGCCGAGATATCCATCCGGACGAATGACGAACACCGTTGGCCCGTCCGGGCGGTAGGCGTCGGCGAAGAGACCTTCGGAATCGCGCAGCAACGGGAGAATCGTGGTGCCGACTTGGGCCGCTGGAGCCGCCACCACATGCACATCGATCCTGCCCCGCGCTGCGGCAACCACCTCGGCGGCGCACAGTTCGAGAGCCGCCACCTCGGCCGCACCGCACGTGCTGTCCGCGTACAGCACTGCCGAATGCTGTGTGCGGTCGAGGGCCGAGAACAATCGCAGGCCGAAGTTGACCACCTCGCGCGTCAGGCCGGCTGCGTCCGGCGCCCGCTGCCCCGGGTGAGGTCCCTCGGTTGCCGTGGGCGCGTCACCGACGATGGGACTGCCGGCGTAGTCGATCAGGAGTTGCCCCTCCCTGCGCATGAGGTGGTCGGGGTCGGTCGTGGCCGTATCGATGCCTTGCCGTGCGTTGCGCACGGTGCGGCCGACCACCTCCTCGCCGACCGGTCGTCGCTCGGCGTCGTAGCTGTCGGTGAGGCCGTCCGCCGCGTCGCCGGCGACCGCGAGCGCCAGCTTCCAGGCAAGGTTGTGGGCATCTTGGATACCGGTGTTCATGCCCTGTGCGCCGGTGGGCGGATGGATGTGGGCGGCATCGCCGGCGACGAAAACCCTTCCACGCCCGTAAGAGTCGACGATTCGATGACTGATGCGGAACACCGACGACCACCGCATGTCCGACACCGTGGCGGGCTCGGGTGCCAACCGGTCGAAAACCGTCTGGATGTGGTGCAACTCGGGCCGCCTGGATCCCTCGAATCCGTGGGCGACGCCATCGCCCTGATCGGCATCGGCCGACAACTCGTCGGGGACAAGCATCGACGCACGGTAGCGACCCCGGCCCGGTAGCGGAATACACACGAGTCCGTCGTCGCCACCTTCGGACCGGTGAACCGAACGCACAGCGAATCCGCGGGGCAGAGACCAGTCGACCGCCACGTCACCGAGCATGTACTGCTCGACGAACGCTCCGCCTTCGAAGGTCAGTCCGAGGGTCTTGCGCACCGTGCTGTGCGCGCCGTCGCATCCGATCAGGTACTGGGCCCGGACTGTTTCGTGGCCGTCGGGACCCGACAAGGTGGCGGTCACGCCGTCGGCGTCCTGGGTGAATCCGTCGAGCCGGACCTCGCGATCGATCGTCGTGCCGAGCGAGGCGAGCCGTTCGGTGAGTATGCGCTCGGTGGCGTACTGCGGGATGAAGCAGAATCGGAACGGAATGTCGGGGGGCACAGACAGTTCGACCCGAGACACCTGCTCGCCGTTGAGAAACACGATCTGGCCGTGCATCTCGATGGCTGCGTCGAGAACCTGGCCGAGGACGCCCATCTGCTCGAACGCCTCGAGAGTGCGTGGCTGCACGCCAACGGCTTTGGCGTATTGGGGAGCACTGTCGAGCGGGTCGACGATGCGCACCCGCACTCTGCGGCGCCGCAACTCGATCGCGGCGGTCAGGCCCACCGGACCGCCGCCGGCAACCAGGACATCGATCTGATCGGTAGTGGAGCGACCCATGGCTTCGGCCCTTCTCATCAATGCACCCGTCGTCGATCGACGCGGAGCGATGTGGTGTGAGTCACATTCTGGCGTTCAGGGGTCGAAGGCGCAGCGAGTTGGCTGAAGCGGTGATCAGGGGTGACGGTGAAACTCGATCTGGGGACACTTGATCACGACGTCACTCGACCAGCAGGCCTCGCAGTCGGTCGAGGTCGGCTTGCACCGCAGCGCAATCGGTGTCGAAGTCCTCATCGGACAGGTCGCGCTGGCGAACCGTGAACACCACTTCGGCACCCAGAGGATGCGACAGCACGCGTAGTGGGTTGTCGACACCTGTGCCGTCGGGCAGTCGGACCTCGTGGTCGAGGATTCCGAATGCGTTGGACTCGGCAAAGCGGACAGTCACCTTGCCCATCGGTGAATCCACGACGAGCAGCTCACCGTCGCGCCGGACGCCGCTCGCGAGTCCGGCCGCCCAGCTCGGCAGGTTGTCGGGGTCGCCGGCGAATCGGTACACCGCGTCGGCGGTGATCCCGGGAACGACAACGGAAAGGTGGCGGCTGATCATCTGCGGTCCTCACATTGTCGTGGCGTGGGTACGGTGGTCGGCGGGGGGATCCCAACGCAGGCCGTGATGGCGGCCAGGAGACGGAGCATCGAATGCCGATCCTCAACAAGGACATGACCCTGTGCATCTCATTGTCGGGCCGTCCGTCGAACATCGGTACCCGCTTTCACAACTACCTCTATGACGAGCTCGGTCTCAACTTCATCTACAAGGCGTTCGGCACCGACGACATCGAAGGCGCGATCCGCGGGGTGCGTGCGCTCGGCATCCGGGGCGCGTCGGTGTCGATGCCGTTCAAGGAGGCCGTCATCGACCTCGTCGACGAGATGGAGGAGTCGGCGTCGGCGATCGAGTCGGTCAACACGATCGTCAATGAGGATGGTCGCCTTGTGGCGTCCAACACCGACTACGAAGCGGTCGCGCAGTTGATCGACGAGCATTCGCTGGATCGGGGAATCCCGGTCGTCGTGCGCGGATCGGGGGGCATGGCCAAAGCGGTGGTCGCGGCGTTCCGCGGGGCGGGCTTCGAGAATCTGACCGTGGTGGCGCGAAACGTGGAGGCCGGTTCGGCGCTCGCCGACAAGTACGGGTATGCGCACACGGCAACCGAACCCGATCCTGCCGACGTCATCCTGGTCAACGTCACGCCGTTGGGGATGAGTGGTGCAGACGAATCGTCGCTGGCCTTCTCCGCCGAGCAGATAGGCGCGGCACGCGCAGCTTTCGACGTCGTCGCCTTTCCTGCCGAAACGCCGTTCATCACAACGGCACGAGCGGCGGGCAAGCAGGTGGTCACCGGCGCCGAGGTGATCGCACTGCAGGCCGCGCGACAGTTCGAGCGCTATACCGGCGTAGCGGTCACCGCCGATCAGGTGGCGCGGGCGTCGGCGTTCTCGCGAGCGGAGTGACCTGCCGCGTTGTCGATGACGGCGTCTGCGCGGTCCCGGGTCGCGGCGATCATCGTCGCGTTGGGCCGGTCGGCGTCATCGATCCACGCGCGTGACTGTTCGGGTGTCTTGCCGGCCGCGACATGGCGTTTCAGGAGACGCGCGGTCCGCACCTCGTCGGGCGCGTCGACGTAGTAGAGCAGGGCGAGCAGCGGCCGCACCGCGGCCCAGCCGGCGTCGAGCCCCAGATAGTTGCCTTCGGTGACCACCACCTGCGCATCGCTTGGGATGACCAGCTGGGCGGCGATGGGTTCGCCTGCGGCGTGGTCGAATCCCGGAACGTAGACCACGGTGTCCGCGTCGGTGATTCGACGAAGTGTGGCCACAAAACCATGAACGTCGAACGTGTCGGGCGCACCCTTGCGATCGCGGCGGCCGAGGCGCTCGAGCACGGCGTTCGACAGGTGGAATCCGTCCATGGGCAGGTAGCCCACCGCGTCGGGGCCGAGCCTCCGGGCGAGGAGGGTGGCAACGCGCCCGGCCATGGTCGTCTTACCCGCACCGGGCGGTCCGGTGAATCCCACGATGATGCGACCACTTTCGTGTGTCGCCAGCTCGGCGATCGTCGTGGCGATCGCCCATTCGCCGGTCATGGTGCTCAATCGAAGAGTCGACGGAACACGTTGGTCTCGGCGAGGTCGACGAGTTCGTCGCCGCGCCCGGACATCACGGTGCGCAACGCATAGAGGGTGAACCCCTTTGCCTGGGCGGCGGTGACGGTGGGTGGGATCGACAACTCCTGTCGTGCGGTCACCACGTCGAGCAGGGCCGGGCCGTCGTGGGCCAGGATCTCGGTGACCGCGGCATCGAGGTGGTCGGGCTGCTCGACGCGACGCCCGAGGATGCCGATGGACTGGGCGAGCGCCGAGAAGTCGGGATTGACCAGGTCCGTGCCGAAATTCACGAAACCGGCTGCCTTCATCTCGACCTCGACGAAGTTCAGCGAGGAGTTGTTGAACACCACGATCTTCACCGGCAGCCTGTTCTGCGTGATGGTGAGCAACTCGCCGAGCAGCATGGCGAGGCCGCCATCGCCGGCCAGTGCGATCACCTGGCGGCCCGGATAGGCCGATTGCGCCCCGACCGCTTGGGAGACCGCGTTGGCCATCGAACCGTGGGTGAAGGAGCCGATGAGTCGCCGCGCGCCGTTCATCTCGAGGTACCGCGCTGCCCACACCACCGGAGAACCGACGTCGGGGATGAACACCGCGTCGTCCGTCGCCTTCTCGCTCACCAGACGGGCCAGGTACTGGGGATGAATCGGCGCGCGGTTGCGGTCGTTGACCGCGAGATCGTCGAGGCGGACGCGGGCCTTTGCGTAATGCTCGCGAGCAGACGCCGCATGGGTCTTGTCCCGGTTGGGGTCGATCCGGTCGAGAAGCGGTCCGATGGTGTCGCGCACACTCCCGACCAGCGGCAGGTCGACAGGGCAGCGTTTGCCGATCTGTTCACCCCGGATGTCGACCTGGATGATCGTGGCCTTCGACGGATAGAACTGCTGGTACGGGAAATCGGTCCCGAGCATCAGGAGCGTGTCGCACTTCTCGATCGCGCGGTAGCCCGACGAGAACCCGAGCAGGCCCGTCATTCCGACGTCGAAGGGGTTGTCGTATTCGATGAACTCCTTGCCGCGCAGGGCATGCACAACCGGTGCCTGCAGGGCTGCGGCGAGTGCGACGACCTCGTCGTGCGCACCTGCGACACCCGCCCCGGCCAGAATGGTCACCCGCTCCGAGCGGTTCAGGATGTCGGCGGCGCGCGCGAGGTCGGCATCGGTGGGCCGCACGACCCTGTCGATGGCGCGGATCGGAGCCCCCGAGCGCCGCGTGGCGCACTTCTCCAGGAACGTCTCGCCCGGTATCACCAAGACCGCCACCCCACGCTCCTCGACCGCCGTACGCATGGCGATGTCGAGGAGGCGCGGCATCTGCTCGGGTGTGCTGACCATCTCGCAATACGAACTGCATTCCCGGAAGAGTTGCTCGGGGTGGGTTTCCTGGAAATACCCGCTGCCGATCTCGGGTGCCGGGATATGCGCGGCGATCGCGAGGACCGGAACCCGGCTCCGTTGCGCGTCGTAGAGCCCGTTGATGAGGTGCAGATTGCCCGGGCCGCAACTCCCGGCACACACCGCCAACTCTCCGGTGAGCGCAGCCTCGGCCGACGCCGCGAACGCGGCGCCCTCCTCGTGCCGCACGTGCTGCCACCGGATGGTGGCGTCGGTCCGAAGTGCGTCGGTGAACCCGTTGAGCGAATCACCGGGAATCCCGTATACGCGAGCGATTCCGGCGTCCTTCAAGCGCTCGACGATGATCTCTGCCACGGTGGTGGCCATTGCCGCTCCTCGCCATGAGGTGGTGTCGGATCTGCGTGTGCATCCCCCGAACCGACCGGTCGACACCCATCGTATGGGCGTCGAGGCACTCGCGTCAGCGGGTCAGGACCGACGGACCCAGTGTTCGCGCACCGAGTTGGTGGACGCGGCTTTTCAGCTCACGGTCGGCAGTCACCACAACCACATTCCGGTCGCCCTGGGCGGCAACGTATTCGACGATGGCGTCATCGCCCGACGCACGCGCTTCGATCACTCCGACCGTCGGAGTCGCGGCGACACCGCGGGCACGACCCTCGATGACGAGGGTGACCTCCAGCGGTCCCGGGACCTCCGCAAGTCCGTCGGTCGCCGGCCCCGCGAGCCGATCGCGCAACCGTTCGGTGGCGCCCCGACGGTCGCGCCACCACCCGTCGGGGACCGAACCCACCACATTGGCGGCGTCCACCACGAGGACCGTCGGCCGTTCCGGATCGGATTGCATTCGTCCATCATGCGTGTCTGACCCGAAGTGTTCGGCAACCACCCTTATGACCTGGGCAAACACGATCGCGCGGTGCCCACAAAATCTAGGGGAAGAGCTTCTTCCCCGGGGTTCATAGTCGTCCGCGAGAATTTTCTGGGGGAGGACTCCAAGGGTAGGGGAGGAAGTTTCTTCCCCTACTTTCCGCAGGTGCTTCCGGGGCGTCGAGACTGCCGGTGCGACGACGACAGGGCCCGGTGGGGGTCACCGGGCCCTGTCTCGCCGCTGTCCTGCGCGGGGTTTCAGGACAACACGGTTCCGTGGCAGAACCTGTTCTGCGGATCGAGGTCGGTCTTGATCGCAGCGATCTTCTGCCGGTGGATCTCGCTGAACGCCGACGCCGAGCGATCAGCACGCTCCTCGAACTCCGTGAAGTTCAGGTAGGCGGCACCGGTCACGTACGGCTCGAGGGCACGTCGAGTGAGCCGCAGCGCCGATTCGACCGCCAGTCCGACGTGTGGATCGGGCACGATCGCACCCATCTCCAGGAGGAACTCGTCGCAGCGACCACGGTCGTTGGCCGCCTCGGCGGCGTGCGCCGCGATCGCGCCGCCGGCGTGCCGGAACTCGGCGAACAGGATGAGCGGCATGGCGCCCGGTCGCGGCAAGACGTTGGAGGTGATCACGTCGATCGCACCGTCGGCGATGTCGTTGCACCACTCCGTCGTCACCATCGCGGGCATCGGGTCGGTCGGATCCATGCTGATGGCGTCTGCGGCGGCGAACGGAAGCTCGCCCCACATGTCGATATCCGGGGTCTTCCAGCGCCGCCATTCGTCGACGACGTCCTTGCCGGCGTCGATGTCACCCGACCAGCAACCACGGAACATCACGAAGCTCTGTCCACGCAGCGGCTCGGGGACGATGTCGAGCGGCGGGAAGTTCATCAACGTCACCGCCGAGGTCAGCTCGTCCGACTGCGCAGGCGCCCACTCGCGGAAGCGACGCAGCACCGCCGCGGCGTCCGACGCCGGATAGAACAGATTGCCCGCATAGACGGTGGCGACAGGGAAGAGGTCGATCTCCATCGAGGTCACGACGCCCAGGCTGCCGGCGCCGCCGCCCTTGAGCGCCCAGAAGACGTCCGGGTGTGCATCGGCACTGACCTTGAGGGCTTCACCGGCGGGGGTGACGAGGTCGAAAGACCGGACCGCGTCGGAGGCGAGGCCGTAGTGCCGGCCCAGCCAGCCGAAGCCGCCACCCAGGGTGTAGCCGACAGCGCCGACATCGGTGGACGACCCCAGCAGCGGGGCCAGCCCGTGCGCTGCGGAAGCCTCGAGTACCGGGCCCCACTTGACGCCTGCCGCGACGGTTGCGGTGCGGTTGACCGGATCGACGGACACTGAATCCAGGTGCGAGGTGTTGATGAGCAGTGCGCCGTCGGCGGCCGCACCCGGTCCGTGTCCGGTCGCCAGAACCGCCACCCGCAGATCCTCGTCGACCGCGAAACGGACCGCCTCGACGACGTCGAACGGGTTGGCGGGTACCGCGATCACCGCGGGCCGATGGTCGGCGAGGAGATTGAAGCCGCTGCGAGCGGCGTCGTAACCCGGTTCGCCAGGTCCGTAGACCGCGCCGGCGATGCGGTCGCGCAGGTCGGCGAGAACCGAGTTCTGGGTGCGGACGGAGAGGACGGACTCGGGGTTGGAAGGGTTGTTCAGCTCGATCGACATGACGTGGTATTCCTGACGTTGGGGTCGGCCGGCAGGGCCGACGCTGGTTGCTTCTCCGGCTGGTCACCGGCTCGAGAACAACCTTCGCCAACGGTTCTTGGGACGCACTTGTGGCCGACTTGTCTCCCCAAGCCAAGTGGGTGTCGGCCCGCGCAGGGTTGTTCACTCCGACTTGGTCTCCCCACGCCAAGTGGGTGGCGATTCGCGTAGGGGGTGTTCACTCCGACTTGGCCTCCCCACGCCAAACGCCAAGTGGGTGGCGTTCGTCGATTGCCGATCAGCCGGCCGAACAGCCCCAGGAGCTCGCGGTCCGATCGATACGCGTGACGAGCTCGGTGCATTCCTGCCGGACGGCGACGCCCCGTGCCCTGGTCAGGAGTGTGCTGATCGACGGGTTGTCTGCTCCGCGCGCCCGTTGGAGAGTGGCGTCGACGAGTAGTCGATGGGCGTCGGCGTAACGCTCGCCGGTGATATCCGCAAACGACTCGGCCTCCGCCAGCACGGCGCCGGCGTCGATCAGGCGATCGGCCGCGACCAGCATCTCCGCATAGAGCCCGTACCAGAAGCCCGCGCCGGTCCGTGCCTGGTCGTTGGGTGTGGTGAGCCGGTCGATCGCGGCCAATGCCTCCTCGACGTCACCCTGCATCGCGCGCGCCCACCAGTACATGTGCTCACCGCCGTTGCGCAGATACTCGAGGGGGCCCTGGCCGCTCGCGTCCAGAAGGCGTCGGCCTGCATCGGCGGCCCAGGAGGTGTCGCCGATCATCGCCGCCGCGCTCGCGGCGAAAATCGCAACGCCCAGCCGCCCCACCGGATCGGTCTGGCGCAGGTCGATCGCCCGGAACTCCTCACGGCCGGTCGTCGCGTCCACGTGGAGCGTCGCCGCCCAGGCGCGAAAGCCACGGGCGAGGATCATCTGGTCGGGTCGGATCCCGTCCACGTCGGTATCGAGCGGTGCGTAGCGTTCCAGAAGCCGGTGTGCCGCACCGATGTTGCCGCGGTTGAACTCATCGATCGCACTGACATGCATGGCGAGATGGACGACGGTCGGGTCGTCGGAACCCTGCGCCCTGCGTCGCAGATCCTCGGCGAGCCGATGTCCGGTGGCGACGTCGGCGATCTGGAGGTGCGCAGCGCATCGCGCGTAATCGAGATTGGCGAGAAGCCGCTCGTCGCCGAGTCGTTCGGCGAGCTCGCGCGCCCGTTCGGTGAGTGCGTGGTCGGCCGAGAAGTATCCGTTCTGTGCGACGTCGGCGGCGAGTCGCATGGTGATGGCCGACATCTCGGCCTGTTCGTCGCCGATCGCGCGGGCGAGGGTTGAGCTGTCCGTCAGATTCCGGACGGCGCCCTCGAAATCGTATGTGCGCAGATTGAGTTGGCCCGCGGCGAGTAGTGCCGCCGACGTTCGTGCGCGGTCTGCGAGTGGTCCTGCCGCCCACAGGTGCCGTGCCACTCGCGTGATGCGGTTCGGTGAGCCGGTGCGATCGAGTGCGTCGGCGACCGCGAGGTGGATTCGACGGCTCCTGACCGAGCCGATCCCCGCGACGATCGCCTCACGGATGAGGTCGTGGGTGAAGGAGAATCCGAACGGATCGTCTGGGTCGCTCTCGATCACGCCCGCGGCCGTTGCCACTTCCAGCGACTCGAGCGTGCCGTCGATCTCCCGGCCGGCGGCATCGGCGAGCAGGGCCACATCGACACGACTGCCGATCGACGCGGCCACATCGAGCAGAGTTGCAGTGTCGGTGGGCATGTCGCGCACGCGTTGCCGCACCACGTCACGGACTCCCGAGGGCACCGCGTTGTCGGCGATCGATCCGCGGTCGGCGAGGATCAGCGCGAGCTCACGGACGAAGAAGGCATTGCCGCCGGTGCGTTTGGCGATCGAATCCACGGTGTTCACCGTCGGCCATTCCCGGGTCTCGCGGCGGATCAACTCGGAGATGTCGTCGGCTCCGAGCGCACCGACCTCGAGGCGACGGTGTTCGGGTAAGCGAGCGAGGGTTGCCAATGTCTGTTCGACGACGGGTCGCAGTGACGCTGCGCTGCGGACCGAGGCGAAGAAGGTCACCCCGGACGTCCGGCGGTTTGCCATGTGCGCGAACAGTTCCAGGGACGCGCCGTCGGCCCACTGCAAATCGTCGAGCACGATGATCAACTGCCTGCGCTGGGCGACTTGGTCCAGTAGATCTGCGGCCTGATCGTAGAACTGGAATCGTGCGGCCGCGTCGGGCATTTCGCGCGGCGGCGGGATCACGTTGGCGCCCTGGGTGACCATCCGGCCCAGATCGCTGTCGAGGAGGACGGGCAGATCGTCCGGATCCAGCCGCGCAAGGACCGACGACAGGATCTGGACCCACGGCCACATCGACGGCGCCGCCACGTCTTCGACGCAGCGTCCCCACAGCACGCTCAGGTCTGCGGCATGCAACGCGCGCTTGGCGGCTTCATCGATCAGCGCGGTCTTGCCCGCGCCGGGTTCCCCCTCGACGACCACCACGCCGCCCGGCCCGGCCAACGACATCAGGACGGCGCGGTGCAGGGCCGCGAGTTCGTCGGTGCGACCCACCAGATTCGACGCCGCCGGGGTCGCTGCCGCGTCGCCCTCCGCATCGTCCGGTTGGGCGGTCGGGACCGCCGAATCACGGGACTGTGTGGCTGGGCTGGGCGTCGAGGATACCGGCGCGTCGAGATGTGGTGCGTGGTCGAGGATGTCGCGCTCGAGTTGACGCAGGCGCGGACCGGGATCGACGCCGATCTCGTCGGCGAGGATGCGTCGCGCCTCGGCGATGGCGCCCAACGCGTCGGATTGCCGCCCGAGCCGATAGCGTGCGGTCGCGAGCAACACCCACAGACCCTCATCGAGAGGCGAGCGCTGCAACGCCTGCTCGAGTTCGGATAGAAGGAGCCGGTGGTCGCCGATCGCCATCCGGGCCTCGAAGGAGAGTTCGCGTGCGGCGTCGACCAACCGCTCGAGGTGTGCGGCGGCCTCGTCGCGGAACCCGAGACCCTCGAATTCGGGTAGCAGGGGACGATAGTCGGCGAGGACCTCGCGCAGCAGGGCCGCCGCGCCGGCCGGGTCGTCGTGCCGGAGGAGTTCGCGTGCACGCGTGATCCGGGTGACCAGGTGCCGCACGTCGACCTGGTCGTCGTCGGTGGGCAGGCTGTAGCCCGAACCATGGGTGAGCAATACGGTGGACGGTGCGCGCGGTTTGCGATCGGGTTCGAGTGCCTTGCGCAGACCCGAGATGTACGCCTGCAGAGACACTTCCGCCCGATCCGGGGGTGCGTCGCCCCAGACGCCGACGATCAGGCGGTCGGCACTCACCGGTGCGCCCTCGGCCAGGATCAGTTGGGCAAGCGTCATCCGCTGTTTGCGCGTGCCGAGTTCGACGGCCGCGGCATCGATCTGCGCGCCGAGTCCACCGAGAACTGTGTACGAGGGCCGGGTCATCGCCGCTGAGTGTAATCCCGCCGGGCACTCGGGCATACCCGACGAAGTGCGGCGGTGCTTCTGAGGTGGTGCCGGGTGACGTAACGTCCGAGTGAGAGGACACCGACTGCGAAGAGGGTTGAACGAGTGGGTTTCACGCGGGCCGAACTGCTCGCTCATACGGGTGAGGAAGTCGACGACCTGGTCGGCGACGACTGCCGGCTGCTCATGGTCGGAATCAATCCGGGACTGTGGACAGCAGCGACCGGGGCTCATTTCGCACGGCCGGGCAACCGGTTCTACCCCGCGTTGGTGCAGGCCGGCATTGTCGACCGTCTGATCGACGCGTCGCACGGGTACTCCGACGCGGACCGAGGGCTCCTCCTTGACCGCGGCGTCGGTATCACGAACATCGTCGCGCGAGCCACCGCGACCGCAGCCGAGCTGACCGCCGCCGAACTGCGCGAGGGCGGTGAGCAGTTGCGTCGCAGGATCGCGCAGGTCGCCCCGCGGGTGGTGGCGATCCTCGGAATCACGGCCTACCGCACCGCCTTTGACGATCGGCGCGCGGTCAGCGGACGACAGGACGGGGCGTTGGGTGGCGCGCAGCTGTGGGTGCTGCCCAATCCGAGCGGTCTCAACGCGCACGAAACGGTGCAGAGCCTTGCCGCCGCATACCGGGAGGCCGCGGTCGCCGCGGGGATCGTGTCCGCGCCCGCCGGCTGAGGGTCCGACCCACCTCAGAAAGCGGACGGGGCTCTACACTTCAGACGTCGGCCGCATTGATGACGCGTCGGCGTGCGGACAGCAACTCGACCTCCGGGCGAGCAGCTGCATGCCGTTCGACGGCATCGAGTACGTCCACCACGTGAGCGCGATCAGCGGACACGACAGCGACGCCGATCGACGTTCGGCGGTGAACGTCGAGGTGACCGACCTCGGCCGCGGTGATCTCGAACCGACGCTTGAGTTCCGCGACGATCGGGCGGATCACCGACCGTTTGTGCTTGAGCGAGCCGACATCGCCGAGCAGGTAGTCGAACTCGCAGAAGCCGACCCACATGCCGTCGAATCCGTGGGCACTCACCGGTTCAGTGGTCACCGCCGAGAAGTTGGTCGACGTGATTGGGTACGTACTTCGACAACGACCGCGGCGGGCGGTGATAGTTGCCGCTCTCGATCGGGTGCTTGGGCAATGTCACCTCGGGTCGGGGTACGGCGTGATAGTCGATGGTGGACAGCAGGTGCGAGATCATGTTCAGGCGGGCGTGCTTCTTGATGTCGGATTCGACGACGTACCAGGGACTCATCGCGGTGTCGGTGTGCACCATCATCTCGTCCTTGGCGCGGGAGTACTCCTCCCAGCGGTACACCGACTCGAGGTCCATCGGACTGAGCTTCCACTGACGCACCGGGTCGGTCATCCGCGAGCGGAAGCGTCGGAGTTGCTCCTCGTCGGAGACCGAGAACCAATACTTGCGCAGCAGGATTCCGTCGTCGATGAGCATCTGCTCGTAGATCGGGGTCTGACGTAGGAAGCGAGTGTGCTCCTCGGGGGTGCAGAAGCCCATCACCTTCTCCACTCCGGCACGGTTGTACCAGGATCGATCGAACAGCACGATCTCGCCGGGAGCAGGCAGGTGAGCCACGTAGCGCTGGTAATACCATTGTCCGCGTTCACGATCGGTCGGGGCAGGCAACGCCGCGACCCGTGCGATGCGAGGACTCAGGTACTCGGTGATGCGTTTGATGGTGCCGCCCTTGCCGGCTGCGTCGCGTCCTTCGAAGATGACGACGATGCGTGCACCGGTCTCTCGGACCCACTCCTGCATCGAGACCAGTTCGGTCTGTAGCCGGAAAAGTTCGGCCTCGTAGATCTTGTTGGGGATCTTCGCGGGTTTCGAGGTGTCCTTCTTGGAGCCGCTGCCCTTTTTTGCCATGGAGCGAGTTTAGGCGCTCCGGCGCGGATCCGGTGTGGGAGTCAGCTATCCGCGAGTGCAGCCACCGCGTCGAGCTCGGACTGCAACTCGGCAACCGAGCCGTCGATGCGCGCACGGGAGAACTCGTTGATGTCGAGACCCTCGACGATCTCCCACTCGCCGTTCACCGCGCGAACCGGGAACGAGCACACCAACCCCTCGGGTACGCCATAGACACCGGGGGAGGGCAGCGCTGCCGACGTCCAGTCGCCGTCCGGTGAACCCAGCACCCAATCGTGGACGTGGTCGATGGCTCCGTTGGCGGCCGAGGCGGCCGACGATGCACCGCGTGCCTCGATGATCGCCGTACCGCGTTTGGCGACGGTCGGGATGAAGTCGTCGACGAGCCAGTCGCGGTCTTCGGCGATCTCGGCGCCGGTGCGATCGCCCACCCGGGCGTGGAAGATGTCGGGGTACTGGGTTGCGGAATGGTTGCCCCACACCGAAACCCGACTGATCTGGGCCACCGGTGTGCCGGTGTGCCGGGCGAGCTGGGCGATGGCGCGATTGTGGTCGAGGCGGGTGAGCGCCGTGAAACGTTCCGACGGAACGTCGGGAGCGTGAGCGGCGGCGACCGCTGCGTTCGTGTTCGCGGGATTGCCGACCACGATCACGCGGATGTCCTGCGCAGCAACGTCGTTGATCACCGCCCCCTGGCGGGCGAAAATGTCGGAGTTGGCGGCCAGCAGGTCGGCTCGTTCCATGCCCTTGCTGCGCGGCTTGGCGCCGATCAGCAACCCAAAATTCGCCCCGTCGAAGGCGCGTCGAGCATCGTCGGTGATGTCGATCGATGTCAGGAGTGGGAAGGCGCCGTCCTCGAGTTCCATCGCGGTGCCTTCGGTCGCCGCGATGGTCTGCGGCAGTTCCAGCAGGCGCAGCGCAACGGGTTGGTCGTGACCGAGCATGGCGCCCGCGGCAACCCGGAACAGCGCGGCGTAGCCGATGCTGCCCGCGGCACCCGTCACGGTGACGACGGCAGGTGCTGGTGTCATGAGTCTCCTTCGGTGAGCAATACCTGATTGGTCGGACCCGTCAGCACCAGCGCTTGGCCCACGGAATACCAGTTCAACGGCGCCTTGGTGAAGTTCGCGAGCCACGCGTCGGCGCCGGCCCGCGGGCCCGGGCACGCCATGCGGGTCGACATCAGCGGCCCGATCCGCATCGTGGATCCTTCGATCCGCACCGAACCGATGTGTCGATTGCAGCCCGCAGTGAGCGCGATACGCCCAGCACTCGGGAAGTCGATGACGAGCGGTCCGCCCCCGGGGATGGGAGTGCCGGTGACGGCCGTCGATGAATAGTGCTTGCCGAGCAGGGGAGCCGGCGCAGCGTGCGCGCCACCGGATCCGAACGCGCCGAACGCGAGGGCGGCAAAGCCGAGACAGAAGGCCGCGAACAACGAGGCACCAGGACGGGCGCTGCCACGTAAGCTGGGGCGGCGCCGGACTCGATGGGATCGGGCATGCCGAGTTTGCGCGCGGAGACTCACGGAAACAACGGTAGCCGACCGCTTCGGCCGAGGTGAGGGTGAGCGGAGGTACTCGCATGGTTTCGGTCACTTGCCGCACTGAATACCTGACAAATCGCCATCATCGGGCCGCCTCGGCGGCCTGGTTGTCGATGCTGCTCGGGTTGTTCGCGCTGGTGATCCTCAATATTGCGAATGTGTCCGGCATCGTCACGGCGACGGTGGTCGCGGCGTTGATCGCCGTCTCGCTGGGTGTCGCTGCGTTCGGTCGCCTCGGTGACCGGGGAGCGGTGTTGCTCACCGTCGACGACGACACCGTGTACGTCGGCGACGAGGATCATCAGCTCGCCGGCTACCCCCTGACCAGTCTGGTGTCGGTGAGCCTGGGAGGTCCGGCAGACACCACCACCGCGGGATCGTCCGGCGATGGCCGCGATCTGCGGGTCCGCGGGGCGAAACATCTGACGATGGTTTTCGACGTCGACGGCAAGGACACCTGGAAGGTTGCCGTGATCGACTCGGATCCGGCGGCGGCAGAGGTGATCGGGCGGCTACGAAAACAAGCACCCGAGAGGGTTGCGTCCAAGCAGCGGACGGAGAAGAAGCGGGAATCCGGGAAGGCCACGTCTGGCGAACAGGAGTTCGACCAGAAGGACACGCCCGGACCGCGGATTGCCGATGCGGGCACCGACGAGGCTGCCGAGAGGCTCTGGGAGGAGGCCACTCGGCGTCACGACAAGGTCCTGAGCGACTACGCCGCTTACGAACTCGACCCCGCGGCCCTCTTGCGCTATCCGGCGATCACGGACGTGACCGTCGAGACGACCCAGAACTTTCACCTGGCGCTCGACGACGCGACCGCCCTGCGCACCGATCGCTATCCCGGCAGTCGATCCCGTGCCGACGCCTATCAGCAGTCGGTGGCCGCATTGCGTCGCGCCTGGATCGCCTGTGAGGCCTACGGAAAGAAGGTCGGTTCGGGCTATCTCGAGCCGGGCGACCAGGAAGATCTCGACACCGCGCTCAAGCTGTACCGGCATGCCGCCAGCAGCACCACACCGGCCGAGCAGGCGACCTACTACGGGCGGGTCCGTGACATCGTCACCTCGATGGCCGACCGAGGCGGGTTGCGGCCTCCGGAAGCCGCAGTCGAAGAACTGAAAGCCGTCACGCGCCGTGCGATCGAGGCCGGCGAGCCAACACACTAATGTCGCGACACTAGAACGCCTCGTCGTGCAGGAACTTTCCCTGAGTGGAGTAAATCCCTTCGGCCGCAGCGACATTGGCGATCTTGACGCTGATTGCCCATTGGCTGGGTGGCCCGCCCGCCTCCTGTGCGTCGTCGGCGTCGAAGAAGGGCGGGTCGTGCATTTCGATATCGATCGCGTCCTGGTCGTAGGGCGGAACCTGCCCGCGTGCGATCGCCTGACCGCGGACGGATTCGAACACCGGCAGCGAGACGTCGGTGAAGGCGAAGCCGTCAGTTGAGTTCCGACCCTTGTACTCGGTGAGTTCCGGGAACCGTCCGGGAGCGATCTCGAGGTCGCCGTAGCGGGTGGGCATCCTGTATTCGACGCGGACGCCGCCGCTGTTGAATGCGCTTCCCACATAAGGGGTTCCAGGTGCGAACGATCGAATCTTGAACTGCGTCAGCACCGGATCGTCGAGCGGTATGCGCGCATTGAGCAGTGCCGCCCGCATGAGCTCGAACGAGCGGGCGAAATCGGTGGGGTCGAAGAATTCGGCGACGGTCCCGTCGGGCGTTGCCTGCATGGTGACGCCGGAGATTCCGATCTTGGTGTTGCCGTCGAAGTCCGCGTTGATCAGCACCGGTCTGATGGTGTCGCCGTTGCGGGGCCGTTCGATGTCGATGCTGCTGATCTCGGTGTCGCCGCCGAACCGGGAGATCTGGCGCGTCATCGTGTTCACAACCGACGTGAGGTCGGTCGACGAGAGTTCGGCCGCGGTGAAGGTGCTCGGCTTGCGGCGGGTGTCGGTGGTCGGCGACTTTCGAGCCGCGTCGATCCAGATGTTGGTCGTCTCACCGGTGTTCGGGTCGAAGACGGTTGCATAATCCGAACTGGGGGTGTCGTAGAGGCGGATGCTCAGGATGTTGTCGGCACCGGACTGTCCGAACTCGTCGGTGATGGTTTCGAGCGCTGTGCGTAATTGCGATGTGTAGTCGGATTTCTCGTCGCCGAGGTCGAGGGCCTTGGTGATCGACGGAAGCTTGGCGTCGACGTGCCAGGCCTGTCCCACACCGAACAGGAGAGCGAGCAGGGCGACGACGGTGACGGCGGGGTAGATGACGGCCCAGCGTCCGGGCTGGTCGTCGAACTCGGGCACGTCGTCGCCGCTCCGACGGGCGGGGAGTTCGCCGGGCGGCATCGTGGTGAAGGGTTGGGCGGTCAGGGCCTGGAAATGGCCCTTGGACATCGAGGTGATCCAGCGGGCCTCGTATTCCGTGTCGTCGCGCGGGGTCACCGTCGCGCTCACCATCGTCGGTTGCAGGTCCTCGGTTGCCAGACTGCTGCGGGTGAGCGCGTGCACGTGGACCGCCACCGCATTGCGATCAGGGCCCCGGCGGAAGATCCCGAGCTCGGAGATGCGCGACGGTCGAGGGCCGATCGCGACACCGAGGAACACCAGCGGTACGCCGATGAACAGTGCCACCCACCAGGCGTTGAACGCGCCCAGCCCGATGCCCAGCGCGATGAGCAAGCCGGCGATCGCGGCGCGAACCACCCGAACTGTGGTCCGTTTCGATGGTGTCGCTGGTCTCGATGGCATCGAACCCCCTCCAAGGGCAGGCGCTGGGAACGGTCTCGTCGCCGCAATCGCGCCGCCGGATACCCACGGTGCAGAGGAATTCTAATGTCGCCGACGAGCACTGACCAGCGGCCGCGTACCGTTGACGATGTTCTCGTCGCGGCTCGTGTCGCATGACACCGGTGCCGTAGGTGGGTTGCAGATGGCCGACGATTGATCAGGAGAAGTGTTCGGTGGGAAAGCTGACCAACAGCATGTGGCGACTGCTCGGGGCGCAGTCGACACGGAACCAGTCGAAGTCGGTGGGCGTGATCAAGGACGCCGAGACCCATGCCGACTGGGCTGCCGACCTCGACGACGACGATTTCGTGCGCGAAGTGGAGAAGCTCGAGATCGCGTCGAATGACCGCGATCGGGCCAAATTCCTGGCGCTGGCGCGGGAGGCCGCGGAACGTTCCATCGGCCTGCGACCGTTCGATGTGCAGCTCCAGGGTGCGCTCCGCCTACTCGAAGGCGACGTCATCGAGATGGCAACGGGTGAAGGCAAGACGCTGGCCGGTGCGATCGCCGCCGTCGGTTACGTCCAGCTCGGCCATCAGGTGCACGTCATCTCGGTGAACGACTACCTGGCCACGCGCGACGCGGACTGGATGAAGCCGCTCTTCGAGATCTTCGGGATGACTGTGCATGCGGTCTCGGAGAACTCCACGCGCGAGGAACGCAAACGCGCCTACAACGGCGACGTCACCTACGGGTCGGTCAACGAGATCGGGTTCGACGTCCTGCGCGATCAGCTGGCCCTCACCTCCGACGACCTCGTCTCGCCCAAGCCCGACGTCGCCATCATCGACGAGGCCGATTCCGTCTTGGTCGACGAGGCTCTCATCCCGCTGGTGCTGGCCGGATCGACGGAGACCGAGGTGCCCGACGAGGCGATCCACGACGTCGTCTCCCGTCTGAAGAACAAGCACTTCGACGTCGATTCCGACGGCCGCAACGTGACGCTCACCGACGAGGGCGCCGAGTTCGTGGAGGCCGAACTCGGTGGTATCAATCTGTACGACGAGGAGCATGTCGGCACGACGCTGGTGCATGTCAACGTCGCGATGCACGCCCACTATCTCCTCGAGCGCGACGTTCACTACATCGTGCGCGACGGCGGAGTGCACCTGATCAATGCGTCGCGTGGTCGTGTGGCGCAACTCCAGCGCTGGCCCGACGGAGTGCAGGCCGCGGTCGAGATCAAGGAGGGGCTCGCCCAGACCGGTGACGGTGAGGTCATCGACACGATCACCGTGCAGGCGTTGGTCGGCCGTTACCCCAAGGTGTGCGGCATGACCGGTACCGCGGTGGCCGCCGGCGAGCAGTTCCGTCAGTTCTACGAACTGCGCATCTCGCAGATTCCGCCGAACTCCGAGAACATCCGTGACGATCTGCCCGACCGCGTGTACGACACCAAGGCGAACAAGGTCGAGGCCATCGTCGAATACGTCAAGGAGATCCACGAGACGGGGCAGCCGATCCTGATCGGCACGCACGATGTCGCGGAGTCCGAGGAACTCGCCTACTTCCTGGACAAGGCGGGCGTGTCCTCGGTGGTCCTGAACGCGAAGAACGACGCCGAGGAAGCGAAGATCATCGCGGAGGCCGGCACCAAGAATGCGGTGACCGTGTCCACACAGATGGCCGGTCGAGGCACCGACATCCGGCTCGGCGGCTCGCACGACGACGAGGAGGCACGCGACGAGATCGTCGAACTCGGCGGTCTCTGTGTCATCGGCACCGGGCGCCACGACACGGAGCGCCTCGACCTTCAGTTGCGTGGCCGCGCGGGACGACAGGGCGACCCGGGGGTGTCGGTGTTCTTCTCGAGCCTCGAAGATCCCGTCGTCACCCGAAACCTCGCATTCAAGCGTGATCCCGTCTCGCCCAACGACGATGGCTCGATGGGTGGCAAGGGTATCGACCTGATAGAGCAGGCTCAGCGTGTCGCCGAGGGCGTGATGCTCGAATTGCATGCCAACACATGGCGATACAACAAGCTGGTCAATCAGCAGCGCGAGATCGTGGTCGAGCGCCGGATGAAGGTGCTGACCACCGACACCGCGATCGACGAACTCGCCGACCTCGAGCCCGAGCGTTATGCGGAGCTGAGCGGCGAAAAGGTCGAGGACAAGAAGGCCGACGTGGATTCGACGGCCGACGTGGATTCGAAGGCTGACACGGACTCGAAGGCTGACACGGACGGCAAGGCCGACGAGGAAACGAAGACAGACGCCAAATCCGACGACTCGTCTTCCGGCGCCGACGATTTCGTGACCGTAGATTCCCAGAGCGCAGATTCCCAGAGCGACGCCTCCGATGGCGACGCTGCCGACGAGGAGAAGTCAACGCCGGCTGCCGAACCCGTGGATCGTGACGTACTCGCTCAGGCGGCGCGCGAGATCATGCTCTACCACTTGGACCGGGCGTGGGCCGATCACCTCGCGTTTGTCTCCGATGTGCGCGCCAGCATCCACCTGCGGGCCATCGGCAAGGAGAGTCCGCTCGACGAATTCCACCGCCTCATCCTCGCCGAGTTCGCCGACCTGCCCGCCAACGCGGTCACCGAGGCGCGCAAGACGTTCCTGGAGGCGGAGATCACGAACGACGGGGTCGACCTCGGGACCGCGGATCTCCACCGCTCACTGACCACCTGGACCTACATGGTCCACGACAACCTCTTCTCGTCGGGCGGCGCGAAGACTCTGCAGGGCATCATCGGAATCTTCCGGTGACCGCTGCGAAGGTCTGAAATCTTGTCCGACACTGCGCCGGACACGGGCGTCCCCGACGAGGCTGCGCCCGACGGAATTGTCCCCAACAGGATTGTCACCGTACCCAACGCGCTGAGCGTGTTGCGGCTGCTGTTGATCCCGGTGTTCGTCTGGCTGCTGTTGGTCGAGGAGGCGGACGGCTGGGCGTTCGCGGTGCTGATGTTCTCCGGTTTCTCCGACTGGGCCGACGGCAAGTTGGCGCGGTTGCTGAATCAGTCGTCGCGGATCGGGGCTCTCCTGGACCCGGCGGCGGATCGGCTGTACATCGTGATCATCCCGGTCGCGTTCGGCATCCGGGAGTTCTTGCCGTGGTGGCTGATCGCCGTGATCGTGCTTCGTGATGTCGCCCTGTTCGCCACCGCGCCGTTGCTGCGAAGCAGGGGGATCCTTGCCCTGCCGGTGCTCTACATCGGCAAGGCGGCGACCTTCGCGCTGATGAGTGCGTTCCCGTGGATCCTTGCCGGCCAGTTCGATTCGGTGGTCGGCACGATCTGCTATCCGATCGGGTGGGCATTCATGATCTGGGGTGTCGCGCTGTACCTCTGGTCGTTTGCCCTGTACGCCTATCAGACGATCCTCGTCTTGCGGCGGATGCCGGCCCACCGCACTACAGTTCCTACCGAGGAGAAAGGTGTTTGAGACGTGACCGATAGCAAGGTACCCGAAGTCTTCCGCTACACCGCAGAACACGAGTGGGTGGAGAAGAAGGGGCCGACGCTTGTGCGAATCGGTATCACCGACTTCGCCCAGGACGCGCTCGGCGATGTGGTCTTCGTGCAGCTGCCCGAGGTCGGCGCTGTCGTCGAGGCAGGTGAATCCTTCGCCGAGGTCGAATCGACGAAGAGTGTTTCCGACATCTTCGGTCCGCTCGACGGCACCGTCTCGGCGGTGAACGACGAACTCGACGCATCACCCGATCTGGTCAATTCTGACCCGTACGGCTCGGGTTGGCTGGTGGAGATCGAGGTCGCTGACGAGGCAACTCTCGCCGAGGCGCTCGACGCCATCCTCGATGCGGCGGGATACCGCGCCGTCATCGAGGGATAACGACCGTGGCGAGTGCCTCGGTGAGGATATGATCGTCGGTGCCGGAGACGACTCGCCTGCCGGTGCGATCGGCGTGACCGGTACGGTTGTTTCCGGACGATCGCGGGCGAGTGAAGAACATGCCGGTCGCGTGAACGCACCGATGTTCCAGGCCGAACTGGAGCGGACGGGTGCAGTGAACCGGGCCCCCTCGGTGATGGCCGAAGATCGGGTGGCACCGATGATGACGAAGGAGAAGCGGTGAGCGATAACGACAAGGACTTCGAGGCTCCGGTGGAAACCACCTCGGTATTCCGCGAGGAGTTCATCAATGAGCTCGATGCGAGTGCGCCGACCTCGAATGAACCCGCCGACACCGGGGTCGAACGACTCTCGCCCGGGACGGCGCTGCTTGTCGTCAAGCGTGGGCCCAATGCGGGTTCGCGCTTCCTGCTCGACCAGGCGACCACGTCCGCCGGCCGGCATCCCGACAGTGACATCTTCCTCGACGATGTGACCGTGAGTCGCCGTCACGCCGAGTTCCGCCTCGGCGACAACGAGTTTCAGGTCGTCGACGTCGGCAGCCTCAACGGCACCTACGTCAACCGTGAGCCGGTGGACACCGCATCCCTGAGCAATGGGGACGAAGTGCAGATCGGCAAGTTCCGCCTGGTGTTCCTCAGCGGCCCACGCGACGAAGCGGGCGCCTGACCGTCGTGACGGCCTCTTCGGCTCGACGGTCAGAGGGATCGATGTCCATCGGCGCGGTCCTCGCGTTGCTGCGCGACGATTTCCCGGACATCACGATCTCGAAGATCCGATTTCTGGAATCGGAAGGGTTGATCACCCCGGAGCGTGCCCCGTCCGGATATCGCCGATTCAGCGAGGCCGATTGTGAGCGGCTGCGATTCGTGTTGACGGCGCAGCGCGACCGGTACCTTCCGCTGAAGGTGATCAAGGAGCAACTCGACGCCATCGACTCCGGCGACGGCACCGAGTCGGGGCCGACGCGTTTGCTGACGTCTGCGCGAGGTGCGGTCGCCCCGGCAACCGATTTCGGTTCGCGGGGTGGTCGGGTGTCGCGGGAATCGTTGATCGAACGGACCGGCGTGGATTCGGCCTTCGTCACCGAATTGCAGCGCAATGGACTGTTGACCGCCGGACCGGCGGGGTTCTTCGACGAGGACGCGGTTCGTCTCGTGGAGGCCGCGGCTGCTCTCGCCAGCTACGGGCTCGAGACCCGGCATCTGCGGGCCTTCAAGGTGTCTGCCGACCGCGAGGCCGGTTTGGTCGCGCAGATCGCGAGTCCCATTGCGAAGGGCAAAGGGACAGGTGCGCGCGACCGTGCCGAAGAACTCGTGCGGGAGATCGCGGCGCTGTCGGTCACGCTGCATACCCAACTCGTCAAGGCGGCTGTGCGCGGAGCGCTGGATTGACAGCTGTGCGCGGAGCGCTGGATTGACAGCTCTGCGCGCAGCGCTGGATTGAGCCCTGGGAGTCTCATCTTCTCGATGGGGTTCGGTGGCGCCTCAAGTCGGCCGCCGCATCGTGGCGTTGCGGTGTAGCGTCGGGGGAAACCAAAGTACTGATGCTTCTCAAGTGACGTCCACGTCGACACGGAGGTGGTGGGAATGAGCGAGATGCGAGTGGTGGGTATCCGGGTGGAGCCACCGCAGAGCCAGCCCGTGTTGTTGCTGCGCGAGGTGGACGGTCAACGGTATCTGCCGATCTGGATCGGGCAGAGTGAAGCGGCGTCGATTGCGTTGCGGCAGAAGGGTATCGAACCTCCGCGGCCGCTGACGCACGATCTCATCGTCAACCTCATCAACGATTTCGGGCAGACGCTTCTCGAAGTCCGCATCGTCGACATGCAGGAGGGCACCTTCTACGCGGAGATGGTCTTCGCCGGGGATCTTCGGGTGTCCGCGCGGCCGTCGGATTCCATCGCGGTGGCGATGCGTGCCGACGTGCCGATCATCGCCGACGAGGAGGTGCTCGCCGAGGCCGGACTCCTCATCCCCGATGAGGAATCCGACGAGGAGACTCCCGCCCCGAGTGACGACGAGGTGGAGAAGTTCAAAGAGTTCCTCGACAACGTCTCGCCCGACGACTTCAAGGCCAGCGGCGCCTGAGCTTCCGGGATCGTGCGGCCGAGCGGCCACAGGTAACGGAACGGGCAACGCGAGGTCACCATTCGCGCCGATCTCGAGTTGACGTCGAGTGTTCGGGCGCGTCGCATTGATCCGTCGACCGCATAGGACATACCGTCGAGGTCAACATCGCCTGATTCGACAGGCGAGGTACAGATGATCGGGTGCACGGGTACCCGCACCGCGTAGAGTAGGCGCTGGTGCCGGGCAGTTCCTGACGGTCCGATCCGAGCGTTGCGAGGGAGTCTGAAGTGGGCGATCAGCCGGTCGACAACGATGCCACGTCACAGGATCAGAGCACGCTGCCAGGTATCGATGACCAGCCGGCGCAGACCCAGGTGAGCCCGAAGCAGACCGCGACCCAGGGCAGTCTCGATGACATCGCGCCCGGGCTGTTCCCCAACGACACCGTTCCCGACGAGCTGATCGGCTATCGCGTGCCGAGTGCATGCCAGATCGCCGGGATCACCTACCGGCAGCTCGACTACTGGGCGCGCACCTCACTTGTCGTGCCGTCGATCCGCAGCGCCGCCGGCTCCGGCAGTCAGCGGCTGTACTCCTTCAAGGACATCCTGGTCCTCAAGATCGTCAAACGGCTGCTCGACACCGGTATCTCGTTGCAGAACATCCGGGTCGCCGTCGACCACCTGCGCCAGCGCGGGGTCGAGGACCTCGCCCGGATCACCCTGTTCTCCGACGGCACGACCGTCTACGAATGCACGTCGGCCGAAGAGGTGGTGGACCTCCTCCAGGGCGGCCAGGGCGTCTTCGGCATCGCGGTCAGCGGTGCGATGCGGGAGCTGACCGGGACGATCGCCGATTTCCCGGGTGAGCGTGCCGACGGCGGTGTGAGCGAGCCCGCCCCGGAAGACGAGCTGGCTGCCCGGCGCAAGAGCCGCGCGCGTCGCACCGGCTAGTCCTTCACACGAGTGCGACGAGCGGCACACGAGTCGAGGACGTGTGTGTCGTTGATCATGGCCTAAACTGGACACGCGTCGCTGCATCACGGGAGAGCGTCACCGGATCACTGGTCCAGGGTGGCCGCCGAAGGAGCAATACCTCCTCGTCAAACTCTCAGGCACCCAGGACCGTGGTGTTGACGGCGTCTCTGGAAAGTGACGGCAGTGCTCGTCCGCCCACGGTGAAAGGTCGTCGATCGCGAATCGGTGACCGAATCTCTCAGGCGTCGGGGTCGGTGACGACCCGTTGACATGACAGAGGGGGAGGGCCAGCCCACCGGTTGGGCACAACGATGCCGACCGGAACTGTGAGAGGTTGACCCGACCATGAGCGCATCGCCATCCGAGTCGTCCGACAGCCATGTTTCCGCCTTCGTCGATCGCCACGTCGGTCCGGATGCCGACGAAACACAGCGCATGCTCGCCCTCATCGGCGTCGCGTCCCTCGACGAACTCGCCGGGCAGGTGGTGCCGGCGGTCATCACCGACGACACCGAGGCCGATGCCCTGGCCGGGTTGCCCGCACCGATGAGCGAGACCCAGGTGACCGAACGGCTGCGCGGCCTGGCGGAGACGAACACGGTCGCCCGGTCGATGATCGGTCTCGGCTACTACGACACCCATACGCCGGCGGTCATCCGCCGCAACGTGCTCGAGAATCCGGCGTGGTACACCGCGTACACGCCGTATCAACCCGAGATCAGCCAGGGTCGGTTGGAGGCGTTGCTGAATTTCCAGACGATGGTCGCCGACCTCACCGCCATGGAGGTCGCGGGAGCGTCGATGCTCGACGAGGCGACCGCGGCGGCCGAGGCGATGACCCTCATTTGCCGCGCGGGCAAGTCGAAGTCGAACCGGTTGGTGGTCGACGCCGACCTGTATCCCCAGACGCGTGCGGTCATCGACACCAGAGCCGAACCGCTCGGTATCGACGTCGTCGAGGCGTCTCTGCATCCCGGGTTGCCCGATGGTGGGCTGCCCGACGGTGAGTTCTTCGGGATCGTCCTGCAGGTGCCCGGTGCTTCCGGGCGGATCGTCGACGCCGCGCCGATCATCGACGCCGCGCACGACCGGGGTGCGCTGGTGGCGGTGGGAGCCGATCTTCTGGCGCTGACCCTCATCACGCCTCCGGGCGAGCAGGGCGCCGACGTCTGCTTCGGGACCACCCAGCGATTCGGTGTGCCGATGGGCTTCGGCGGTCCGCACGCCGGATACCTGTCGGTCCACACGCGCCATGCCAGGCAACTGCCCGGACGGCTGGTCGGTATCTCCAAGGATGCCGATGGCAACCTCGCCTACCGGCTCGCCCTGCAGACACGTGAGCAGCACATCCGGCGCGAGAAGGCGACAAGCAACATCTGCACCGCGCAGGTCCTGTTGGCTGTCATCGCCGCGATGTACGCGTCGTATCACGGTGCCGAGGGTCTGCGCGCGATCGCCCGACGAACCCACGCCAATGCCGCGCGTCTCGCCGACTGCCTCGCGGCCGCAGGGTTCGCGATCGCGCACGCGTCGTTCTTCGACACGATCGAGGTCCGCACGCCCGGGCAGGCCGACGCTGTTCTGGCACAAGCGAAGCGCCACGGCATCAACCTGCGCCGGGTGGATGGCGACGTCGTCGGGATCGCGTGCGACGAGACCACCACCGATACCGACATCGCCGCGGTGCTCGATGCCTTCAGCGCGGCATCGGTGCAGCCGAGGGGCTTCGCCGCTCCGATCGAGACGCGCACCTCGGAGTTCCTCACCCACCCGGCGTTCAATCGGTATCGCACCGAAACCGCGATGCTTCGCTATCTGCGCGCCCTGTCGGACAAGGACATCGCGCTCGATCGCAGCATGATTCCGCTGGGGTCGTGCACCATGAAGCTCAACGCCGCCACCGAGATGGAGCCGATCACCTGGCCCGGATTCGCCGGTCTGCACCCGTTCGCACCGAGTGCAGACACCGCCGGCGTCCGCGAGCTCATCACCACCCTCGAGGACTGGCTGGTGGCCGTGACCGGCTACGACCGCGTCAGCCTGCAGCCCAACGCCGGCTCCCAGGGGGAGTATGCGGGGCTTCTCGCCATTCGTGGCTACCACCGGAGTCGAGGTGAGGTCGACCGCGACGTCTGCCTGATCCCGTCGAGCGCACACGGCACCAATGCGGCGTCGGCGGTGATGGCCGGTATGCGCGTCGTGGTGGTCGCATGCCGCGAGAACGGCGATGTCGACCTCGACGACCTGACGGCCAAGATCGCGGCAAATGAGGGTCGCGTGGCGGCCATCATGATCACCTACCCGTCCACTCACGGTGTCTTCGAACACGACATCCGCGAGATCTGCGCGGCGGTCCACGACGCGGGCGGTCAGGTGTATGTCGACGGAGCCAACCTCAACGCGCTGGTCGGCGTGGCACGGCCCGGCCACTTCGGTGGCGACGTCAGTCACCTGAATCTGCACAAGACGTTCTGCATCCCGCACGGCGGGGGCGGACCGGGTGTGGGACCGGTGGCGGTGCGTGAGCACCTGGCCCCGTTCTTGCCGGGGCATCCGCTGGCGCCCGAGCTGCCGGGCGACATCACGATCTCGGCCGCGCCGTACGGGTCGGCGTCGATCCTGCCGATCACCTATGCGTATATCGCGATGATGGGTGCGGCGGGGCTGCGTCGGGCCACGATGACCGCGATCGCCTCCGCCAACTACGTCGCCGCGCGCCTCGGTGAGTACTTCCCGGTGCTCTACACCGGCGACCACGGCTACGTCGCACACGAGTGCATTCTCGATCTGCGTGGAATCACCAAGTCGACCGGCGTCACCGTCGACGATGTTGCGAAACGTCTCGCCGACTACGGTTTCCACGCACCGACGATGAGCTTCCCGGTGGCCGGAACGCTGATGGTGGAGCCGACGGAGAGCGAGAATCTCGACGAGATCGACGCCTTCTGCGACGCGATGATCGCCATCCGCGCGGAGATCGACAAGGTGGCCGCGGGCGAATGGGATGTCGAGGACAACCCGTTGCGAGGCGCTCCGCACACGTCGGAATGCCTCGTCGGAGAATGGAATCACCCCTACTCCCGCGAGGTTGCGGTCTATCCGCAGGGCCTGCCGTCGGCCGGCGCACGCGCCAAGGTGTGGCCGTCGGTGCGCCGCATCGACGGCGTGTTCGGCGACCGCAACCTCGTCTGCAGTTGTCCGCCGATCGAGGCGTTCAGCAGCACCACCGCTCCCTGAGATGGTCGGCGCGCCAAGCCTTTCCGCTGCCTGAGGTGCTCGAGGCGCCAAGCCGAGAGCCTCGAAGGCTGGGCGAGATGACAATGTCGTTTCGCCAGTGGTTTCGACACGACGCCTCGCGCCGGCGACGCGTCAGGCCGGTCCGTAGACGAGTCGGTTGATGGCCACGATCGCGCCGGGTTCGGGGCTCGGCATCGGGCTGGGGGTGCGCGGGAACGTCACCGTCGCGGTCGCGGCGGGCAGTGGTGCGTCCCCACGGAATCCGAGCGCGGTCAGCAGTCGCAACTGGTCGGGCTGGGCGGCGAACTCGACGAAGTCGGCGACGGTGTCGGTGGCCACGTCCGACACCCGGTCGTCGGTGAGTCGCACCACCGGGTAGTCGGCCACCGGAGTGGGGCCGGTCGGCAGGAGTTCGGCGAGACGGGCCTGCGCGTCGTTGCGGGTCTCCTGATAGAGCTTCTGTTCGGTGATCGGCACCGCGTGGATGCGGGTCGACGATGGGTCTCCCGACCCCTCCGCGATGACGCGGGCGGCCCCGGCCGGGGTTCCGTCGGGTGACAACGGTGCGCCCTCGAGCAGGGCTTGCACGCTGAATCGCACCCGCTCCGATGCCGCATCCTGCGTGGTGAGCGCGCCGGTTGTCCGCGTCACCTGGGCGGCCACCGCCTGCGCGGCGAGCGCACTCGAGTCCGATTGCCGCTCGGTGGGCATCGCCATGCGCAGCGATCCCCAGCCGGGCAGGCCGACGTCGGCGAGGCTCGCGTCGCGGCGCTGCAGGGTGGGCAGCTGCGACCAGTCGAGCTTTCCGCCCAGCTGCTGGTTGAAGGCGGGGGACACCGCCAGCACCACCGGGGAGGTGACCAGCGAGCGGGGAGTTCCCTCGATCGCAGTGGGTTTCACGGCCGACAGGTTGGCCGCCCACACCGACGACTGCGGAATCCACGCTGCCGGGTAGGTCCCCATCGACGCGTCGTCCCACGTTCCGGCGAGCGCATCCGCGGTGATCTTCGCGTCGGCGTCGGGACGAATCGTGACAGTCACACAGTGATCGCGCACCACGGGGTTGGTCTTGGCATAGTTGGCCGCGATCTCGGTCAGTCCGGGTGCGAGGTCGGCGTCGGTGCGGATGGTCACCGTCTCCCGGCCCTCGACGCAGGAGCCGGCTGCCTCGTCGGCCTCCCGATCGATCCGGTCACCGAGATGCTGCCAGGCCACGATGATCGCGGCGACGAGAATGATCGACAACAACGCGAAGACCAGTCCCCGGCTCACACCCCGGCTCCGGATCCCGCCACCGCTGCCGGTACTCCGATGATGCGCCAAGGTCGGTGCCCCTCCGTGCTGTCGTGCCGGTCTCGATCGGTCGGTGACCGCGACACGAACACGCACAGCGTGCGAGACCCATCACACACGCAGAAGCGGTCACCAGGGTCTGACGATACCGCCCCGACCGCCTACCGCGGGGATGCGCGGTAGGCGGCCGGGGCGTCGTCTATCGTCTCGGAGACTTCCGGGCCGGGTGATCAGACCGTCGCGGCGGCCTTGAACTCGCGGCGACGGCGATGCAGGATCGGCTCGGTGTAGCCGCTCGGCTGCTTCGCACCCTCCAGGATCAACTCCTTGGCGGCCTGGAAGGCGATGCTCGAGTCGAAGTCGGGAGCCATCGGCCGGTACTCGGGATCACCCTCGTTCTGCCGGTCCACCACCGGCGCCATCCGCTTCAGGGCGGCCACCACATCGTCGGCGGTGACGATGTCGTGGTGAATCCAGTTCGCGAGCAGCTGGCTGGAGATCCGCAGCGTCGCCCGATCCTCCATGAGCGCGATGTCGTGGATGTCGGGAACCTTCGAACAGCCCACGCCCTGGTCGATCCAGCGCACGACGTACCCGAGGATCGACTGACAGTTGTTGTCGAGCTCCTCTTTCTTCTCCTCGTCGGTCCAATCCGTCTTGGGCGCAAGCGGAATGGTGAGGATGTCGTCGACCGACGCCGGATCGCGCTTGGCGATCTCGTCCTGACGCTCGAAGACGTCCACCAGGTGGTAGTGCATGGCGTGCAGGGTCGCGCCGGTGGGCGACGGCACCCACGCGGTGCTGGCGCCGGCCTTGGGCTGACCGATCTTCTGCTCCACCATGTCGGCCATCAGATCGGTCATGGCCCACATGCCCTTACCGATCTGCGCGCGGTGCTGCAGCCCGGCGTGCAGACCGATGTCGACGTTGGAGTCCTCGTAGGCGAGCATCCACTTCTGCTGCTTCATCTCGCCCTTGCGGATCATCGCACCGGCCTCCATGGAGGTGTGGATCTCGTCGCCGGTGCGGTCGAGGAAGCCGGTGTTGATGAACACGACACGGCTTTCGGCCGCCTTGATGCAAGCCTTCAGATTCACCGTGGTGCGGCGCTCTTCGTCCATGATGCCGACCTTGAGGGTGTTCTCGGGCAGACCGAGGACCTTCTCCACTCGGCCGAACAGTTCGACGGTGAAGGCGACCTCGTCCGGGCCGTGCATCTTCGGCTTGACTATGTAGATCGATCCCGTACGCGAGTTCTGGACACCGGCGTCGGTCGACAATCCGTGAACGCCGATGAGCGAGGTGAACAGCGCATCCTGGATGCCCTCGCCCACCTCGTTGCCGTCGGCGTCGAGGATGGCGTCGTTGGTCATCAGGTGACCGACGTTGCGGACGAACAGCAGGGACCGTCCGTGCAGGTCGAATCCGGTGCCGTCGGGTGCGTTGTACTCACGGTTGCCGTTGAGGACACGCGTGAAGGTCTTGCCGCCCTTGGTGACCTCTTCGGACAGGTCGCCCTTGTTGAGGCCCAGCCAGTTGCGGTAGCCGAGCACCTTGTCGTCGGCGTCGACGGCGGCCACGGAGTCCTCGAAGTCCATGATCGTCGTGATAGCCGACTCCATAACGACATCCTTGATGCCCGCTGGATCGGTCTTGCCGATCGGCGAGGTCGGGTCGATCTCGATGTCGAGGTAGAGACCGTTGTTGCGGAGCAGGATCGACGACGGTGAGGTCGCATCGCCGCGGTAGCCGGCGAACGCCGACGGATCGGCGAGCGTCGAGGTGGTGCCGTCGGCCAAGGTGACCTGAACCGACGCGGCATTGTCGGCGCTGCCGGCACTGGTGATCGCGAAACCGGTGACGTCGGTGTAACTGCACTGCTCGAGCGGAACTGCCTTGTCGAGGAAGTCCTTCGCGTACGCGATGACCTTGTCGCCGCGAACAGTGTTGTAGGTCTTGCCCTTCTCGGCGCCGTCGGTCTCCGGGATGACGTCGGTGCCGTAGAGCGCGTCGTACAGCGAACCCCAGCGCGCGTTGGACGCATTGAGTGCGAACCGCGCGTTGAGGACCGGCACGACGAGCTGCGGACCCGCGGTCTCGCTGATCTCGCGGTCGACGTTGGCGGTGCTGATCTGGAAGTCGGCCGGCACATCCACCAGGTAGCCGATGTCGGTGAGGAAGGCCTTGTAGGCGTCGAAGTCCAGGTCACCCTTGTGGTCGCGGTGCCACTGGTCGATCTTGGCCTGCAGGTCGTCACGTACGGCGAGCAGCTCTCGGTTGCGCGGTGCGAGGTCGGCGATGACCGCAGCCGCACCCGACCAGAAGGCGTCCTTGTCGACCCCGGTACCCGGGAGGGCCTCGTTGTTGATGAAGTCGTAGAGAACGGAAGAGACCTGCAAACCGTCGACGGTGATCCGGTCGGACATGTCAGCCTTTCTGCGCAATCTCATCGCGGTCGGACCGTGGGCAAAGGCGTCCGCCTCGGTCCGGGCGAGGAGTATCGGTGTATTCGATCGTAACCATGCTACTCGTCGGTAACGGGCGTCTTCACCTGGCTAACCGGTTAGGTGACCTGCTACACGCTCTCCGAGCAGAGCACGTCCGCGTTCGACGACAGCGGCCCGAACCACCGCGCCCCGCTCGGCGATCGCGGTCTGCTCGCGGGCATAGGCAGCCCGACCCTCGGGTGTTTCGATCGCGACCGGCGGGTAGCCGAACTCACGCAGGTCGTACGGGCTCGCTCGCATGTCGAGTTCGCGGGCCGACAACGCGACCTCGAACGCATCGAGGGTCAGTTCCGAAGGCAGAAATGGAGTCATCGTGAGGCACGCCCGATAGAGGTCCATCGTGGCGTGCAGGCATCCCGGCTGTTCGTGTGTGGCCTGCGTGTCTCGAGACAGCGGCGCCGCGTTGCGGGGTCGGGCGTCGTCGGTGAAGAACCGGAACGCGTCGAAATGGGTGCAGCGCAGTGGCATCGACTCGACCACCGAATCGGTGCCGGCACTGCCGAGCCGAAGCGGGACGGCGTGCCGGGTGGCGTCGGTTCGGTAGACCATCGCCCACTCGTGCAGGCCGAAGCACCCGAAACGGGGGGATCGGCCCGCCGTGACCGCCAAGAGTTCGACGGTTGCGCGGATCTTCTCCGACCGTCGGACGAGGTGGTCGGGATCGGCGGTGACGCCACCATCCACCCGGTGGTAGCCGCGCAACGCCAGGTACTCGTCGGCGTCGCACAGCACGGTGTCGAGGCCGGGATGCCACCGCTGGACGTGCGCCGGACGCGACGAATAGTAGGTGAACAGAAAATCGAGCACGGGATGCTTGACCCCGCTGCGCCGCGCACGCAAGTACGGCCCGACGAGCCGCTCGACGCGGTCGGCGTAAGCGTCACGACGAGCGTGCCACTGAGCGGGCGTGAGGATGGCCGGGGCGTTCACACGCGATGCGTCTCGTCCCGAACGGTCCCGACGAATTCCTCCACGAGGTCGGCGAGCGCGACGACACCGATGGTGCGCCCACTCTCGTCGACGACCGCGCCGAGGTGCGAACTCGTCCGCCGCAGTGCTCCGGTGGCCTCGTCGAGCGGGGTGGTCGACGAGATCACCGGCAGCGGTCGGATCTTGTCGACACCGATGATCGTCTCCGGTCCGATGCGCTCGTCGAGGATGTCGTCGAGCACGTCCTTGAGATGGAGATACCCGGTGAAGGTGCCGTCGGAACCGCGCACCGGGAATCGGGAGAACCCGGTGTCGCCGACCGCCTTCTCGATCGACCCCAGGGTCGGTCCGGTACCGCCGGTCGCGGCATCGCGTTCGATCTCGACGCTGCGCATCTTGTCGAGCGGGATCATCACCTCGGCCACCGCGCGGCTCACCGAGCTGAGTGCACGGGTGAGCCGTTCGTGTTCCTCGGCGTCGATGAGTCCCTCTTCTTCGGACTCGCTGAGCATCTGGGCGAGTTCGCCGGTCGAGACGGTGGCGTCGAGTTCGTCCTTCGGCTCGACGCGCATCAGCCGCAGCGAGGAATTGGCCAGCCAGTTGTAGAACCCGATGAGCGGACGCATGATCCGGATGAACCCGAGATGCGGCGGAACCAGCCACATCGCTGCGGTTTCGGGTCCAGCGAGCGCGATGTTCTTGGGCACCATCTCCCCGAGCAGGATGTGCAGCACCACCACCAACGACAACGCGATGGTGAACGCGATGGGATGCAGCAGCGCGGTGGGCACGTGGGCGAGATGCAACGGCTTCTCGATGAGGTGTGCGACCGCCGGCTCGGCGACCCGGCCGAGCAGGATCGAGCAGATCGTGATGCCGAGTTGCGCACCGGCCAACATCAGTGACAGGTGTTCACCGGCACGAATGACGGTGCGAGCGCGCGTCTTCCCGCTCTCCTCGAGCGCCTCGAGGCGGTCGCGCCGGGCCGAGATCAGCGAGAACTCGGCGCCGACGAAAAACGCGTTACCCGCGAGCAGCGCGACCGCGAGCAGGACACCCCACACGTCACCCATCGGCACTCACCCCTCGCTGGGCCGGTGCGGAGACCTCGACCGCTGATTCGCCATCCGAGATGGGCTGCAATGAGACGACGTCGACCCGCCGTCCGTCCATCTGCCGGACGGTCGCCCGCCACCGGGTGACAGGTCCGTCGGGAAGGTCGTCCTCATCGTCGTCGTGATCGTCGACACCGGCCGTGCGGTCAGGGAGTTCGACCGTGTCGCCGGCCTCCGGGATCCGGCCGAGTACGAACATCACGAGACCGCCGAGCGTGTCGTAGGGGCCGTCAGGAGCGTGATACCCGACCGCGTCTGCTACTTCGTCTATCCGGAGCAGGCCCGCGCAGAGATACCCCTCACCCTCGACCTGGACGTCGGCTCGTTCGTCGTCGTGTTCGTCGGTGACGTCGCCGACGATCTCCTCGATCAGGTCTTCGGTCGTCACGATGCCTGCCGTACCGCCGTACTCGTCGATGACCACACACAGCTCCATGCCGTCGGCGCGGATCTGTTCCATCAGCGAATCACCGTCGAGGCTTGTCGGTACCCGTGGCACCGGGCGGGCGATCGAAGCGATCTGTGTGGTCGCCTGCTCTTCGGGCGCGACGGTGAATGCCTGCTTGATGTGGACGACGCCGACCAGATCGTCGAGGTTCCCGTCGATGACCACCGGGAACCGGGAATGACCGGTCCGGGACGCCGCGACGACGAGGTCGCGCACGTTGTCTGCCTGGTCGAGGCAGACAACGGTGACCCGCGGCGTCATCAGGTCCTCGGCAGTGAGTTCGCCGAACCGCAACGAACGGTCGACGAGTGTCGCCGTGTCGGCGTCGATGGCGCCGGCGCGTGCCGAGTTGCGAACGAGCGACACCAGTTCCTGTGGGGATCGTGCCGAGCGCAATTCCTCGGCCGGCTCGACGCCGAGACGCCGGACCAGCCAGTTCGCGGACCCGTTCAACCCGTTGATGGCCCAGCGGAAGGCTGCCGAGAACAAGGTCATCGGTCCGGCTGTGTACCGGGCCACCGCGAGTGGTTTGGCGATCGCGAGGTTCTTCGGGATCAGTTCGCCGAGCACCATCGACAGCGAGGTCGCGATGATCAAGGCGAGTGCCAGCGCGATACCCGCCGCCACCGAGGGTCCCAGACCTGCGGACTCGAGTGCCGGCGTGAACAGCGTCGCGAGCACCGGTTCGGCGATGTAGCCGGTGATCAGGGTGGTGATGGTGATGCCGAGTTGGGCACCCGACAGTTGAAACGACAGGCTCCGATGCGCCCGGTCCACCATGCGTGACCGGCGGTCACCGCGGGTGGCCACATCGTCGGAGATGGTCGATCGCTCCAGCGCGGTCAGCGAGAACTCGGCCGCCACGAACAGTGCCGTTCCGAGTGTGAGCGCAACAAAGCCCACCAGGCCGGCGACGTAGAGAACGATGTCCATGGGACTCACCAGCCGCCCGGCAGAGGGCGTCCTTCGGCGAACCCGGCAGCGGATTGCACCCCGAGGACGACCTTGTCGTGCAGTTCGACGAGGTTGTGTGCGCCTGCGTAGGTGGCGGCGCTGCGCACGCCCGAGCAGATGTGATCGATGAGATCTTCGACGCTGGGGCGTTCCGGGTCGACGCGGATTCGGGAACTCGAGATGCCCTCCTCGAACAGGGCCTTGCGTTCCCGGTCATAGGCGCTGTCGTTGGCGGATCGAGCCGCGACCGCCCGCTTGGACGCCATGCCGAAGCTGACCTTGTAGAGACCGTCGGCGTCGCGTTGCAGTTCGCCGGGCGACTCGAACGTCCCGGCAAACCACGACCCGACCATGACGTTCGACGCTCCGGCGGCCAGCGCGAGTGCCACGTCGCGCGGATGTCGGATACCGCCGTCGGCCCATACGTGGGCCCCGTGATCCTTTGCCGCACCGGCACATTCGGCCACGGCTGAGAATTGCGGCCGACCCACTCCGGTCATCATCCGCGTCGTGCACATTGCACCGGGCCCGACCCCGACCTTCACGATCGAGGCACCGGCCTTGATGAGGTCCGCCGTGCCCTCTGCCGACACCACATTGCCCGCCGCTATCGGAACGCCGAGATCGGCGGCGGCGATCGCGTCCAGGGCGGCGAGCATCTTCTCCTGGTGGCCGTGCGCGGTGTCCACCACCAACAGATCGGCCCCGGCGTCGACGAGTGCTCGAGCCCGGCCCGCAACGTCACCGTTGATGCCCACGGCCGCCGCGATCCGCAGCCGTCCGTGAGTGTCGACATTGGGGCGGTAGATCCCGTGTCGTAGCGCACCGACCCGGGTGAGCACTCCGGCGAGTGTGCCGTCCGGATGGACCAGCACCGCCAGGCCGAGATGCAGGTCGCCGAGTGCGTCGTACACCTCACGGCCCGGGGTGTCCACCGGCAATGTCACCATCGTCGGATCCAGCACGTCGCGCACCCGGGTGAACCGGTCGATGCCGGCGCACGCCTGTTCGGTGACGATGCCGATCGGTGTGCGCTCTGCCACGACGACGGCCGCGCCATGGGCGCGTTTGGGCAGCAGAGCCAGCGCGTCGGACACCGAATTGTCGCCGGTGAGGACGACCGGGGTGTCGGCGACGAGGTGCCGGGACTTCACGAACGTGATCGACTCGGCCGCGGCCGCCAGCGGCAGATCCTGGGGCAGGACAACCAGACCGCCGCGCCGCGCAACGGTCTCGGCCATTCGCTTGCCGGCGACCGCGGTCATGTTCGCGACCACCAGCGGGACCGTCGTCCCGGTGCCGTCGGACGTCGAGATGTCCACGTCGAAGCGTGAGGTGACATCCGACCGGTTGGGCACGATGAACAGGTCGTCGTAGGTGAGGTCGTGGGTGGGCGCGTGGCCGGAGAGGAAACGCACGATCAGGTGTGACCCGCCGTCATTCGGATACTTCCGACCGGTCGCCGCTCCACAGCGTGTGGAAGGTGCCCGGCTTGTCGACACGCTGGTAGGTGTGTGCGCCGAAATAGTCGCGCAGCCCCTGGGTGAGGGCGGCCGGGAGGCGTTCGCTGCGCAATCCGTCGTAGTAGGAGAGCGACGACGCGAACGCGGGCACCGGGATTCCGAGGGTGGTGGCCGTCGCAACCACCCGGCGCCAGCTGTCGATGCCGGCCTCGACCGCGTCGCGGAAGTACGGCGCGAGCAGCAGGCTCGGCAGGTCGGGGTCCTCGGCGTAGGCCTCCCGGATGCGGTTGAGGAACTGGGCACGGATGATGCAGCCGCCGCGCCAGATCGTGGCGAGTGACCCGCGGTCCACGTCCCAGCCGTATTCGGCACTGCCGGCCGCGATCTGGTCGAAGCCCTGTGCGTAGGCGACCACCTTGGACGCGTAGAGCGCCGCCTTGATGTCGTCGACGAACGCGGCACTGTCGGTCGGGGTGCCGCCGAGATCACCTGCGGCCAGACCGCGTGCGGCCTCGCGCTGAGCTGTCGAGCTCGACAGCGCACGAGCGAACACCGCCTCCGCGATTCCCGTCGTCGGGATGCCGAGGTCGAGTGCGGACTTGACGGTCCATCGGCCGGTGCCCTTCTGGCCGGCCGCGTCGACGATGACGTCGACGAGCGGCTTGCCGGTCTCAGCGTCGACCTGGCTGAGCACCTCGGCGGTGATCTCCACGAGGTAACTCTCGAGCTCGGTGGTGTTCCACTGCCGGAACACCTCGGCGATCTCCGTCACGGGGAGGTCCAATGCTTTGCGCATCAGGTCGTAGGCCTCGCCGATCAGCTGCATGTCGGCGTACTCGATGCCGTTGTGCACCATCTTGACGAAGTGGCCGCTGCCGTCGGGGCCGATGTGGGTACAGCACGGTTCACCGTCGACGTGCGCGGAGATCTCCTCGAGCAGCGGGCCGAGCGACTTGTACGATTCGGCCGGGCCGCCCGGCATGATCGACGGGCCGTTGAGGGCCCCCTCCTCACCACCGGAAATGCCGGCCCCGACGAAGTGCAGTCCCCGCTCGGCGAGTGCGGCTTCGCGACGGATGGTGTCGGTGTAGAGCGAGTTGCCGCCGTCGATGATCACATCGCCGGGTTCCATCACGTCGGCGAGTTCCTCGATGACGGCGTCGGTCGGCGCGCCTGCCTTGACCATGATGAGGGCGCGGCGCGGCCGTTCGAGTGCCGCGACGAACTCGGCCATTGTCTCGGTGCGGACGAAATCGCCGTCGCCGCCATGGTTTTCGATGAGCGCATCGGTCTTGGCGATGCTCCGGTTGTGTAGGGCCACGGTGTACCCGTGACGGGCGAAATTCCGCGCGATGTTCGAACCCATGACGGCCAGTCCGGTGACGCCGATCTGGGCCCGGGCAGACGATGACGATGACTCGACGTTGTTCATGGGCTCAAGCCTATTGCCTCGGCCCGACACGCGGCCTACTGAGTCCCGGTGAGGCCTGGGATTGTGGAGCCGGGTGGTGCCCGTCCTGCGGATGACTGAGTCCCGGTGAGGCCTGGGATTGTGGAGCCGGGTGGTGCCCGTCCTGCGGATGACTGAGTCCCGGTGAGGCCTGGGATTGTGGAGCCGGGTGGA
>NZ_JBSFQL010000022.1:80613-105940 GCF_053588675.1 Gordonia sp. NPDC003422
TGGTGCCCGTCCTGCGGCTGACCTGCGAGCCTCGACGCCTCCGCCCTGTCAGGCGGCGGACAGCAAGCGGGTGAGTTCGGTGAGCCAGGGGATGGCGACCGCGAGCGTCGGGACCACCAGAATCGAGGCGGCAACGCAGTAGGCGAGCACTGCCACTGCGCGCGCGGGCCGGTCGTCGGCGAGCCGGTGCACCCGAGCCAGCGTCGTCGGACCACCCACGGCCATGGCGCCGCGGGGAGCAACGGCGTCGGCACAGGCGACGAGAGCTCGACCTAGCGTGGTGGGGGTGGTTGCCCGGACCGCCTGGTCGTCGGCCAGCGCCTCGACGAGCAATTGCACTGCTCCGAGCGCCGAGCTGCTGCGCACGAACCGCGGGAATGCCTCGTGAAGTGCGATGAACGCTTCCAGGACCAGGTCGTGACGGGCGCGCAGATGTGCGCGTTCGTGCGCGATCACCGCGACGAGTTCATCACGGGTGAGTCGGTGCACCACACCCTCGGAGATGACGACGCGTTGACGCAAACCCGGCAGGCAGTAGGCGAGTGGCTGCTCAACGTCGATCATCCGGACGTCGCGGGCGTGCAGCGGATCGGATGCGTCACGTCGATCGCAGCGATCGAGGATGTCGATGAGTTGGCGGTGGGAGGCACGCCGAGCTCGCGTGCGCAGGCCGACACGAATTGTGGTGAACGCCAGTCGCGCCCCGATGAGCAGGGTCAGTGCGAACACACCGACGTATACCGCCCACAGCGGCAGACCGATCCGCTCGATCTCGTGCAGCGGATGTGTCGTCGGGGTGCCGTCCGGGCCGGGTGCGAGCAGATTCGCCGCAATCGCCAGACCACAACTGAATGCCGACAAGACGGCGGCCAGCGCGATCGCCTGCCATAGCGTCATCGCCGCACGTGGTGCGCGGACCGGCCACTTGGCGCGCGAGAGCGCCTCAGGGGCAGGGCCGACCAGCACCAAGGTGAGGATGCCGAAAAGCAGGGCGGTCATCTGGCGGTCCTAGCGGTGGGCTGTTGAGGTACTGGGAAAAATCTAGCCGTTTTCCGGAGCTCCGCGTGCGGCTTCGAGTTCATCGAGCGCATGGCGGAGCGCGGCGGCCTCATCGGCGCCGACGCGACCGACGAACGACACCAGGGCGGCGTGGCGGGATCCAGGAGCATCGGCTTCGCTCAACGCGTCGACCATGAGGCTGGCGACGAGGTCCTCGCGCGGATGGGTCGGGACGTACTTGTGGGCCCGGTCGTCACGGATCTGGGTGACCAGATTCTTCTTCGCAAGGCGCTGCAGCACCGTCATGACGGTGGTGTACGCCAGCGAGCGATCGCGCGAAAGCGTGGCATGCACCTGACGCACGGTTTGCGGTGTGGAACTCGCCCACAACGTGTCCATGACGGCACGCTCCAGATCGCCCAAGCCATTCATCCTTCGCATTTTACTGTCGTATCTCCTACTCGCCGCATTCGCGGTCAAATCCGGTGCCTGACGTGGGTGTCGGGACCGATCTCGACTCGCCTTTCGAACCGCCCTTGACAGGATTGGTAAGGCTAGCCTACATTAAGAGTCACGTCGGACCGCGCGAGTGTCCTGAGGGCTGCAGAGACCCCCGGTCCACGCCACGGTAGGCCCCACGTTTCATCCGAAACGTGGGGCCTACCGGTCTCTTGAGGCCGTTTTCCATGGTCGGGAACTCAACGTCGGAGCCGGCATGGACGTTCCCCGCTCATTCACGTTCTCGGCCCATTCACGTTCTCGACACAGTCGTGACAGGGTTGGACTCATGACAGTGGATACAGAGAAAGCCGTGCGGGAGTCGATCGGTCGCGGCCTCGATGCCGTTTTGGGCCTGACGCCGGTCGAGGTCGGCGCCGACGGGATTCACGCGACGCTCGAGATCACCGAAGCGCACCACCAGCCCTTCGGGATCGTCCACGGCGGCGTCTACTGTGCGGTCGCCGAGAGTGTCGCGAGCATGAGCGGGTACTTCTGGTTGCAGGAAGCCGGGATCGGCGGCACCGCAGTCGGGGTGAACAACAACACGGACTTCCTCCGGTCGATCAGCTCCGGTGTCGTCACCGCACGTTCGGCACCGATCCATCGTGGCCGCCGCCAGCAGTTGTGGGCTGTCGAGATGACCGATGAGCGTGACCGGCTGCTGGCTCGCAGCCAGGTTCGTCTGCAGAACATCGAGCTGCCCTCCGAGGGATGACCGGGGTGAGTGAACCGCGACCAGACGCCCATCGAGGGCTGCGCGCGGACACCCGATCGGCGGTCGAGACGATCCTCAACGATGTCGACGCCGACCTCGATCGCCTTTTCCCCGGCGACGACGCGGTCTCTCAACCGATCCACACGGTGTATGTGTCTGCCGCCGACGCCGAGGCCGGCACCCCCGCCACGTGGGGTGTCGAGGCACTGGCGATCGCCGACGCCGCCGCGGCCTCCCTCGGCGGTCTCGCCACGGCCGAGGTGATCGACCTCGCTCGCGCGCGACTGCGGTCCAACCCGATCGTCGATCTGCGCATCGACCTCGAGGACGGATACGGCCGACGACCCGACGCCGTCGAGGATGCCGACGCACGGCGTGCCGGCGAGACGCTGGCCGCCTGGGTCGCCGACCGCCCACACACGCCCCGGGTCGCGGGGATCCGCGCGAAGGGCCTCGGCGCGCTAGAACGTGCGCGTGGGATCAGGACCCTGGAACTGGTGCTCGACGCCGCGGGAGGGGTTCCGGACGGTTTCGTCTTCACAGTGCCCAAGCTGCGCGACGTCCGTCAGGTGGACGCCGTCAACCTGATCTGCGCGGATCTCGAACGCGCCCACGGGATTTCCGATGGCACGCTCCGTTACGAGCTTCAGGTGGAGATCCCGCAGGCGGTGCTCGGTGCCGACGGTCGGGCGACAGTCGCCGAGGCGATTCATCGGGGCCGGCCCCGAATCAGCGGCGTGCATTACGGCACCTACGATTACAGCGCCGCGTGCGGCATCGTCTCCGCGCAGCAGTCGCTGGCCCATCCTGCAGCCGACCACGCGAAGTCCGTGATGCAGGTTGCCGCGGCGCAGACCGGGGTGTGGGTGAGTGACGGCTCCACCCAAGTGGTCCCGGTGGGCGACCCCGATCAGGTCGCCGCGGCGCTGTCGCGCCACCACGCGCTGGTCACCAGGTCGCTGGAGCGGGGTTTCTACCAAGGCTGGGACATGCACCCGGGCCACCTGATCACCAGATGGATGGCGGTGATCGGCTTCTTCCGCACTGCGATGCCGACGGCCGCGGCACGGCTCCAGGCCTATTTCGAACGCAGTTCGGGCGAGGTGATGGACGAGCCGGCAACCGCGATGTCGCTTGCCCTCGTCGTCGGCCGGGGAGTGGCTGCCGGAGCCTTCACCCCCGATGAGGTCGCCGCGATCGCGCCGTTGTGCACTCCGGCGCGTCTCGCTGAACTGCGGTCGCAGGGTGGCGCCCTCGCCGACTGACTCGCATGCACGTCCGCCGGGATTCGGGCCGAACCGCTCACCGAGCCATGACGCCGACTCCGTGGCAGGATGACTCCATTGCCCACCTCTGCCACCGCGGAGTGCGGGCCGACGCAGTGTCCGGCGGGAACAGGAGAGATATCGGTGCGACTGTCGCCGCATGAACAGGAACGTCTGCTGATCTCGTATGCGGCGGAACTGGCCCGACGACGACAAGGTCGGGGCCTCAAGCTGAACCATCCTGAGTCAGTCGCGATCATCACCGACCACGTCCTGGAAGGGGCGCGAGATGGCCGGTCGGTGGCCGAGCTGATGAGTTCCGGACGCGAGGTCCTGCGCCGCGAGGACGTCTTGGACGGAGTGCCGGAGATGCTGCACGACGTGCAGGTCGAGGCGACATTCCCGGATGGCACCAAGCTGGTCACCGTGCACAACCCGATCGACTGACCGTCGACGTCGACACATGCGAGGCAACACCGAGGCGAGGAGGCGTTGATGGCGGGATCGCAACCGGCGGAGAGGATTTCATCCGTGATACCCGGCGAGGTGATCGCTGCACCCGGCACGATCGAGCTCAACGAGGGTGCACAGGGCGTCACCCTCGCGGTGGTCAACACCGGCGATCGGCCGGTCCAGGTGGGCAGCCACGTTCATTTTCCGCAGGCCAACGCGGCGCTCGACTTCGACCGCGCCGCGGCTCGGGGTTGTCGGCTCGACATCCCGGCGGGCACGGCGGTGCGCTTCGAGCCCGGCATCGAGATGACCGTCACGGTCGTACCGCTCGGTGGTACCCGAGAGGTCCACGGGATCTCGCTCGACCCACCGGGAAGGATCTGACGTGGCGACACTCGACCGCGGGCGGTATGCACAGTTGTTCGGCCCGACGACGGGCGACCGTATTCGCCTCGCCGACACCGATCTGCTGATCGAGGTCACCGAGGACCGCAGCGGCGGACCGGGCCGGGCCGGCGAGGAGGCGGTCTTCGGCGGCGGCAAGGTGATCCGGGAATCGATGGGGCAGAGCCGGGCCACCCGCGCCGACGGCGCCCCCGACACTGTCATCACCGGCGTCGTGATCCTCGACCACTGGGGAATTATCAAGGCGGACTTGGGTATTCGTGACGGACGCATCGTCGCGATGGGTAAGGCCGGCAACCTCGACACCATGGACGGGATTCATCCGGACCTGGTGATCGGACCGTCCACCGAGATCATCGCGGGCAACGGCAAGATCATCACCGCCGGCGGGATCGACTGCCATGTCCACTTCATCTGTCCGCAGATCATGGACGAGGCACTCGGCAACGGAATCACCACGCTCATCGGCGGCGGCACCGGACCCGCCGAGGGCAGCAAGGCGACCACAGTGACCCCGGGTGCGTGGCACCTGAGTTCGATCCTCGCCGCGACCGACGGTTGGCCGATGAACATCGCGTTGCTGGGTAAGGGCAACACGGTGAGCGCGGAGGCGATGCACGAGCAGATCAGGGCCGGCGCATCGGGTTTCAAACTTCACGAGGACTGGGGGAGTACCCCGGCAGCGATCGACGCCTGTCTGCGGGTGGCCGACGAGACCGGGGTCCAGGTCGCGCTGCACTCGGACACGTTGAACGAGGCGGGGTTCGTCGAGCAGACGCTCGGCGCGATCGCGGGGCGTTCGATTCACGCGTATCACACCGAGGGTGCCGGTGGCGGTCACGCGCCCGACATCATGACGGTCGCCGCTTACCCCAACGTGCTGCCCAGTTCCACCAATCCGACCCGGCCGCACACCGTCAACACTCTCGACGAGCACCTCGACATGCTCATGGTGTGTCACCACCTCAATCCGACCGTGCCGGAGGATCTTGCGTTCGCGGAGAGCCGGATTCGACCGTCGACCATCGCCGCCGAGGACTTGCTGCACGACCTCGGGGCCATCTCGATGATCGGCTCGGACGCACAGGCGATGGGGCGGATCGGTGAGGTCGTGTTGCGTACCTGGCAGACCGCCCACGTGATGAAGCGCAAACGCGGTTCCTTGGCCGGCGACGGCGCGGCCGACAACACCCGCGCTCAGCGGTACGTGGCGAAGTACACGATCTGTCCGGCGATCGCGCACGGGTTCGACGACGAGATCGGGTCGGTCGAGGTCGGGAAACTCGCCGACCTGGTGCTCTGGGATCCCGCGTTCTTCGGCGTGCGTCCGGACGTGGTGATCAAGGGCGGCGCGATTGCGTGGGCGGCGATGGGCGACGCCAACGCCTCGATCCCGACACCGCAACCCGTCTTTCCCCGTCCCATGTACGGGGCGGCGCCCAAGGTCGCCGCGGCCACCTCGGTCAGCTTCGTCGCACCGGGATGCGACGACGACCTCGCCGGCCGAATCGGCCTCGACCGTCGGCTCGTCGCGGTGAAGAGCACCCGCTCGACCGGCAAGGCGGACATGCCGAACAACGATGCGTGCCCGACCATCGAAATCGACCCCGACACCTTCACCGTGCGCGTCGACGGCGAGGTGTGGGAATCCGAACCGGTCTCCGAATTGCCCATGGCCCAACGGTATTTCCTCTTCTGAGTCCCAATCCGACATGACTTCCGCAAACGCATCTCGCGACACCGGCCGGTACGACAACTCGCCACTGGCGATGATGCTCACGCTCGCCGACTCGCGACTGCCGGTGGGTGGCCATGTTCATTCCGGCGGGGTGGAACAGGCCATCAGCGATGGGCACATCCGCACCGTCGACGACCTCTCGCGCCATCTGCACCGTCGGCTTGCGACCACCGGCCTGGTCGCCGCGTCGATCGCGGCGGCGGTGGCCGACGCGACCATGGACGTCCCCACCGCGATGCGTGAGATGGACGCGCGCACACCGTCTTCCGCCGCAAGGAAGGCGTCCTACGCGCAGGGCCGCGGGATGCTGCGACTGGCCCGCCGAATGTGGCCCGACACCGAGTGGGCCGAGCACACCCCGCGCACCCATCATCCGGTGATCGTCGGCTCGATCGGATCCCTGTGTGCGCTTTCGGGTTTCCACACCGCGCTGATCCTGGCGTACACGACCACCAGCGGGGCGGCCACCGCCGGACAGCGTCTGCTGGCGCTCGACCCGGCTGACGTCGCACTCGTCATCGCCGATCTGGGTGTGGCCTGCGAGCGCATCGCGGCGCAAGCAGCTGTCGAGCCGGCCGACCTGTCCGACCCTACGATGGACGTGTTCGCCGAACGGCACGAGCGTCGCGCCATGCCCCTGTTCGCTTCCTGACCGAGTCTCGACCGACGGACAACCAACGCAGAGGAGAACCCCATGCCCCCGCATCTGATGGATGGCCAGCCGCATTCGCACGACCTCGACCGCCCCCGGCGACGTCGCGAACCCGGTGAGGCGCTGCGCGTCGGGATCGGCGGTCCCGTCGGCGTCGGCAAGACCCATCTCGTGGCGGCATTGTGCCGCGAACTCCGCGACCAACTGTCGGTAGCCGTGCTCACCAACGACATCTACACCACCGAGGACGCCGACTTCCTCCGACGGCACGCTGTGCTGCCCGACGAGCGGATCGCCGCCGTCCAGACCGGCGGTTGTCCCCACACCGCAATCCGCGACGACATCACCGCCAATCTCGACGCGATCGACGACCTCGTCGAGAAGAACCCGCCGCTCGATCTCATCCTGGTGGAGTCCGGCGGCGACAATCTGACCGCGACCTTCTCCACCGGGCTCGTCGACGTCCAGATCTTCGTGATCGATGTGGCGGGCGGCGACAAGGTGCCGCGCAAAGGTGGTCCGGGCGTGACCTACTCGGACCTACTCGTCATCAACAAGACCGACCTCGCCGAGCGGGTGAATGCAGACCTCGACGTCATGCGCACGGATGCCGAACGGGTCCGTGAGGGACGGCCGACGGCGATGATCTCGTTGACCGAGGACCCGACCGCGGGCGACGTCCTGGCGTGGGTCCGGACGCAACTCGCCACGGTGTCGGCCTGAGGGGATCATGCAGACCGAGGTGACGATCACCGCCCGGCCCGACAGGTCACCGCGGATCACCGCAACGGGCGCGATCACGGTGCGTCAGACCGGTCGTCACACCATCCACCTCGTCGGTGCAGCGGCCACCCCGCTCGGTGGCGACGACATCTCCGTGCGGGTAGAGGTCGCCCCGGGCGCCCACCTCGAGGTGCGTTCGGTCGCCGCGACGATCGCCTTGCCATCGGTCGGGCGTGCCGATTCGACCGCCCGTTGGGAGTTGACGGTCGGCGAAGGTGGCCTGCTCGTCGTCGACCCGGAACCGACGATAGTTGCTGCCGGTGCGCAGCACAGGTCCCGGACGATCGCCCATCTTGCATCCGACGCCGCCGTCGCGATCCACGAACGCGCGCAGATCGGTCGGCGATCGGTGGATCGGCAAGTGGTCGATGCGGGTGGTTCGTGGCAGGGCGCTCTCACCGTCGACCTCGACGGTGACCCGCTACTGCGTCATCAGACGGTCATCGGGGAACATCCCGGGGTCCCCACCACGCACCGGGCATTCGGAAGCGTGTTCCGGTTTCCCGACACCCGCGGCGACGACGTCGACCCGAACGAATTCGTGGCGCGCCTCTCCCTCGCCGGTGGCGGCACCCTGACGACAGCGCTGGCCGACACCGCCGCCCGGTGCCGGACACTGTACGACGCCCTAGACACCCGAGCCGTCCTCACCTGACCCGGCATCCAGCCTTCTGACCTGCGGAAACGCGACACCCTCACCGCTCCCTGAGGTGCGAGCGGAGCTCGAAGGGCCTGGCGAGCCGACGACGTGGGTCGCTGACCCGAAGAGTTAGGTGACCAGCCTTCTGACCTGGGGGAACAGGATGCCCTCGTGCCAGCAAAATCTAGGGGAAGAGTTTCTTCCCCGGGTTTCACAGTCGTCCGCCAGAAATTTCCGGGGGAGGACACCAAGGGTAGGGGACGAACTCTCTTCCCCTAGTTTATTTGGGCGCGTGTGCCTGCATTGCGTTCGACGCAGGGCGAAGACCGCCGATCGGTGACTGAGATCGGGCCTGTCAGCGTCGGCTTCCGGCATATTCCCCGAGGACCCCGCTGCGGGGCCCGATCTCAGCCATCCGACGCGGCGACCGCTCGATTCGGGTAAGAGTTGCCGACCGCAGAGTCGCCTGGTGGGCATGTCGCAATTGCAGAAACCGCGTGTCTGGTCAGAAACCCGGGCGCACCAGCGGTTTCTGGCCACACCGAAGGTTTCTGGCGACGATTGCGGTTTCGGCGACGGGGCCGCACTCTCTTCCCGCCTCCACGATCGCCGACGACGTCGGCGGGTGGGTCGCTGACCCGAAGTCCTGGTGACTACCTTGCTGACCAGTGTGGACCGGATCAGCTGGCCTCGGCTTTTTCCTCAGCCGGCTTGGACTCATCGGCTTTCTCGGGTTCCGGGGTCGCCCCGGCCGATTCCGCCTCGGTCTCCTCGATCGACTTCTTCTCGAGTTCACTGAGCTGGCCGATCGCGGTACGCGCGTAGACCTGCTGTTCGGTGACGGCCAGCTGCGTGCGGCCCTTGGTGGTGAACGCGAAGAACCAGTTGACGAGCGTGTTCAACCGGTTCCGGAAGCCCACCAGGTACACGAGGTGCAGGGCCAGCCAGCCGAGCCACGCGAAGTAGCCCTCGGTCTCGAACTTCTTCTTGGTGCCCGGGATCGGGACCTGCATCACCGCGCTGAACCGGGAGATGGTGGCCATCGAGCCCTTGTCGTAGTAACTGAACGGCTTGCGCTCGTCGGGGGTGTGGCCCTTCAGCTCGGCCTTGATCGCGTCGGCCGCGTAGCGTCCGCCCTGGATTGCGCCCTGCGCCACGCCGGGCACGCCGTCGACGGCCATCATGTCGCCGACCACGAACACGTTCGGGTGACCCGGAAGTGAGAGGTCGGGCTGCACCTTCACGCGGCCCGCACGGTCGAGTTCGACGCCGGATTGCTCGGCGAGCTGCTTGCCCAGCGGGCTCGCCTGCACGCCGGCCGACCACACCTTGCACTGCGATTCGATGCGACGGGTGGTGCCGTCCTTCTCCTTGACGACCAGGCCGTCGTAGTCGAGATCGACGACCATCGCGTTGAGCTGGATCTCCACACCCATGCGCTCGAGGCGTTTCGCCGCCTTGCCGCCCAGCTTCTCGCCGAACGGAGGCAACACCGCGGGCGCTGCGTCGAGCAAGATCACCCTCGCCTCGGTGGGGTCGATGTTGCGGAACGCACCCTTGAGGGTCTTGTCACTCATCTCCGCGATCTGACCGGCCAGTTCGACGCCGGTCGGCCCGGCACCGACCACCACGAAGGTCAGCAGCTTGGCGCGTTCGGCGGGATCGTCGGAGAGCTCGGCCTGCTCGAATGCGCCGAGAATGCGGCCGCGCAGTTCGAGCGCATGGTCGATGGTCTTCATACCGGGTGCGAACTCGGCGAAATGATCGTTCCCGAAGTACGACTGGTCGGCTCCGGCCGCAATGACGAGGTCGTCGTAGGGAGTGACCGTGACTCGCTCGAGTAGCCGCGACGTGACCGTCTTGGCCTCGAGGTTGATCTCGAAGACATCGCCGAGGTGTACCCGGGTGTTCTTCTGCTTGCGCAACACGACGCGGGTCGCCGGTGCGATCTCACCCTCGGCGACGATGCCGGTCGCCACCTGGTACAGCATCGGCTGGAACAGGTGGTGGGTCGTCTTGGCGATGAGGGTGACGTCGACATCGGCCTTGCCCAGTCGCTGGGCAGCGAACAGACCGCCGAAGCCGGAGCCGATGATGACCACACGCTTACGGGAGTGCGGGGTTGGGCTGCTCACGAGAACATCTCCTCTGGCTCGAATCGTGGGACTCGATCGTCGCGGGCGGATCCGTCGCGATCACGCCGCACAACCACTAACGGTAGTCAATGATGCTGGGTTGTTCGCGTCGAGCACCACTCAGGCGGTGAGGTCGGTCGAACCGGACCATCGCGAGGTGAAGAATGTCCACTGGGCCCGGACGATCTCGTACTCGACTTCGGCCTGATCGAAACCGCCATCGGCCAGGAAACCCAGGACCGACGGGGGTGGGGACAGCTCGTCGAAACGCTCGTCGGAGACATGGATGGCGGCGAGGCTCATGCCCAGCTTCTCCATCACGCGTCGTGAGCCCACGTTGATCGCCATGGTCCCGGCGAAGACCCGTTCTGTCCCGAGGTGGCCGAAGGCGAAGGCGAGAACCGCACGCGACGCCTCGGTCGCAAGACCTCGGCCCCATGCCGCACGTCTGAGCCGGTAGGAGAGCTCCAACTCGGTGCGGTTGCTGTGGCGTGGCGTCCGCAACGACACCCACCCCAGGAACGACGACGACGCCGGATCGACGATCGACCACATTCCGGTCCCGTGCGCGACGCGTTCTGCCTCGGCACGAGGCAGCACCCATTCCTCGATCACCGCGCGGGACGTCGGTACACCTGCGCTGACATACCGCATGACCTCGGGATCGCCGTCGAGGTGAACCAGATCCTCGACGTCGTCGGGGCCCAACGGTCGCAGGCGGGTGCGCGGCGTGTCGATGTTCACGTTCGTCCCCTGCCCTTGATGCTCCCCGCGCGTGAGTGTACGACCTCGTGAGACGTTGTGACCCGTCGTTCGCGTACGGGTGTGTCGGACTGCTGGTGTCGGGGTTGGTGCGATCGTGTCGGCCGACGTCGCTAATGTGCCAAGGGTGGCCGACGACTACCACCTCGACATTCCGCTGCAGCTGCGCTGGGGCGACATGGACATCAACAACCACATCAATAACGTGCAATTTGCGCGCTTGTTCGAAGAAGCTCGGGTCCGATCGTTCGCGGACTGGCTTCCGCAGCGGCCCGAGGGTTTCTCGATGCTGGTCGCGAGGCAGGACATCCAGTTCTCGGCACCTCTGGAATACACGGCCGAGCCGATCTGCGTGCGCAGTGCGGTGAGCCGAGTCGGTACGTCGTCGTTCGTTATGGCCCTGCGCCTCTTCGACGATCGGGGAGTCCTGTGCGCCTCTGCGGAGACGACGATGGTCGTCATCGATCCCGCATCCGGCCGACCGAAACCGATTTCGGACGATATGCGCGAGATGCTCGGCGGCCGTCTCGGAGAGCCGGTGGCCTTTCACGCGAGCCGGTCCACGACCGTCAACTGACCGCCGACGAACATGCTGTTTCTGCACCGCGCGGAGCGAACAGACACCCTGGCCGACGCACTGGCCGATCTGATCGCAACACCCCTCGCCGACCCCATGCAGGCGGAGATCGTGTCCGTGCCTGCGGTCGGTGTCGAGCGGTGGCTGCAGCAGCACCTGGCCCGCCGCCTCGGCTGCGGACCGTCGAATGCCGACGGCATCGCGGCCAACATCGACTTCTCGTCACCCTCGCACCTGGTGGACACGATCGTCGCAGCGGTACAGGGCGACGCGGCAACCGAACCTCGGTTGCCGGTCGACGAGCCGTGGCGTGCCGCAGCCCTCGTCTGGCCGGTCTTGCGAGTGCTCGACCGCCGGATCACCGACCCCGCGCTGGCCGTGATCGCGCGACACATCGGCGCAGGCGACGACGCCTCGCCCCGCGTCGGACGCCGGTTCGCCACTGCCCGGCACCTGGCCGATCTGTTCGAACGCTACGGACGTACCCGGCCGTCGATGGTCGCCGCCTGGGCGAACGGACGCGATGAAGACGGCGCCGGCGGCCCCATCGCGTCCGACCTCAAATGGCAGCCCGACTTCTGGCGCGCTCTGCGTGACGAGATCGGCCGGCCGCATCCCGCGGAATCGTTACCGCAACTGTGTGAACGTCTCCGCGACGATCCGGCCGCGGGTGGCCTGCCCGAGCGGTTCTCGATCTTCGGTCCCACCCGGATCACCGAGGAGTTCCGTCAAATCATCGTCGCGGCCTCGCATCACCACGACGTGCACCTGTTTCTGCCCCATCCGAGCCCCGCACTGTGGGACGCACTGGCAGCGGTCGTCGATCCGGACGCCACAGCACCACCACGACGCACCGACCGTCCCGAGGTGCCGGTCGGGCACCCGCTGCTCGCGAGCCTGTCGCGCGACGTGCAAGAACTGCAGGCCCGGTTGCTCCCGTCGGCCGATGAGGACATCCATCATGCCGCACGCAGCGCAGCACCCCGGACACTGCTCGGCGCCCTGCAAACCGGCCTTCGCGACGATCGGCTCGAAGATTCTGCAGTACAACCGGATTCGTCGGTGGAGATTCACGCATGTCATGGTCCCGAGCGTCAAGTGGAGGTCCTCCGCGACCGCTTGCTGCATCTTTTCGCCGCCGACCCGACCCTGCAGCCTCGCGATGTTCTCGTCATGTGTCCCGATGTCGAGACCTTCGCGCCACTCATCCGCGGGGCCTTTGGACAAGCAGGCTTGTCGCATCCCGCATTCGCGCTGCGCGTCCGACTCGCCGACCGCACGATCCGCCGTGTCAATCCCATCCTCGACGTCGTCGCCGCGGTCGTCGAGCTTGCGGCCAGTCGAGTGAGAGCGGGAGAAGTCATCGATCTCATCGGGCACGAGCCCGTTCGGAGGCGGTTCGCCTTCACCGACAGCGAGGTGGACCGCCTACGAGAATGGTTGGCCACCGGGAACATTCGATGGGGGATCGACGTCGATCAGCGTGCTCGGTTCGGCCTGGCCGGATTCGGGCAGGGCACGTTCGAATCGGGCCTCGACCGGATCACGCTGGGCGCAGTGGCCGAGGAACAAGACGGCGAGTGGTTGGGCACCGCGCTGCCGCTGGCCGGGGTGGAGAGTACCGAGATCGACCTCGCCGGCCGGTTCGCGGAACTGATGGCACGCCTGTCCGCGGTTCTGGACGAACTGAGCGGAAGCGCTCCGGCAGCCCGATGGCGCGAGGCGCTCATCGACATCGTGGACACCATGACGACGACCGACCCTGTCGATGATTGGCAACGCGCACAAACGATCCGGCTGATCACCGAGGCATTCGGCGAAGACCGCGACAGCGACAACGGGGACGCGGCAACGCTGCTGCGCCTGCCCGATGTACGCGATCTGATCTCGGCCCTGGTCGCCGGACGACCGACGCGATCCAATTTCCGCACCGGCGAACTGACGGTCTGCACGATGGTGCCCATGCGCTCGGTACCGCACCGGGTCATCGTGCTCCTCGGCATCGACGCCGAGGTCTTCCCCCGTGTCCAACGAGTCGACGGCGACGATGTCTTGGGCACAGATCCGCTTGTGGGCGAACGCAACCCACGCGACGAGGACCGCCAGTGCTTCCTGGACGCGATGTGCGCGGCAGGCGAATCGTTGCTGGTGTTCTACAGCGGCGCCGACCCGGTGTCGGGCCGACGCATCCCACCTGCCGTCGTGGTGAGTGAGTTGGTGGACACCGTCTCGACGCTGATCGACGCCGATGAGGATCCGGTCCGGCATCACACGCTTCATGGATTCGATCGGCGCAACTTCATCGCGGGTGCGCTGCCGGGAGTCGCCGCGCCGTTCAGCCACGATGCCACCCTGCTCGAGGGTGCCCTTGCCCTGCGCAACCCGACCGAGGCGACCCGCCCGATGGCAGCGGCCGAGCCGCTCGACGAGGCGGCCGCCGATCCGGCGGAGACCGACATCGATCTCGACGCCCTGATCGACTTCCATGTGGATACGATTGCCGGCTTCCTGCGGCAGCGTCTGGGCACCCGAGTACCGAGAGAAGAACGCGCACACGACGATCAACTCGACGTCGCACTCGATCCGCTGGAAGCGTGGGGTATCGGCGACCGGTTCCTGTCGCGGATGCTCACCGGCGCGACCATCGAGGAGTGCCAGGCCGCGGAACTACGACGAGGTACGTTGCCGCCCTTCGCATTCGGAACTCGAACCCTGTCTCGGATCTCTCAGGTCGCGCAGAATCTGCATCAGGCCGTCGCGGATGTGCGTACCGGATCACCGGCGATGCTCGACATCGACGTCACGCTGCCGGACGGGCGCCGAGTATTCGGAACGGTCCCGAATGTGTTCGGGACGCGACTCGTCACGGCCACCTACTCGCGGCTGAAGGCGAAAGCTCTGATCACCGAATGGATTCGGATCGTCGCCGTCGCTGCCGGTGCGGCGTCGGGCAGTGTTCCCGCGGGACGCATGACCACCGGAATCGTCGTCGGACGCGCCGTCGGCGGTGCAGGTGCCGCCCGCGTGACCTTCACCCCGCCTGACGACGCCGTCGCGACTCTGCACGATCTCGTCCGGATTCGCGACGAAGGGCTGCGCACGCCGCTGCCGCTGCCGCTGGACGCGGCGCAGGCATTCGCCCAGCACGACGCAGGCGGCCGCCGACGTGAGTGGGGACTGCGTGCGGCAGAACGAAGCTTCGCCGATCGCTATGGTGCGCATCGCGATCCGAGTGTCCGGCTGGTCCTCGGCGGGGACGTTCTGGCGACCGTCGCCTTCGATGACGTGATCGTGCGTCGTCCTGCGGACGCAACGGTTGCCGACGCCCTCGACCTCGACCCGGAGGAACCGCTGTTCTGCGGTCTCGCCCGCCGAATCTGGCAGCCGCTGCTCGAGCGCGCGGAAGGGATTCGATGAACGTCCCGGCCCCCTTCGACGTCACCGAGAGTCTGCCCGATGCCACCACCGTCCTCGAAGCGAGTGCGGGCACAGGCAAGACGTACGCGATCGTCGGACTCGCAGCACGACAACTTGCCGATGGCGTGCCCATCTCCCGGATGTTGCTGGTCACCTTCAGCCGTGCGGCGACCGCCGAACTGCGGGAACGCATGCGCGAACGCGTTCGTGGTCTCCTCGACAGACTCGCCGATCCCGAGGCCGCACGCTCATCTCCTGATCCGTTGGAACGTTTGCTTGCGACCGGAACGGAAGACGCCGTGCGATCGCGCCGTGACAATCTCGTGCGGGCATTGTCGGATTTCGATGCGTCCACCATCGCGACCACTCACACCTTCTGCAATCGGATGCTGGAAACCCTGGGCTTCCTGGGCGAACGCGAAATGGTTTACCAGATCGTCGAAGAGGTCGACGATCTCACCGACGAGGCCGCTCTCGATCTCTACCTACGCGGGTTCTCGGCAAGCGACGCACCGGAATTCACCTTCGAGCAGGCCACGAACATCGCGCGGTCGGCCGTGCGGCAGCCTGCCGTGACCTTGGCCCCCGACCCCACCGAACTCGACACCGGCCGGGCGGCCGGACGAGTAGCGGGGATGCGCGTCCGATTCGCGACCAAGGTGCGTGAGATCGTCGAATCCCGCAAACGGACGTCGCGGTTGCGCACCTACGACGATCTGCAGACCATCCTTCACCGGATCATCACCGACAAAGACGTCGGTGAAGCAGCGTGTCGCCGCATCCGGAACTCATTCGACGTGGCTCTCGTCGACGAGTTCCAGGACACCGACCCCCTGCAATGGGAGATTCTCCGGCGATGCTTCCACGGGACCCGCACGTTGATCCTGGTGGGCGATCCCAAGCAGTCCATCTACGGCTTCCGCGGGGCAGAGGTGCTGAGTTACCTCTCCGCGGTCCGATCGGCGGACACCCTGCGAGTCCTCGACACCAATCGACGGTCGGACGGGGCACTGGTGTCGGCGCTGTCCACCCTGTACGGCGGCGCGACGCTCGGCCATCCCGACATTGTCGTGCGCCCCGTCGAGGCCGCCTTTTCCGGCTCCCGTCTGCACTCTGCGGCGAGCGCCGTGTGCCCGTTGCGGATCCGGGTGTTCACCCGGCAGGACTTCAGCTCCCTCAACTCTTTCGGAGTGCCCTCCGCCCCGAACGCGCGCAAAAGCGTCATCGTCGACGTGGCCGACGACATCACCGCCACACTGACCGCCGGACTCACCATCGAGGTGGAGGGCGAGCGACGGCCGGTCGAGCCGGGCGACATCGCGGTTCTCGTCCGCTCGAACAAAACCATCGAGCCGTTGCAGGCCGAGCTCGCCCAGCGCGGGGTCAACGCCGTCATCGGGTCGGGGTCGACGGTGTTCCAGACGATCGCTGCACAACACTGGTTGTGGGTGTTGCGTGCGATCGAGCAGCCCTCGCGCCCTGATCGGGTGCGCTTGGCGGCACTCACCCCGCTGCTCGGGTGGACCCCACAGCGGCTGGCGCACGACGCCGAAGCGGGGACCGCCGAACTCGGTTCCGAATTCGCCGCACTCGGTCACCTCCTGACGCAGGTGGGCTTCGCTGCGATGGCCCAGCGGCTGATCGCCGCGCAGCAGGTGTCCGCACGGGTACTCGGAATTCACAACGGTGAGCGGCTGCTGACCGATCTGCTGCAGGTGTCGGCGCTGTGCAACCGGCACGTCGTCGAATCCGGCGAGGGGATCAGCGGTCTCGTCGAATGGTTGACGGACCGGATCGCCGACACGTCACGCCGGCAGCGCCACGAGGATCAGAGTCGCCGCCTCGATCGCGACACCGATGCCGTCGCGATCATGACCGTGCATGCCAGCAAGGGTTTACAGTTCCCGATCGTGTACGCGCCGTTCGGGTGGGACGGAACGTGGATCGACGACGACGGCGACCTGACCTACCACGACGACGACGGCGACCGGATGCTCGACGTCGGAGGACCCGCGGCGCCGGGTCGAAACGACCGGCGAGCACGGTATGCGTCCGAGGTCGCCGGGGAAGATCTCCGACTGCTGTACGTGGCTCTCACTCGCGCGCAGTCGCAGGCGGTCCTCTGGTGGGCTCCCACCGCGACCACCCCGACTGGCCCGCTGCATCGGTTGATCTTCGGCCGTGCGGACGCGGGCCGCGACGACGACGGTCACACGACGGAGCCGACCTGGACCGTCGCGCAGTCCGTGGACGTGCCCGACGACCATCAGTGTGTGGCCGTGATTCGGGAACTCGCGCAACGTAATCCGTTGATCGAGGTGTCCCCGGCGGGTCGGCCGACGGGTGTCGAGCGATTGCCCGACGCCGATGCCGAGCCCGAACCCGACCTGGCGGTCGCGGCGTTCGAGCGACCGATCGATCAGGAGTGGCGCAGGACCTCGTACTCGGCGATCGTCGCCGCGGTGGGACACGCCGACGTGCCCGCGCCGATCCCGCACGGGAGTGCCCAGGTGCAGGCCGCGATCCAGACCGGCAGCGAAACCGACGGCGCCCGCCTCGACACGGCTCTTGACGACGAACCGGTTGCCGCAGACCTCGATTACACGGCGGAACCCGAGTTCGCTGACACGACCGCACTGCCTGGAACGCCTTCGCCGATGTCCGGTCTGCCCTTCGGCGCGAGCTTTGGCACCCTTGTCCACGAGGTACTCGAGTACGTCGACACCTCGGCGCCGGACATGCGTGCGCATGTTCGCGAGTTGTGTGCGCGTTCGGCGGATGTGCGGGGCGGCGCCGTCGATCTCGACGTGTTGGCGAACGCCCTGTCCGGTGTGCTGACAACTCCGCTCGGCTTCGGCGATCTGTGGTCGATCAAACCCCGAAACCGGTTGTCGGAATTGGATTTCGAACTCCCGCTTGGTTCCGGGGAAACGGCCGACGGTGGTACCACCGTCGGCGCGATAGCCGACCTCATGAGGCGTCATCTCGCCGCTGACGACCCGCTGCGGCCGTATTGTGAAGTGCTGGGACAGCTTCCGCGGCACCGCCTGCGGGGGTATCTGACCGGCAGCATAGATTCGGTGCTGCGCACTCCCGACGGCCGGTTCGTGGTGGTCGACTACAAGACAAACCGACTCCGACCGGGTGACCTCGTCGTGGAAGACTTCGATTCCGACGCCATGGCCGCCGAGATGATCAAGTCCCACTACCCGTTGCAGGCTCTCCTGTATTCAGTTGCGCTGCATCGATATCTGCGATGGCGACTCGCCGATTACCGACCTGCAGACCACCTCGGTCCGGTCCAGTACCACTTTGTCCGCGGAATGGCGGGTCCCGACACCCCGCCTGGCTGTGGTGTGTTCGAGTGGAAGCCAGCCGTGCAGTTGATCACCGACATCTCCGACGCATTGGCCGGTGACCGATGAACGGGGGCGCATCGGCGTCGCACCACGACCAGCGCGCACGCTCTACCGGCGACCTCACCCGGGTCGTCGGCGCGCGCGGCATCCTGGGTCGCTGGAACGACGCAGGTGTGCTCGCCCCAGCCGACGTGCACATCACCGAGCGCCTGGTTCGAATGTGCGGAGAACGACTCTCGGACCCCGCGCTTCTCGGCACCGCGCTGGCGATTCGGGCAGTCCGACTGGGCTCCACCTGCCTCGCCCTCGACCGACTCGACGATATTCCCGACGATCCGTCCCTCGCACTGCCACCCCGAGAAGAGTTGATCACCGAGCTGCTCGACAGTCCGCTGGTGGTCGGTACCGACGCTGGTCCGCTCCGACCGTTGGTGCTGATGACCTCCGACGACGGCCCACTCCTGTACCTGCAGAAGTACTTTCGTCAGGAACAAGCAATCCGGGACATCCTGCACACACGATCACAGAGTGCGCCCGAGGTGGACCAGACACAATTGCGCACAGCCGTCGGCGAGGTGTTCGGTAAGCCGGATTCGTCTGATCACGAGGCCGGCGACCTGCAACGGCACGCGGCTGTCGTGGCGGCCACGCGCTGGACCACGATCCTGGCCGGTGGGCCGGGAACCGGCAAAACCTACACCGTCGCAAGAATTCTCGCCGTCCTGCGAATGGTGCACGGCGGTGGACTCCGGGTCGGCTTGTGCGCGCCGACCGGCCGTGCCGCCGCACAACTCCAGGCATCGGCGTCTCTACGAGACGATGGCCTCCCGTCGGGTGCTCCACCACAGGCGGTGACGGTGCATTCGCTGCTGGGGTGGTATCCCGGCTCGAATCCGCGGTTCGGTCGGGGACACTCGCTTCCCCACGACGTGATCGTGGTCGACGAGACCTCGATGCTCTCGATGACGGCGATGAGCCGCGTCCTCGAAGCGGCGCGGCCCGACGCACGGGTGATCTTCGTCGGCGACCCGCACCAGCTGGCCTCCGTGGATGCCGGTGCGGTTCTCGCCGACCTCGTGGAACGAACCGGCGCCGCTGACGGGCCAGACAACGAGGTCGGTGACGGAGTCATCACGCTGCGCCGCGAGTACCGTTTCGCCGGCGGGATTGCCGAACTGGCCGCGGCGGTGAACGCCGGTGATGCGTCGCGGGTCCTCGACCTGCTCACCGACCCCGGGCTGGCCGACATCGAACTCGTGGCACCCGACGCACTCGAGGCCACACGGCACGACGTCATTTCGTGGGGCGACGAATTGCGTACCGCTGCGCTGGCCGCCGACGCGGATGCGGCGGTCGACGCGCTCGATTCACATCGGGTTCTCTGCGCTCACCGGGAGGGATTCTGGGGGGTCCGCGGCTGGTCGCGCCGGATCGCCGAATGGCTCGGACACGCCGATGGCGACGGCGTCGGATGGTATGCGGGACAACCGATCCTGGTGACCGCCAACGATCGGCAGACCAGGACGTTCAACGGCGACACCGGTGTGGTCATCGTCGACCCGGGAACCCCTGGCCCGCTCGCTTCGCTCCCGGCGCCGGGTACATTCGGCCCGCTCGCTTCGCTCCCGGCGCCGGACCGTTCCGACGCGTTGCGGGTGGCCTTCCGACGCGGCAGCGAGATCCGGATGCTGCATCCCACCGCTCTCGCGGAGGCAACCACGGTGCACGCGATGACCATTCACCGCAGCCAGGGCAGCCAGTTCGAGCGGGTGACCGTGGTACTGCCGCCGACGGGTTCGGAACTGCTCACGCGGGAACTCCTGTACACCGCCATCACCCGGGCACAGAAGGCCGTCCGCATCATCGCGACGCCCGATGTGGTTCGAGCGGCGGTGGATCGGCGGGTGCAGCGGGCCAGCGGTCTTCGCTCGCCGGTCACGCCACTGACTCGATGAGTTCGGTGACTAGCGCTCTGACCTGCACATAAGCGTCCACCACCCCACCGCTCTCTGAGGTGCCCGAGGCGCCGGCCGAGGGATGCCTCGAAGGGCAGGTGAACGGGCCACGTCAGCGAGGCGCCGGGCCACTGAAAGTCGGGGAAGGTTCTTCCCCTACTTTCTGCCCCTGCTTGTTGAGTCGTCCGCGAGAAAATTCGCGGGGAGGACTCCAGGGATAGGGGACGAGTTTCTTCCCCTATTTTTCGTGGATCATCGTCGCCGCGCCGCGCTCCACGGCCCTCTTCCCGCCTCCACGATCGCCGCCGCAGGCGGCGCGTGGGTCGCTGACTCGTTGAGTTCGGTGATGGGCTAATTGATGTCGGGTGTGTGGTCGTGTGAGCGCCGAGCGTGCTTCCCAAGTCGACGATCGTCAACGCGATCAGACCAGGTCGCACCCACCGGGTACCAGGTCGCGACGTTGATAGTTCTCCGATCCGAGCAACCGCCCGCGGATGTCGTCGGGCAGCGACATGAACATCGCGATCGTTCGGCTGCGGTCGATCTCGGTGCGGTGGGCGGAGATGGCTGCCGACTTCTCGGCGAGGAAGTCGGTCACGTCGATCGAGACGTCGATCGCGTCGGCGGGAGTGCCGGGCAGCTGTTCTCGTGGCACTGTCGGAAACAGCAGCGCCGCTATTTCCTCGATCATCCACTCGGCGATGGTGGCGAAGTACAGCGACTTAACCTGCCAAGCCGGACCGGAGCGTCGGTACAAGGTGCCGCACGCGGCAGCGTCGGCCGCGGCGCACGCGAGGCGGTGCGCGTGGACATGGTCGGGATGTCCGTAGATCCCGAACGCGTCGTAGGTGACGATCACGTCGGGCCGGAGTGCGCGAATGTGTCCGGCAAGCGCCCGAACCTGTTCATCGAAGGGAGAGAAGCAGAACCGCTGTGTGTCGGGGGCGGACTCCGGGACACGGTCGTCGGCATATCCGAGCATGATGGGGGGTCGGGGCATCTTCAGCGCGGTGACCGCGTCGAGGAGTTCTCGGGCCCGCCGGGTTCCGTCGGCCCAGGTGCACATCACCAGATCCACCTCGCCACCTGCACTCGCGTGACGTGCGATGAGTCCCCCGGTCCACATCGATTCGTCGTCGGGGTGCGCGTGCACGCAGAGCAGTCGAGGTGCGCCCATCCACCTGGCTTCCTGTTCGGTCGGCCCGGCCTGCAGCGGCGAACGGAGCCGAGTAGCACCTTCAGGGTAACGGGTGATGCGACGGCCAGTCCTGGTTGTTGTGACGGTGCCGTGAGTCGGTTCCGGTCGTCTCGGTAAAGTCGGAACCCGTCAGATAGGAGTCATCGTCGACGGCTCGGGCGGCGATGAGCGGTACAGGTGGAGGTCGGAGATGACGACTCGGTCAGAGGTTCACGAATTTCAGGCGGAGACCCGGCAGTTGCTGGATCTCTTGGTGCACTCGGTCTATTCCAACAAGGACAGCTTCCTGCGTGAGCTCGTCTCCAACGCGTCAGATGCGCTGGACAAGGTTCGCCTGGAGTCACTGCTCGATTCGGACCTCGACGTCGACACCACCGATCTGCACATCACGCTCGACCCCGACGCGCAGGCACGCACCCTGGTGGTGTCCGACAACGGCATCGGCATGTCGCGGGAGGACGTGATAGGCCTGATCGGCACTCTCGCGCGGTCGGGCACCGCCGAGTTGCGGCGCACGCTCGCCGAAGCGAAGCAGGAGGGTGACACGGGGGCGGCCCAGGAGCTGATCGGCCAGTTCGGTATCGGCTTCTACTCGACCTTCATGGTCGCCGACAAGGTGACCCTCGTGACGCGCCGTGCGGGGGAGTCGGTCGGGACCCGCTGGGAGTCGGCGGGTGATGGCACTTACACGATCGACGATGTCGACGACGCCCCGCAGGGCACGTCGGTCACGTTGTCGCTCAAGCCGGTCGACACCGACGACCACCTGTACGACTACACCGACAAGGCCAAGCTCCGTCAGCTGGTCAAGAAGTACTCCGACTTCATCGCGTGGCCGATCCGGATGGACGTCGAGAAGACCGTCCCGATCGCGAAGGACCCCGACGCGGAGGATGACGCCGACGCGGACGATGCGCAGGAGCCGCAGACAACCACGGTGACCGAGACCGAGACCGTCAACTCCATGAAGGCTCTTTGGTCGAAGTCGCGGGACGAGGTGTCCGACGACGAGTACCACGAGTTCTATCGGCATGTGGCCCACGCGTGGGACGAACCGCTCGACATCATCACGCTGAAGGCCGAAGGCACCTTCGAATACCAGGCGCTGCTGTTCATCCCGAGCCAGGCGCCCTTCGATCTGTTCATGCGTGAACGCACCACCGGAATTCACCTGTACGTCAAGCGCGTCTTCATCATGGACGACTGCGCCGAACTGATGCCGGAGTATCTGCGGTTCGTCAAGGGTGTGGTCGACGCGGCCGATCTGTCGCTCAATGTCTCGCGGGAGATCTTGCAGCAGGATCGGCAGATCCGGGCGATCCGTCGTCGCCTCACCAAGAAGGTGATCTCGACCGTCGGCGACATGCGCGCATCCCGGCCCGACGACTACCGCACCTTCTGGGAGAACTTCGGCCGCGTCTTCAAGGAGGGGCTCGTCAATGACGTCGACAACCGGGATGCCCTGCTGAAGGCGTCGGCGTTCGAATCCACCCATTCCGAGGACGAACTGACGTCGCTGGCCGACTACGTGGGCCGGATGCGCAGCGGCCAGGACACCATCTACTACATGACGGGTGAGTCGCGACAGCACATCGTGAACTCTCCGCACATGGAGGCGTTCAAGGCCAAGGGCCTCGAGGTGCTGGTCCTGCACGACCCTGTCGACGAGATGTGGGTGACCGGCGGCGCGGAGTTCGAGGGCAAGACGTTCCAGTCGGTGGCCAAGGGCGCCGTCGATCTCGACGACGACTCCGACGAGGCGGATTCGTCGGCCAAGGAAGAGCAGAACAAGACCTTCGAGGGCCTGCTCGACTGGCTGGGGTCCACCCTGTCCGACGACATCAGCGAGGCGCGCCTGTCGACCCGGCTCACCGAGTCCCCGGCGTGCCTGGTCGGCGACACCTTCTCCATGTCCCCACAACTGGAGAAGCTGTATCGCGCTTCGGGACAACAACTTCCGAAGTCCAAGCGCGCACTCGAACTCAATCCCGACCATCCGCTCGTGGTGGGGCTCAACAACGCCTATGCCGGCGGTGAGCCGACCGAGCTCGCGGACACTGCCAAACTGATCTACGGCATGGCGTTGATCGCGGAGGGCGGCGAACTCGACGATCCCGCGGAGTTCGCCAAGTTGCTCGCGGCGCAGCTCACCGGCTCGGTGACCGGGGCCTCGACCGCCGGCTCCGACTCCTGAGCGCACCCGAGATCCCACCGACCACCGACCCTGTCGCATCGCGACGGGGTCGGTGGTTTGTCGGTTCGAGGCCCGTCGTTCTCGGGATCGCAATCGGTGTCACGGTTCTTGTGGTGCTGGCTCTGGTCATCACCCTCGTGCTCGTGACCAGGGACGATCAGCGATCCGACGGGATGCCGCGCTCGCCGGGCGATGCGGTACAAGGTTACCTGCAGGCGCTGGCCGACGCCGACGCCGACCGGGCCCGCGCGGTGACGACGCCCGCCCCGTCGACTGCGCTGCTCGGCGGCGACGTGCTGCGCCGACAGCGTGACCTCGCCCCGATCACCGACATCGTGGTGTCCGAACCAGTGTCCGACGGCGTCGTAAGCGCCCGCTACCGCATCGGCGATCGCCTCGCGGAGGTCGGTTTCCGTACGGTGGCGGCCGGCGGCGGCTGGCTGGTGTCCGACGGTGTGCTCGAACTACGTGTGGCCCCCACGCGCGTTCCGCACCCGACGCTCTTCGGCACCGAGATCACCGCGAACGTGCCGGTGTACGTCTATCCCGGACCTCGCGAGTGGGGCAGCAGAGATCCCTACGTGGGCGCGAAAGATGCTGACGGCCAACCATTTCCGGTAGGGCCTCAACCACCGTCGACCGTTCGCCTCGATCCGGAACTCACGGCCGCCGGGCATGCCGCCGTCAGCGAGGCCGTGCAACGTCATCTCAACTATTGCGCGGGTTCTCGAGAACCGGATGCTGCCGTGGACCGACCGGGGTGCCGGCAGCACCTCAATCGTTCGGCCGTGCCCGGCACGGTGCGGTGGACTGCGCCCAGCGATACGACCGGATTGTTCCGGACACTTTCGACCGCGTCGGTGACGACGGTCGATGTGGCGGGAGCGGTGTCCTGGCAAGCGACCTACACCCCGTCCTACGCCGCCGACACAACACGGACCGCGGTCAACGACGACTACCTCGTCGGCTCTGTTGACCTGACCGCGAAGCCACCCTTGTTCACCGAGGGATAGCCGAGCATTGCTCGCGTGACACGCCCGCCGTCATTCGGTCGGGGGGTGCCGAGGTGAAGGGTCGGTACGCGTCAGTTATCGTGGCACGATTGCTGATTGCGAGGGGGAGTGTGGCATGACGAATTCAGGTGGATACGGCGGCGGATTCCAGCCGATCGACGGCGGGTACGGTCCATCCGGTGTACCCGGCCAACCGCAGCCCGGGTACCCGAACGCGGGTCCGACCCAGCAGTACCCGACGGCTCCCCAGTATCCGGCCGGACAGCAATACGCGGCCACCGCCACTCATGGTGTCGCAGGCCCCGGTTTCGGTCCGCCCGCCGGGCCCCCACCGCCGCCCAAGTCCAACAAGAAGATGCTGGGCTTGATCATCGGTGGCGTGGCAGCGCTGGTTGTGGTCGTTCTGGTCGTGGTGACCCTGGTCCTCGTGCTCGGCGGCGGCGAGGACAAAGCCGGGTCGGCCAAGGAAGCGGGGGTGTCAGATGGTCTGTGTAAGTCCAGTGCTCATCAGTGAGAGGACAATCTATGAGCATGGCGTTAGACGATAAGCAGCACGACGACGGTCA
>NZ_JBSFQL010000023.1:0-100634 GCF_053588675.1 Gordonia sp. NPDC003422
TTCGCAACATCCAGATTTCCGGAGACCAGGGGCGTTTCACATCATCGACACGCCGAGGCTCTGACCAGGCAACGCCCGCTCAACTTCGAAGAGCCCACATACGCCACACCCGTAGCCTACGAACGCCGAATTAGTGCGCAAATCCCAGCCCACACCAACCCATCAACCCAGGTCAGCGCGATCCCGACCACTAATGTCCGATTCGGTGATAAAAGTCAGGGTTCATGGGGGACACGCCACTGGGGCACGATCACCGGCATGGCCACACCACCGGACTCGACCAAATCCTCGCTGCAGTGGAAACTGACCGACCGCGCCCGCGACCGATGGCCGGCACTGACCCGTGTATCCACCCGCTTCCGCGGCCAGTTCGCCTACGTCGATGGCGAACTCGACGATGGCTGCACCATCCCGCTGATGGGACTGCGCTACAACGGCTCCGCCGGCCGCTGGGGATTCGCCATCTACCTGGCCAGCACTGGCAAGTACCAAGACTCGGTCCTACCCACCGGCTACCCCTTCGGCAGCCCAGAAGAAACCCTCGACTGCGCCTGCGGCCTCTACCTCAACGACCCCACCGCTTGGCAACCCCCGACGACCTTATGAACAGGACCACTTAGCCACCGTCCCAACCAACTAATTAATCCAGATACTCGGAGACATCGACACACTTAAGCTCGAGGTCAAAGACCCAGGTGCGACCCAAACCCGTTGACGTCTCGGCGGAATAGCCGCCGCTCGTCGGCAGAATAATAGAAACCGACTCACGAAACCGGTCACACAAGTAAAACCACGCGAATCCTAGGACTTGCGTTTTCGGCCCAAGTGGACTTAGGTACAAGTTCACTTCAGAGCCACCGCTGCCGAATCGCTCCTCCGCAAACGAAGCCAACACACCCGCAGTAGCAAACGGATCACTAGCCGGGGCCAGCAGATGCTGCAGACGACTGTAGCCGCGAATCGACTCTTTTGCCAAACTCAGCCTCAAAAGATTCTCTTGATACATGTGGGGCTGCAGGCTTGGCATTCCAACCACCACAACATGTTCAGCAGCACGCTTGTTTTCAGCCACCGCACTTATCAGTACATGATCGTATCCACCACCGATCACCAGAACATCCGAGGAACCAAGCCCAGATTGATGTGAACCCTCAAATCCACTTACCGGGCGTATCATGATCACTTTGCCCCTTGAAAACTCTGTTCTGTCACCCTGAACATATGCGCTTGGGTCCGAGTACACAATGCTCAAACACACAATTCCACGGATCGCCGCCGCTAATGGTAGGGCGACAACGTAATGCCGCATCAGTCCAGTGATATCAACTGCTACACGGAGTCCTGAAAAGTCTCCATCTGGAGCGACCGTCTCGAACACTTGGAACCAAAAAGACAATTCGTCAACTTCTGGATTGGTGATCAATAAATCCGCATTTGGAACACTATGACCCTCAAATCCGTACTCGTGATGAACAATACCAACACGCCGAATTGACGTGACACCGTCCCAAACATCTCGAACGCGCTCAGACTGATTGAGTGCCGAAACAAACACGTCGAACTCCATGTCCGAAATCTGCGATGGCAGATACAGCCTCTTTCGAAAGACTGAGTAATCAACCGCCATCAGAACAGCCTGTCCTGAGCCGGGTCCGTATCGTGCTCTCCAAACGGAGCCCGCATTGACCTCAACCTAGGACGAACTGTTCGTGCATACGACTCGTCCGACCCATCGGGATCGAATATCGACTGCATCTCTAATGGCTTAATATTCAACTCGCCACGCCTGCTGGTCGGCAGGGCGTAGATTGGGCACAGCATCGGACTAAGTTGAAACTTATGCAAGGTGGACCCATCATTTCGTGCTGCTCGACCCTCGAATACTTCGAGTAGCAAGCCATAATCCACGCAAGCCTCAACTACCTCCCTAACGCTCCTAGAAACCTCACCGAAATCGGTCGAGAAAGAAACACATGATACTTCAGCAGGCTTGTCGGAGTATCTAACGCGATTAAAGAGAGTCGCCAGCCTCCGTATTGCGCGCTCACACTCATTCCCAAGACCCTCAGTTGGTCGTGCGTCTCTCAAGAACCAACGACTTGCGCGCAAGACACCCGACATCTGAGCGTCGTCCGAAACTGATTGCAAAGTTGAGAAAGGATCTTCACCTCGAATGTTTGATGCCTCTACAACGTACTTCATGGTCATAAGGTAGCTTCGCGGCAAGAAAGCAGACACCTCGATAAAACGGTCTATTCCCAGATAAGGCGAGCGCCGGCCGCAGTCCATGTAAATCTGCGCCAAGAGATCGAGCTTCCACAACCGAACAAAATTTGAAGTGGAGGTATCGAACGTACCATTGCGAAAAGCAGCAATCTCGTCCGCAGCCTCGCGCGCGGCAGCCTTGCTCAGATGACCTTCCCTGCTCCAATTCTGGTAGAACCGGTGAATCGCAAACTTTTCAGACATGGGACTTGAGGGCACAGCGATCGCCGACACAATTGAAGCCGCCAAATCCCGACTACGAGTAGACGCGAATACTACATCGCGAAGCCTAACTAGATGCTTCCTGTTCTCCGGCTTACAGTCCTCGAGTGCCCTAGATGCGGCAATATCGGCGAGATCTCGCGTTGAGGTTGGATCGACAGAGAAGAGTTGTCGCAAATCGTCAGCGTCATCAAAACCTCGATAGCCAGCATCCTGAACACGTTGAAGAGTAAGATTTAAACAGAACTTGGCGTATGCGCCCTCCGTATCGCGATAACTCTGCTCGAGCTCGACCCATTCATACTCGCTCCCTTGCTTGTTCTCCTCGTTAGTGTTTAGAGTACGGTGCGTGCGTACGCCCCAGCGCCTACCTCCCAGTAAGAAGGTGGTTGGCAAGACTTTCTCTCTGATTAGCGTGTTCACATACCGCTGCTGCGGCTCTGACAGATTTTCAAACTCGTCTAATAGGAACGCAAATAAAACGTGGCTAAATTCGTTGGAAAGCCGACTGGCCGCCTTTGACGCTTTAAAGATAAGATCACCCGGGTTTGATCTGACTTCAATTTCTAGTCGGCGCTTAATGGCCGCATTGTTGATCTCTCGATCCATAGATCTCCGAATTCTACGAATCTCACGCAAAGCAATCTTCAGTGGACTTGTGTCTACAGAGATCCCCAAGAAACGTTGACGAGTTACGTCATCGAGAACGTCACCGAGACCATTCCTGACGAACTCAAACTGGGCTTCCATCGTCCACGGACTATCCCGATCTGATATATCGATCAGAATCTCGACCAGCTGAGATGTAAGCCATAAATCCATGTAATAGCAGAATACAGAGGTCCATACATCCTCTTCAATTCCTTTTCCTGAGAACCGGAAAGCGTTCAATCCGCTGCAACGGGAGTATATTCCGAGATACCCGTCTTTGCTGATCTGATCTACTATCGTCTCTTCGGCAGCAGATCTCCGTAACGCGTATGAGTAGTAGCGCATCAAATGCGTGCGCCCACCCCCTTTTCCGCTTACCAGGAACTTTGGCATCGGACTTGCCGGTCCAGCGAAAGATCTGTACCCACCTTGAGGGTAGTCGACAAAGGTCGAGCGGATCTCTTCGTCGGTAAAGTCCACTGCTTTCGTAATCTCAAATGGGTTTCTTGGCACCGTCAACGCGATTACTCTTTCTCGAATCTAGGAAACGCTGGATTCCACTGCTTTCGATTTGCCCACAGAATGGGCAGAGTGTTATTGGGAGTATTGTGCTGAAAACCGATCAGCAGTTGCCCATTCTTGTATCCTAGAGGATTGCCCGGATAAATCAGTTCGCCGTAAGTGCGCGCAACATTCTCGCCAGTCTGTCGATCCACTCCGGGCAGACAGTGAATATAGACATGCGAATTCTCGTCGAATGCAAGCTCCGTATCCTGCAGCACATGGACAGCCTTTACCGTGTCGAAGCTTGTCGCCTGAACGACATCGATCCCTGCGCCCTTAGCGAACAATACGAAGTATGCGACCTCTAGTTCTCGCCCTTCTGCCTCCGCAGCTTTCTTAACCTGACTCACGAAATTGCGGCTATACCTCGATGCTTGTGTTCCGCTCCCAAGCACATCGTCAATGAAGACCAGCCGCTTCAGCCCCGATATGGCTACCTTCGAATCTTGCGCACCAACCGGGCCATCAAGTATTTCATGCTGATTTACAAATAGCTCCTTAGGAAGCTCGTTGATCTGGCGGAAGTAGTAAAGGAGGTGAGCGCCGCTTTCTGACGGATTCCCCATCGGTAAGAACCTTGTAGCTTCAAGTTCTGTTTGCCATTCGGCTTCGATTAGCTGATAATCTAGTGTCATGTCATTCTTCGCTCGAACATTCTGAACTATCGGGTACCGTAGAAGATCACGGAATACGCATCTAAGAAGTTCACGGACCTCCCGGACCCCGAAGAGATTATAGTTGCAGAGCAAATGCAACGCATTCAACTGCTCGTCGAGTGGTGGCGTTCCAGTCCTCCCGGTGAAATTCTGCAGCCAGGAATCAAGTTCTACCCTGGTTATGGACTCGCTCCAGATTTCACTCGCAAGTGTGTCGAACTTCTCCAGCATAACCTGCATTGAAGACTCTTTCGGCAGGGCTGGGCTTATATCGAAGTTGTCGTCTGCCGCCATATCAACACCCTCGAGCAAAGATAGTGATATATTCTGCGTCCGCTGGTCTAGCGACACCTTTTCTGGCTGTCAGTAGAGATCGGCCCGCTATTTTATCCCTCAACGTCAGCCTGTCGATGAAACCCATAACCCGCATCATGTCCCGAATGTGACTACTGGTCTGAATTATGTCTCCGGCTACCCAATTGTCGCCTAAGATCATTATAACTTTCTCGATCGACTTCGAATCGCGGATTCCGGCGAGCACTTTCTCCATGTCGTGAAAGTAGTGTGCGTAGATTCTGTATCGTTCCGGACTACGCACCTGGAGTTCATTCAAGTCGGCTTTAAGATTCTCACCGAAAGTACTGCCATGCGATTCTTCCGGAACGTCGCGTTTCCGTATATGCTCGCGACCAATGCTGCATGACTCCAGGTTGGCGGTGCCGCGTTCCCCGCTGAACCCTAGCCACCCCGCTTCGAGACTGGTACTTCGTATGTATTTCTGGGATGCACCGTAGGGTGGGCTTGTGATCACAATGCCATTCAGGTTCTTTGGCAGTAGCTCCCAAGCCTTGGGTGATCTAGCATCCGCTGCGAGGGTCATTGGCGTCGGGCGGCCCGGCGGTAGTCTCGATATTTTATTGATCATGGTAGCTCCGATATGCTCGACCTGGTGCCACCTTGATTTGCGGTCGACCTGGACGAAATTTCTGTCCCGTACTGGAACCGGAATTCGGGGGTCCATGAGTGCAAAGCGTCGCGCGGCCAGGGCGAGCGTGAGTTTCAAGAAATCGTGTCCGGGCAAGCCTTCCAAGTCGCTAAGCGCCGACGCGGATCTCGAGAGTATTGATAGGTCGCTCGTTGTGTACCACCTCGCGAGGTACTCTGGATGTGTACAAGAACGTCTGGTCTTCTTGGCAAGCTCCAGGAACAATTTCAGGGCGTCACCCAGCTCTGCGGGATCGCGAGGCGTCGTTTTCACACTCGAGATCAGCGCAGCAACTGGGTTCTGGTCGAATCCGTAACTCGGTATTCCACAGCGTGATGCCTCCAGCAGTATAGTCCCCGATCCACAAAACGGGTCCAGAATATAGTCGACGCCGCCGATAACCTGTTCCGCTCCCAAGAGAAAGCGTGGTATATGCCGTATAAGTCGCGCCGGATAGGGATAGATAGCATGGGTTAGATCGTCCGCCGGAAGCGGTCCTACCATCTCGCGGAAACTGACATCCAGTGGTTTCCCTTCGTATCGCGCGGCCGCTTCCCGGAGTTTGCGGGTGTAAGTACTTCGTGCGACTGGCCTGTCATGATCATCTCCGGCATGTTCTATCGGCCGTTGGTGTATCCGCTCATCAGTCCCTGCTACCGCCATCGCCCGAGACTATCTAAGGCGCACTTCCGCAAGCACGCGACACGCATGTGCGCCATGCATCCGGGCTATGCACGGCCGTGATCTGATTGAGGACTACGTTATGTCCTATACCGGGACGTCATCGCTCCTGACATGCGCTCCTTCGGCAGCACGCTTGAGCCACGACCAGATGGCCACTTGAGGTATCCAGAGGACCGCGGTGGTACCAATCTCTGGCCCTAGACCGAAGACCAGGTTCATCTGCTACCCGGCCGACGCCACCGTCGCGTCGACGTCGAGGATCTCGCCGAGGAACTTGCCGGTGTAGCTCTCGGGCACCGTGACCACATCTTCCGGTGTGCCCTCGGCGATCACGGTCCCGCCGCCGCTGCCGCCCTCGGGACCCATGTCGATGATCCAGTCGGCGGTCTTGATGACGTCGAGGTTGTGTTCGATGACGATAACCGTGTTGCCCTTGTCGACCAGCCCGTTGATCACCCCGAGGAGCTTCTTGATGTCTTCGAAGTGCAGGCCGGTGGTCGGTTCGTCGAGGATATAGACGGTGCGGCCGGTCGAGCGCTTCTGCAGTTCCGCAGCGAGCTTCACACGTTGGGCCTCGCCGCCGGAGAGCGTCGGCGCCGGCTGTCCGAGACGGACGTAACCCAGGCCGACGTCGACCAGCGTCTTGAGGTACCGGTGGATCGACGTCACCGGCTCGAAGAACTCGGAAGCCTCCTCGATGGGCATGTCGAGAACCTCGGAGATCGTCTTGCCCTTGTAGTGCACCTCCAGGGTTTCCCGGTTGTAACGGGCGCCGTGGCAGACCTCGCACGGCACGTACACGTCGGGCAGGAAGTTCATCTCGATCTTGATGGTGCCCTCGCCCGCGCACGCCTCGCAGCGGCCGCCCTTGACGTTGAACGAGAACCGGCCCGGCTGGTAGCCACGCACCTTGGCCTCGGTGGTCGCCGCGAACAAGGTGCGGATCTTGTCGAAGACGCCGGTGTAGGTCGCGGGATTCGACCGCGGAGTACGACCGATGGGCGACTGGTCGACCTGCACAAGTTTGTCCAGCTGTTCGAGACCCTTGACCCGGGTGTGCCGTCCGGGCACCTGCCGGGCACCGTTGAGCTTGTTGGCCAGCACCGTCGCCAAAATGTCGTTGACCAGCGTCGACTTCCCCGAGCCCGACACTCCGGTGACCGCGGTCAGCACGCCGAGCGGGAACTCGACGTCGATGCCGCGCAGGTTGTGTTCGCGCGCCCCGACGACGGTCAGCTGCTTCTTGCGTGAGATCGGTCGGCGGATCGCCGGCACCGGCAGTTCGTCGCGCCCGGAGAGGTAGGCACCGGTCAGCGAGCGGCGGTTCTTCAGCAAGTCCTTGTAACTGCCGCTGTGCACGACCTCGCCGCCGTGTTCACCGGCGCGTGGCCCGATGTCGACGATCCAGTCGGCCGCCCTGATGGTGTCTTCGTCGTGCTCGACGACGATCAGCGTGTTGCCGAGGTCGCGGAGGCGGGTGAGGGTGTCGATCAGCCGGCGGTTGTCGCGCTGATGCAGACCGATGGAGGGTTCGTCGAGGACGTACAGCACGCCCGCGAGTCCCGAGCCGATCTGCGTCGCGAGCCGGATGCGCTGCGCCTCGCCGCCGGACAGCGACCCCGCCGCACGGGACAACGACAGGTACTCCAGCCCGACGTCGAGCAGGAAGGTGATCCGCGCCTGCACCTCCTTGAGGACGCGGCCGGCGATCGCGGCCTGACGTTCGTCGAGTTCGAGGCCGTTGAGGTAGTCGGCGCATTCGGCGACCGAGAGCGCGCACACCTCGGCGATCGAGCGCGGTCCGTACGTCGGGTGATCCAGCGTGACCGCAAGAATTTCGGGGCGCAGACGCGCGCCGTGACAGGCCGGACACGGTACATCCCGCATGTAGCCCTCGTACCGATCCTTCATCTGCTCGGAATCGGTCTGCTCCATCCGCCGGCTCAGGAACGCCATCACACCTTCGAATTCGGTGTAATACGAACGGGTCCGGCCGTAGCGGTTGCGGAATTTGACGTGCACCTGGTGGTCACTGCCATTGAGGATCGCGCGACGGGCCTTGATCGGAAGTTTGCGCCACGGGGTGTCGACGTCGAAGCCCATCTGGTCTGCGAGCCCGGAGATCAGACGCAGGAAGTAGTCGGCATTGTGCCCGCCCGACCACGGTGCGATTGCACCGTCGGCCGGCGACAGGTCCGGGTCGGGGACCACGAGGTCCTCGTCGACCTCCTTGCGCACACCGAGTCCGTCGCACTCTGGGCACGCGCCGTACGGCGAGTTGAACGAGAACGACCGCGGCTCGAGGTCGTCGATGGCGATCGGGTGCCCGTTGGGGCAGGCCATCCGCTCGGAGAAGCGACGCTCACGGTGCGGGTCGGCCTCGTCGAGATCGACGAAGTCCAGCACCACGATACCGTCGGCCAGACGCAATCCGGTCTCGACCGAATCGGTCATACGCTGCTTGGCGGAGGCTTTCACCACGAGGCGGTCGACGACGACCTCGATGTCGTGCTTCTCCTGTTTCTTGAGCTTCGGTGGATCGCTGAGCTGATAGATGATCCCGTCGATGCGGGCGCGGGCGAATCCCTGCGTCTGCAACTCGGCGAACAGGTCCACGAACTCGCCCTTGCGGGTACGCACCACCGGCGCGAGAACCTGGAACTTTGTGCCCTGCTCCATGTCGAGGATCTGGTCGACGATCTGCTGCGGTGTCTGTTTGGCGATGAGTTCCCCGCACACCGGGCAGTGCGCACGACCGGCGCGTGCGTAGAGCAGTCGCAGGTAGTCGTACACCTCGGTGATGGTGCCGACCGTCGACCGCGGATTGCGGTTGGTCGACTTCTGATCGATGGACACCGCGGGCGACAGACCCTCGATGAAGTCGACGTCCGGCTTGTCCATCTGCCCGAGGAACTGACGCGCGTACGCCGACAACGACTCGACGTAGCGGCGCTGCCCCTCGGCGAAGATCGTGTCGAAGGCCAACGACGACTTACCCGAGCCGGACAGTCCGGTGAAGACGATGAGACTGTCCCGCGGGAGGTCCACATCGATGCCGCGCAAGTTGTGTTCGCGCGCACCACGGACGATCAGACGATCAACCACTGCTGTCCTAACGTTCATTCTCGATGTCGGTCCCGCCCGGCGAGGGCTGCCACAACGGGCGTGACCGGCAGGTTCGTGCGCGCACGACGCACGCGCTCGCACAGTATCGGCAGCCACCGACAAGTTCGGGCGCAGCAGTTCCCACGGACGCTTTCCGCCGGGTGCGCACAGGTATCGGGGCCAGTCATCCACGATACTCGCGACCTGCGCGGGCGCCGATCTCCCGAGCGCGCAGGCCGGAGTTGCCGCCACGATCGGCACCCACTCATAGAGTGGTCTGCATGACAGCAGCAGCCCCCATCTCCGACATCTACACCGGCGACCTGTCCGAGTCCAAGACCCCGCAACGCCGCACGCTGGACTCGGCGACCATCGTCAAACTCTCCGTCGACCCGATGGACAACAACGTCTACGTGGTGACCTCGCGCGCGACCGGAGACCAGCTGATCATCGATGCCGCCAACGACGGCGACACCATCGCCGCCCTACTCGAGCAGCTACCCGGCACACCCGCGCTCATCTTCACGACCCACCAGCACTTCGACCATTGGCAGGCACTGAAGCAGATCGCCGAGACCACCGGCGTGCCCACCGCGGCCGGGCGCCTCGACGCGGCCGAACTCCCCGTGACACCCGACCGCCTCGTCGACGACGGTGACGTCATCACCGTCGGTGATCTCTCGTTCGACGCGATCCATCTGGTCGGTCACACCCCCGGTTCGATCGCGCTCGCCCTGACCGATGGTGACACCGTGCACCTCTTTACGGGGGATTGCTTGTTCCCCGGCGGTGTCGGCAAGACATGGCAACCCGGTGACTTCGACACCCTCGTCGACGGCGTCAGCACCAAGATCTTCGACCGATACCCCGACTCCACCGTCGTCTATCCCGGACACGGCAAGGACACGACCCTGGGCGCCGAACGTGGCTCGCTCCCGGAGTGGCGCGAGCGCGGCTGGTAGCACCGGTGCACTAAGACGGCTGGTCTCGTCGAGTCAGCGACCCACCCGCCGACCGCGTCGGCGATCGTGGCGGCGGGAAGGTTGGGTCGGGCCGGTGGCCACGATCGGGCCCCTGAGGGTGGTCCTCCGGGTATGTCCCGGAAGCCGACGCTGACGGGCCCGATCTCAGTCACCCGTCTCGGTCATCGCGTTCCGCCGAGCGCGACGGAAGGAACATGCGCCCACAAAAAGTAGGGGAAGAAACTCTTCCCCTACCCTTGGTGTCCTCCCCGCAAATTTCTAAGGGACGACTCCGAACATCGGGGAAGAAACTTCCTCCCCTAGATTTTGTGGGACGGCCGCAGCCCGGTTCTTTGCATTTGCCCAGGTCAGCGGGATTGGTCACCGAACTCTTCGGATCGGACGCTTGCTCAGATACTCATCGACTGCCCGTCTGAGAACCTCACTTGGAGTTGTTCGAGCATCCTCCGCGTAATCAGCCAGCCGCGCATCGAGTGCAGCAGGTAAGCGCACCGTACGTGAGGTGGTGTCTCGGCGCTCACCTACCGCCGGTCGGCCCATCTTCAGTGTGGCACCGGTTTCGAGTGGTCCGGACACCTTGTACTCTCCGCTTTCGACCGCATCGGCCATGCGCTCGTAGTCGCGCGCATTCCTCGGATTCATCTCTGGTCACCTTCCTCCAGGTCTAGGTACGTGCCGACCGTCGGGCGCTGCCCAACCCACTCAGCACACAGGTCGATGGCGCCGGCCGATGCGACATACACTTCAGTTGCAACGCGTTGGGTCAGCAGCATCGAGTGGAATACCTCCCAGCTGTCGCCATCTCGATCCTCGGCGGCCACTTCGATCCACGGCTCGTTGTCGATCCGGCCTACGAACATGTAGGTGTCTGCGTCCTCAAACTCGGTGGTGATCGCATATCGAATCAGCGGATATGCGATCGTCGCCCGAATCTCATCGTCGGTGATGCCGTGTCGGTATGCCGATCCGTAGACATTTACCTGCACCACAAAAGCGTAAGACACTTTCTAGCCCACGGCTAGTGGATGCACAGTTGCTGGTCAGAAACGTCGGAACGTCCGAGCGTTCGTATCGGCGGTTGCTCATGCGGTGGGACGTTCACCTCATCAGACGAACGTGCGCTCGACCCACGATTTATTTGCCTCGAGGAGGGTACGATTCAGCGACGTCGTGCACTCGGCCGATGCGCAGGCGCGTTCGGGCGGCACCGCGAACTGCATCCCGCACGCAATCATGAAATGGACCAACGAATGAAATTGCTCGTCGCCGGACTTGCCGCGCTGGTGATGTGCACCGGTCTTCTCGTAGGGGCCGCCGGATCGGCATCAGCCATCACCCCCGCCGAGCAACGGTTCGTGAACAAAGCGAGGACTCTGCCGACAGCGGCCTGGCCCAATAGCCGCTACACCACTGACGCGGAGATGGTGGCGGGTGGCTACCGAGCGTGCCGCGTGATGGACCGATATCGGGATACCCAAGTTGCCGAGCGGATCTACTACAACCCTGACGGCAGCTATCAGCCCGCCTACCAACAGCGACTGTTCCTGCTTTATGCGACGCAGGACCTCTGTCCTCGCCACGCGCACCGGTACGAGAACTTCTGAGGACATAACCGATGAGGAAGTCGATCATCGCGGGCCTTGTTCTGGCAGCAGCCGCCACAGGCGTCATAGGCGGCATCGGCGATGTCTCGGCATCGCGGTCCTCGGTGCAGCGCGAAGGAGGTCCTTGCTATCAGCACGAGCTGGGCAAGGTTTCCTCCGACGGGAAGCTGTTCTGTTCGGGTTTGAACGGAGTCTGGGAAAGCAAAGAGAAGTGGAACGCACCAACGATCACTCGTTCTCAAATAGGGACTGCCTGCCCGAAGCTCGGTGCTCGGGCACGCCTTTATGCGACCGACAGTTTCGCTCTGTGTAAGCAGACTCCACGAGGCCTGCGTTGGTGGCACCCATGATAGGAAGCTGCCGCGCTATCACCAGCTCACCACGATCCTGGCCAGACTAGCGGCGGCGGGATTCTGGGCAGTCAGGTCACGAACAACTCGGGCAGGATGTAGCCCGTCATCGCGCAGCGATGGCCAGCTACTGAACAGACCGTGCCCCAAGCTGGGGGCGCGTGCGCGTGCCCACGCAACTGACGGCGTCGCGATTTCCGCACAGCCCCGTGACCAGCGATCCGGACGGCCCGCTGCGACGAACAGGTAGCGTGGACAAAGCCAAGAAGAGCGCACCAGCAGGAATTCGAACAACACAACCCCGACACCAGAAGGTCGTGACCGAATGATCCTCCGCCGTATCGCCCGCCCGATGCTCGCCTCCGTCTTCGTCTACGCCGGGGTCGATTCGATTCGCAATCCGGAACGCCGCGCCAAGGTTGCGCAGGGCTTTGTCGAACAGGCCGTCGACAAGCTGCCCAACGAGACGACGGAGAAGGTCCCGACCGATCCCGAGACCCTGGTGCGGATCAACGGGGCGGTTCAGGTGGGCAGCGGCCTGTTGCTCGCCACCGGGAAGTTCCCGCGTGTCGCGTCGACCGTGCTCGCGGGCAGTCTGGTCCCGACCACCGTCGCCGGCCACGCATTCTGGGCGGAGACCGACCCTGCCGTGCGCGCGCAGCAGCGCACCCAGTTCCTCAAGAACGTCAGCCTGCTGGGCGGACTCCTGATCGCTGCCGCCGACACCGAGGGCAAGCCGTCGCTCGCATGGCGCGGCAAGCGCAAGGCCAGTGCCGCAGGTGACGCGATCACCGCGGCGCTGCCCATCGGCGCCGCGGCAGGCGCCACCACCTGGGAGTCGTTGCGCGAACGCACGCAGGACGGTGCTGAGGTTCTCGGTGAGCGTTCGTCGGAAGCGGGCGAATACCTCAAAGAAGGGGCGCATCTGCTGTCGGAGCGGTCAGCGGAGGCCGCGGCGAAGTTCCGCGAACACGCACCCGAACTCGCCGAGACTGCGCGCGAACGGTCCGCAGAGTTCGCCGAGAAGGCATCGGGAGCCGCAGCTGAGGTGGCCGAGCTGATCCGTGACCGGGCACCCGAGGTCGCCGACGCCGCACGCGAGAAGTCGACCGGGTTCGCACGCTTCGCCCGCAAGCGCGGCCCCGAGATCGCCGACGCAGCACGTGGGCGTTCCGCGGAACTGGCCGAGGTGGCCAAGGGCCGGTCGGCCGAACTCGCCGACACCGCACGCGACAAGGCCCCGCAGATCGCCGAGACCGTCAAGTCGCGCAGTGCCGACCTGGCCGAGACCGCCCGCGACAAGGCGCCGCAACTCGCCGAGACTGCCAAGGCGCGTAGCGCGGACCTCGCCGACGCCGCACGCGAGCTCTCGACCGAGCTCGCCGAGTCGGCACGGGCATTTGCCGAGGCGGCGGGCGACACCGCAAGCCACACCGCCGACGAGGGCCGCCGCCGCTGGCGCAAGGCCCGCAGCTGAAGGCAGCGCACACCTGACGACGCCACCAAACAACCCGGACGCGGTGCACCCACCCCACCAATACCCGTGGGTGCCCGCGTCCGCTGTCGCTACCCCGCTGCACCGACCGTCTCGCGTCGGCGGAGTACTCGTGGTCGCCATCGGCTCCAACGCATCGTCGAGTGTGATGAGGGTCAAACTCGGACACAGCGTCGAGCTATTCGCTCTCGAGGTGGGTAACCTCGCGGTCGGCCATTCGGCACATGTGTCGAGGCGCGGCTACGTTCCGGCCACCCCGATCACATCGCCCGGCGCGTCGCTGACCACGATGGCCGCGTGGCTGCACGCCGACGAACTGGCCACCCTGGACGAGACCGAACCCAACTACGATCGATTGACAGTGACCACGCACGACCACCCATTGAACCCACCCGTCGCTGAGTCCTTCGCGCTCTACGTGTCCCGGCATGGCGCGCTCGGCGAACCGGCCGGCCGACCTCTGTCCTTCGGCACACAGCAGGACGTCTTCGACTGGCTTCACGGACGTCTGCACAGTCCCGTGCTGCGGGACCGCGCGGAGCAGGTCTGCCGTCGGCTCGCCGAGCCCACGGTCGCCGCCCGCGTCGCCGACGACATTCGGACCCACGGACTGGCTTTCCCCGCCTGGCCAACGACCGCCGCTGTCCCGCACGGAGGTGAAGCATGACGGCCGTGCCCCCGGACGCCGACCCCCGACTCGACGAGGAACAAGAACACCTCGACCGCGTCTACGGCCGATTGGACCGCATGCGGACCACCACGCGCAATCGCCTGTCGACCACGCTGAGCGAATCCGGCGGGACGCCGCAAGCCCGGTCCGAACGCGAGTCCTACGAACGCATGTACACCGAGGATCTCGCCAAATTCGATGCGGCCGAACATAATCTGTACTTCGGTCGGCTCGATCTCGACGATGGCGAGATTAGGCGCATCGGACGTATCGGGGTCCTCGACGACGGCGTCCGCGACAATGGCGACCGCGACGAGGAGGCAGCCGACTCCACTCTGCTGCTCGACTGGCGCGCGCCGCTCTCGCGACCCTTCTATCTCGCCACGCCTGCCGCTCCGGAGGACGTCGCGCGCCGCAGGCATGTCCGTACCCGGAGCCGAAAGGTACGCGGCGTCAGCGACGAATACCTCACCGGCGACCAGGCGAACTTCGACGATGTGGGCAACGGTGACGTGGTCAACGAGTCGGCGCTGGTCGCAGCGCTCAACGTGGCCCGCACCGGCGAGATGACCGACATCGTCGAGACGATCCAGCGCGAACAGGACCTCATCATCCGGTCCACGCACCGTGGCGTCACCGTCATCCAGGGCGGACCGGGCACGGGCAAGACTGCAGTGGCGCTGCATCGCGCGGCGTACCTGCTGTACACGCACCGAGAACTGTTGGCGCGCAGCGGAATCCTGATCGTCGGACCCAACGACGACTTCCTCACCTATATCGGGCAGGTCCTTCCGTCGCTGGGTGAATCGGGAGTGTTGCTCTCGACCGTCGGGAACCTCTTCCCCGGCGTTCATGCCGCAGCCACCGACACTCGAGAAACCGCTGTGGTCAAGGGAAATCTGAGCATGGTGGACGTGCTCAAACGCGCGGTCCGCGCCCAGCAATCGCTGCCCGGCCGACCCATCGATGTCGATTTCGACGGCTATCAAGTGCAAATCGACTCGGCTCTGATCAAGAGCGCACGCGGCAAGGCGCGCAGCACCCGTCGTCCGCACAACCTCGCGCAGCGTGCGTTCCTCCGCGCGGCATTCGACGAACTCGCCGTCCGACATGCCAACACCATCGGTTCCAGCCTGCTCGACGGCTCACAACTGCTGAGCTCCACCGACATTGCCGACATCCGCGACGATATGAGCCGTGACCCGGACATCCGCGCCGAGCTTGCACGATTCTGGCCGGCCTTGACGCCGCAGGATCTACTGCGCGAGTTCCTCACCGACCCGGCAGCCATCCGCAAGGCGACCCCCGGCTGGTCGGCCGAGGACCGCTCAGCACTGGAGCGGCCAGTCGGCACACAGTCGTCCGACGGCGCCGACTTCTCCCCCGCCGACGTCCCGCTCCTCGATGAGCTCGCCGAACTGGTCGGCTACGGAACCGACGACGCAGAACGCGCCGAACGCCAACGCTGGCGTCGACAACTGGCCGAGGCGCAGGACGCCCTGGACATTCTGACCGGCTCCGCCCCACAGGACATCGAAGACGAACTCGACCCCGAGATCCTGATGGCCTACGACCTGATCGACGCCGAACAGCTGGCGGCCCGACAGACCGAGATACGACGCGCCACCACGGCTGAACGCGCCTACGAGGATCGCACCTGGACCTTCGGGCACGTCATCATCGACGAAGCGCAGGAGCTGTCGGCGATGGCGTGGCGAATGATCATGCGCCGCATACCGAATCGCTGGATGACGATCATCGGTGACACCGCGCAGACCAGCGACGAAGCGGGCACCCGATCCTGGCGGGAGGTCCTCCAACCGTATGTTGCCAATCGCTGGCAGCTCCGCGAGCTGACGGTCAACTACCGCACCCCCGACGAGATCATGCGCTACGCCATTCGCGTGCTCGATCGCATCGGCGGTTCGGAAACTGCGCCGACATCGCTGCGCAGCAACGGAATTGCACCCGTCGCTGTGCCAACCGACGACATCGGGGCGGCCGTCGTCGAAGTGTCGAAGGAACAGTACAGCGGGCTCACCGCCGTTCTCGTACCCGAATCCCTGGAAGCCACGGTCTCGTCGGCCCTCGCCGACGCCGGTCTCGACGACCCGCCGCGCGTGTTCACGGTCCGCACCGCCAAGGGACTCGAGTTCGACACCACCATCGTCGTCGAACCAGCCGCGATCATCGCCGAATCCGGGAACGACGTCCGGTACGGATACAGCGACCTCTACGTCGCCCTGACCCGCGCCACGCAGCGGCTCATCGTCGTACACACCGAGCCGCTGCCCGACGAACTCGCCGAGCTGCCGGTCGCGGACACGACAACCCCGAGCAACCGCTGACTACGTCCCCACCGCTCCCTGAGGTGCGAGGAGCCCTGACGACGAGCCTCGAAGGGCCTGGCGAGGTTTCGTCACCAGGCCTTCGAGGCTCGTCGCTTGCGCTCCTCACACCTCAGGCAGCGGGGTGCATGCCCGGGTCTCGCTACGAATCAACCGCCCGCAACTGCGCCAACGCCTCCTGCAGATCGATCACATCGGCGTACTTCGCCCGTAGGTCAAGGAGATTCGCCTGATGGATGGCCGGTTCCCGGTCACCACACGCATCGGCGACGACAAGCGGGCGGAACCCGTGCTGCATCGCGTCGGTGGCACTGGCCCGCACGCACCCGCTGGTGCTCAGCCCGCAAATGTAGAGCGTGTCGATACCCGACGCAGTCAGCGACGCGGCCAACGATGTTCCGAAGAACGCACTCGCGTACTGCTTGGTGACGACAATCTCACCGGATTCGGGCCGCGGATCGTCGACGAAGTCGGCCAGCGGCGACCCCTCCTCGAAAACCTTGAGCGACGGAATCTTTCGCATGAACAATCCGCCGTCGGCACCGCCACGCTGATAGACGACCCGGGTGAACACCACCGGCACCGCGCACGCCCGGGCCGTCGCCACCAGCTCCGCACACGCCGCGATCGCATCCTCGGCCGGAGCCCGAAGCGGCGATGAGTCGTCGAGGTACGCACGTGCGACGTCGACGACGAGAACCGCAGCGCTGCGCCCGGGGCCGAGATCGCGCGCGAATCCCGACTCCCGGTACGACGCGAGGATGTCGTTCACGCCCCGACGGCTTTGCGGACGTTCACGGGTGGGCGGGGTGGCTGCAAACCGATCTCGGCCTCGCAGTTGGCCAAGATCTCCGCGATCTCCGGACCCTTGTCGAAGACCGCCAGTTCCCCTCGGCCCGAGCGGATCTCGTAACGCAGCGCGGTCGTGGCCGCCGCGTCGAAAACACCGTCGTCACTGCACACGACCCCGTATCCCGCGCGCGCCCCGGCCGCGCTCACCAGTTTCCGGCTGACCTCCAGCGCGACGAGTTCGGCGTCACGCTCGAGCGGGTCGCCCCAGCCGCCGCCGCCCCAGGTGACGAAGTGCAGGACGTCGCCCCGACCGACCGGGACGTCGTTGATCTTGCTCGGCAGGACCTCGACCTCACCGGAGGCCCGCTGAATCCACTTCCGCCCGCGCGCACCGGGTTTGCCACCGTTGACACCCCACGGGTAGGTGAGCCAGCGGTCGTCGTGGATGGCGATGGTGCCGGGTTCCTCGAAGTGATACGCCACGTCGACACCGTTGCCGCCACGATGCAGACCCGCGCCGCCGGTGTCGCTGATGGTCTCCCAACGCTCAACTCGCAGTGGGTAGTACGACTCCAAGTACTCACACGGGATGTTGACGAAGGACAGCCACAACGAGTGCCCGTCCGGCCCGTCGCCCATCGGACGGCCCGGAATCCCACCAAATCCGATGGAGTACAACTGGAACCACTCGCCGTCGCGTGGCCCGCCGTCGTAGTGACCGGAGTACATGAAGTGCGGCGAGGATGAAAAGCCGGCCGCGTTGAGGATCTCCGGGTTGTTCTTGCCGAGCAATCCGCCGAAGAGGTCGAAGACACGACCGATGCCATGGTTGCGACCGTTGAGCGCGGCCGGGAACCGCGGTTTCCAGAACGAGTCCTCCGGTATCGTCACGTCGATCAGCGGATAGAAGCCGTCGTTCCAGAGGATCTGCGGATCGGCGACCGTGATCACGTAGATCCCGAAGAACATCCGGACCAGGTTCTCGTTGATGAAGTAGTTCACCGGCCCCACCGCCTGCGGCGCGGCCTCCGAGAAATCGAGGTGGATCTTCTCCCCGTTGCGAGTCAGCTTGATGGTGAGTTCGTAGGGGCCGTGACCACATCCGTCGTCGCAGATGAAGTCGCTGAACTCGATGGTCTCGAAACCTCCGGTTGCACATAGCTGTTGGCCACCGTCGTCAAGGTGCGCTCGTACTCCCGCATCTCCGGCAGGACGTGGCTGGAGATCGACACCGGAATTCCCGGCAGTTCCTCGGCCGCCCAGGCCGCGACCTGACGCTCGTGCGCGTCGTTGGCGTACGAGTTGATCAGTGAGATGGTCACGGCCTCGATGTCGGCTTCGGCGAGACCACGGAGGGCCGACCGTGCCTGCTCTTCGTCGAGCGGCGTCACCTCGCTGCCGTCGGCCGCAATCCGACCGACAACCTCGATGGTGTGCTCGAGCTTCGCCAACGGCTCGGGCTTGGGCCAGATGATCCAACCTGCGAGACCCCCTGGCACAAAGGATCTCGCGATCTGCAGCACCTGCCGGAAGCCGTCGGTGGTCACCAATCCGACGCGCGCGCCACGACCCTACAGGATGGCGTTGGTGGCCACGGTGGTCCCGTGCAGGACCTGGCCCACCGCAGCGAGCTCGATCCCCGCCTCCTCGCACACCTTGGTCACTCCGTTGAGTACTCCGACCGATTGGTCCGCCGGTGTCGACGGGGTTTTTGCGCGATAGGTGGTCCCGGTGGTCTCCTCGAGAAGCAAGACGTCGGTGAAGGTACCGCCGACGTCGACGCCGAGTCGGTAGCTCATGGTGATCTCCAAGCTGTTGGGGGGTTGTGTGTGACAGATGCTGTGCGGCAAGCATATTGGGGGTTAGATGATGCCGCGTTTGGTGAGGTCGGCGAGCGCCTGATCGTCGACGCCGAGTAGGTCGTGATAGATGTCTGCGTTGTGCTCACCCAGTTGGGGTCCGGCATGCCGAACCGATCCGGGAGTCTCGCTCAGTTTCGGGAAAACGCCGTGCATGGGGATCTCCCCAAAATCGGGGTGCGCCAACCGCACAATCGCGTCCCGTGCCGCAAAATGCGGATCGGCGAACATGTCCTGTGCCGTGTAGATGCGGCCGGCCGGCACACCTGCCTCGTGCAGGATCGCCAGGAGTTCCTCGGTTCCGTGATCGCGGGTCCAGTCGGCGATCACGTCGTCGAGTTCGACCATGTTCTCACCGCGCGACGCATGATCGCGGTAGCGCGGATTGGTGATCAGATCGTCGCGTCCCATCGCTGTCGCAAGTCGCGCGAAGACCGTGTCCTGATTCGCGGCGACCAGGATCATCTCGTCACCCTTCGTCGGGTACACGTTGCTCGGCGCGATGTTCGGCAGTACGGATCCGGTCCGTTCACGCTGGTAGCCGCCGATCTCCCATTCCGGCAAGAGCGACTCCATCATGCCCAGGACCGCCTCGTAGATCGCCGAATACACGAGTTGTCCACGCCCGGACCGCTCGCGCTGATGGATGGCGGCCAGCACGCCGACGGTGGCGAAGACCGCCGCGAGTGAGTCGCCGATCGAGATCCCGCTGCGCGATGGCGGCATGCCGGCATCGCCTGTCACATAACGGATTCCGCCCATCGCCTCACCGATCGACCCGAAGCCGGCACGCGACGAGTAGGGGCCCGACTGTCCGTAGCCACTGACGCGCGCCATGATCAGGCCGGGGTTGTCCTTGCGGAGTTCATCGAAGCCGAGGCCCCAACGCTCGAGCGTGCCCGGCCGGAAGTTCTCGACAACGATGTCGGCCTCGGCGATGATGCGGCGGGCCAACTGCTGCCCCTCGGGGTCACGCAGATTGCAGGTGACCGACTTCTTGTTGCGCGCCACGACCGGCCACCACAGCGACCTTCCGTGCGGCTTCTCCCGTCCCCACTGACGCATCGGGTCCCCCGAACCCGGCGGTTCGAGCTTGATCACCTCGGCACCGAAGTCGCCGAGCAGCTGACCACAGAACGGCCGGCAAGTAGCTGACCCATCTCGACCACCCGCAGATCCGACAGCGGACCCGACGTCGATCCGGCCGTCGCATCGACTGCGGTCGCAGCAGCAGCGTTCATCTGGCATTCCTCATTCCTGTTGTCCACCAACGCAGATCAGACAGCGGTGTCCGATCGGGCATCGGCGTGGTCGGCTGCCGCCTGGTCGGCGGCGTGCGCTTGCAATAGGACGTTCTCGGCCGCGCGCACATGCGCGCGCATGACCGCGTCGGCCCAGACGTCGTCGCGGGCCCGAAGTGCCGCCACGAGATCACGATGGTGGGCGTGACTGCGCGTGAGATCGGCCGGGGCGTAGCGGTGGAAGGTACGCATCACGAGCGGGAGGGAGATGACCGAAGCCAGCATCGACACCAGCCGCGGGCTCGCAGCGGCGGACCGGACGACGGCATGGAATTCGTCGTTGAGTTGTGCGAGCAGATCCAGATCGGCCTCGGGGAGGGTCGCCGCTTCCATCCGCGAGCACAAGGCATCCAGGCGATCGAGTTCATCGGGGCCGATGCGCCGCGCCGCCCGCGCGGCGGCCAACGCCTCGAGCGACATCCGCAGTTCGTAGATCTCCTCGAGGTCGGCCGCGGTCCACGTGCACACCCGGGCGCCCCGGTGCGGCAGCACCTCGACCAGCCCTTCCATCTCGAGCTGACGAAGCGCCTCCCGGACGGGGGTGCGGCTCGTGCTGGTCAATTCGGCGATCTCCACCTCGCCCAACCGCGAGCCCGGCGCATACGTGCCGTCGACGATGGCGTCCCGGATGTGGCCGTACACGCGGTCAACTGCCCTTGTCATCGGACTCCATTCGCCCCACTCCCTCACCATTGATTGTTCACAATCTAGCGGGCCCTGACCGATATGTCCGCCGAATCGCGTCAAATTTCGATCAACCATTGGCTCATTGCATACAATCTCGGATAGTGCGAGGATGAGGCATGGCATCGGTACAGCTCGTCGAGGTCGGTCCGCGTGACGGACTGCAGAACGAACAGAAACTGCTCACGGTCGACGAGAAGGTCGAGTTGATCAACCGCGCGGTCGAGGCCGGCGTACGCCGCATCGAGGCCGTCAGCTTCGTCAATCCCAAGCGTGTACCGCAGATGGCCGGCGCCGAAGATGTGATGGCTGCCGTGCCCCGAGACCGGGCCGACGTTTCCTATATCGGACTTGTTCTCAATCGTCGCGGTCTGGACCGCGCGGTCGAGGCCGGGGTCGACGAGGTCAACGCGGTTGTGGTGTCCACCGAGGAGTTCAGCAGGCCAAATCAGGGATGCAGCGTCGCCGAAGGTATTTCAGCGGCAGCCGATGTGGTGCGCGATGCGCGCGCCGCGGGTCTGGCCACCACCGTGACCATCGCGACCGCGTTCGGATGCCCGTTCTCCGGGGAGGTCGATCCCACGTGGATCGGACAAATCGTGTCCGAACTGGTGGACGCCGGCGCCCCCGACGAGATCGCGCAGGCGGACACGATCGGAGTGGGCGTGCCCGCACAGGTTCGCGCACTTGCCAGGATCACCGCCGAACGGGCTCCTGGGATTCCACAGCGGTGGCACTTCCACAACACACGAAATACCGGCTACGCCAACGCCCTCACCGCATTGGAAACAGGTGCAACGGCCCTTGACGCCAGCATCGGCGGCTTCGGCGGCTGTCCGTTCGCTCCCGCGGCCACGGGCAACATCGCGTCCGAGGATCTGCTGTACGCCCTCGATCGGACGGATGTGTCCACGGGCGTCGACATGACGGGACTCGTCACGGCAGCCGAATGGCTCGGCAAGACGTTGGACAAGGCGGTCCCGGCGCTACTCGGTCGCGCCGGAGGATTTCCGACGCGACCGTGACGTGCAAATAGGTCAGTTCGTGGTGTGCACGATGAGGACGTCGCAAGCCGACTTGCGTGCCACATCGGCGGGCACCGAGCCCAACAGACGACCGGCGATGGAATTCAACCCGCGGTTTCCGACGACGAGAAGGTCCGCCTTCACATCGGTCACCAGCTGCAGCAGAGCATCCACGGGCGCGCCCTTGATCGGGCGCGCAACGATGTTCCCCGCACCGGCACCGGAGGCCCGTTCCTTGGCGGTCCGCAGGATCTCTTCGGTGGGTGCCGACCCGGTCACCTGGTACGCCTCGTCCTTGAGCACGTCGGCCGCCCCACCGGCGCTGCGATCATTGGGGAAATATGCGCATGCGATCACAAGCTGCGCCGCCTCACCGGCGATGGCGCCTGCACGTTCTACTGCTTTCATCGACGATTCGGAACCGTCCGTTCCAACGACGACGGTCTGGTATGCGCTCATTGCCAACCTCTCAGAAGAGATTCCCACCCCGCTGCCCTCCAGCGGGGCTCATGCCATCCCCATACTGTAGGGCCCCTGATCCGGCAGGGTAGTTTGCCCGCGCCGTGTTTGTCCCCGGTTCGTGGTGATCCGCACAAATAGCCGCCGCGGTGGCTTGCCCCCGACTCTCGGCTACTTGATTCCTGCGGCGTCCATTCCGCGGAGCTCCTTCTTGAGGTCGGCGATCTCGTCACGCAGGCGGCCGGCCAGCTCGAACTGCAGGTCGCGGGCCGCGTTCATCATCTGATCGGTGAGCTGCGACACCAGATCGGCGAGTTCGGCCCGCGGCATCGACGACACGTCCCGCTTCTCCAGCACGCCCGCGCTGCCGGCCTTGGACACCTCGCCCTGCGCGCGCCGGCCCCGGCTGGCGTTGCGCCCGGAACCGCCCACCGCAACGTCGTCGGCCTCGCGATACACCTGGTCGAGGATGTCGGCGATCTTCTTGCGCAACGGCTTCGGGTCGATTCCGTGTTCGGTGTTGTACGCGACCTGCTTCTCGCGCCGCCGTTCGGTCTCGTCGATCGCGTTGCGCATCGAGTCGGTGATCTTGTCGGCATACATGTGCACCTCGCCCGAGACGTTGCGCGCCGCGCGTCCGATCGTCTGGATCAGCGAGGTGGTGCTGCGCAGAAATCCTTCCTTGTCGGCATCGAGGATCGCGACCAGCGATACCTCGGGCAGGTCGAGTCCCTCGCGGAGCAGGTTGATGCCGACCAGCACGTCGTAATCGCCGGATCGCAGCTGCCTCAGCAACTCCACGCGTCGCAGGGTGTCGACCTCGGAATGCAGGTATCGCACCCGGATGCCGAGTTCCAGCAGGTAGTCGGTGAGATCCTCGGCCATTTTCTTTGTCAGCGTCGTGACCAGGACCCGCTCGTCGCGCTCGGTCCGCTCCCGGATCTCGTGCACGAGATCATCGATCTGCCCCTTGGTCGGTTTGACCACGACCTCCGGGTCGACGAGTCCGGTCGGCCGGATCACCTGCTCGACGAACTCACCGTTCGCCTGTCCCAATTCGTAGGGACCGGGGGTTGCCGAGAGGTAGACGGTCTGCCCGATCCGGTCGACGAACTCGTCCCAGGTCAGCGGACGATTGTCCACCGCCGACGGCAATCGGAATCCGTACTCCACCAGGTTGCGTTTGCGGGACATGTCGCCCTCGTACATGCCGCCGATCTGCGGAACGGTGACGTGGGACTCGTCGATGACGAGCAGGAAGTCGTCAGGGAAATAGTCGATGAGGGTCGCCGGGGCACTGCCCGCCGCGCGGCCGTCGATGTGGCGCGAATAGTTCTCGATACCCGAACAGAATCCGACCTGCCGCATCATCTCCAGGTCGTAAGTGGTGCGCATCCGGAGTCGTTGGGCCTCCAGCAGCTTGCCCTTGCCCTCCAGGTCGGCCAGCCGTTGCTCGAGTTCCTCCTCGATACCCTTCATCGCGCGTTCCATCCGCTCCGGACCGGCCACGTAGTGTGTCGCCGGGAAGATTCGGAGCGAATCGACTTGTCGAACAACATCTCCGGTCAGCGGGTGAAGGTAGTACAGCGCCTCCACCTCGTCGCCGAAGAACTCGATGCGCACCGCGAGCTCCTCGTAGGACGGGATGATCTCGACCGTATCGCCCCGAACCCGGAAGCCACCGCGAGTGAACGACTGGTCGTTGCGGGTGTACTGCACGTCTACGAGGAGGCGCAGCAGTGCGTCACGGTCGATCTCCTGCCCGACCTCGACCTCCACGGAGCGGTCCAAGTAGGACTGCGGGGTGCCGAGGCCGTAGATGCACGACACCGACGCCACAACCACCACGTCACGCCGCGACAGCAGACTCGACGTCGCAGAGTGCCGCAGCCGCTCGACGTCGTCGTTGATCGACGAGTCCTTCTCGATGTAGGTGTCGGTCTGGGCGATGTACGCCTCGGGTTGGTAGTAGTCGTAGTACGAGACGAAGTACTCGACCGCATTGTTGGGCAGCATCTCGCGCAGCTCGTTGGCGAGCTGAGCGGCGAGCGTCTTGTTCGGCGCCATCACCAGCGTCGGTCGTTGGACGCGCTCGATGAGCCAGGCGGTGGTCGCGGACTTGCCTGTGCCGGTGGCGCCGAGCAGCACGATGTCCTTCTCACCCGCGGCGATCCGCTTCTCGAGATCATCGATCGCCTCTGGCTGGTCGCCGGCTGGTTCGTACTCGCTGACCACCTCGAAGTCTCCACCGGCGCGCACGACCTCGCCGACCGGGCGGAACTCGGAGTGGGCAAGAACAGGGTGTTCAGCAGCAAAAGCCATAGTGCCAGGGTAAACGCGGCCTATGACAGGAATGTTCCGGCGCAGGTGCGCCGAGGCGCCATTAGGCTGACGACATGGCCGAGTCCCCGCACCCGCCCAAGCGTGAGGTGTTCGACGTGCCCGCGATGACCAACACCGACAACAAGGGATTCGTCCGGCCTGTGCTGGACTATCGGATCACCGGCTTCGGGCTGTACATGTCGCGGACCGCCGACCATCCCCGGTTCGAGCATCTCGAGACCTGGTTACTCCCCACACTTGGCCTGCGCGCCAACATTTTCCACTTCCGGGACGGGTACCGCGACGGCCAGCGCCTGTACCTGGACGTCGGGCAGTTCTCGGGGCCCGACGCGGACGGGCGCTGGCACGCCGTCGACTGGTACCTCGACCTCGTCGACGTTCCGGGAACTCCACTGCAGTTGCTCGACGTCGACGAGCTGTTCGAAGCACACGCCGCCGGCCTGCTCGAACTCGCCGACTGCGACCACGCCGTCGCCATCGCGGCCCGAACCCTGGTGGGCGCCGCCGAGAACGCACATGACGTGCAACTGTGGCTCGACGAGTCCGTCTGCGACCGTCTGACGTGGCTGGACCGGCCATGACTGAAACCGCACTGAGCCGTGTCGGCCAGACCTCGGTCCTGAACGTACCGTCCGAGACCGCGTGGGAACGCGTCGCGAGCATGGACGGGATCAACGCCGAACTGATGCCATACATGAAGATGGTGTTGCCTCGACGGCACCGCGGAAAGACCATCGCCGACATCGAGATCGGTGAACCTGTCGGCAAGGTGTGGCTACTCTACGGCGGCGTCCTCCCGCTCGACTACGACGATCTGAGGATCGTCGAGCTGACCCCGGGCGTCGGGTTCCGCGAAGAGTCGTCGATGGTGACGATGAAGACATGGACCCACACTCGCCGGTTGACGGCCCTCGATGACAGCCGCACCGAGGTCAGCGACGTGCTCGAGTTCCGGCCACGGCTACTTCTGCGTCCGCTGACACCATTTCTCGTCTGGTTCGTCGGCCACCTCTTCCGTCACCGACATCGACGCCTCGCCGCGCATTTCGCGTGAACGCCATAGTTACGTCAAGGAATCAGGACCGCGCACTGCCCTCGGCCGAAGAACGGCGGGAACTGCACCCCGATGCCGGCCTGTGCGGTCAGCGACCTCGTCGAGTTCCCCTGCGTTGCCTTGATGACGTAGACACCGGGCGCCGATGGCATCCACGACGCGGCAACCACAGGCCGGGTCGGCTTCTTGCTCACCAGCGTGACCGTCGGGCCACCGCCGAGCCGTCGGCTCGTGATGGTCACCCGCTCCGCGTTGGGCGAGTAGTCGCTGACCATCGCCGCCACCTTGTAAGTGCATCCCGCCCCGTAGCGGCTGGCGACCGAACCGTAGCCCGCATGCGTTCCGATCGCGACTCCCTCGACCGCGGCCCCGGCCTCCGGGGCAGGCGCCAGGCCCGCCACACTTGCCGCCGACATCGCCAGCCCAACCCCGACAACCGCTGCACCAACACGAAACTTGTTCACCGACATAGCTTTTCCCGACTCTCCCCGACTAATCACCAGGTCATATATGAAACATTTCGGGCTCAGGGTAGCAATCTACGACGGCTCCGGACGCAAGAATCGAGGAACCTATTGGACGGGGGAAGAAGTCACGAGCTTCGGATCAGGTCGGCGCAACCACCGCGACCGTCGCAGGCTTGCCGGGATCGCAGGATCGATGGCGACCAGGCGCCACCGGAGCAAACCCGCCATCGGCGAGCGCATCGCCCAGTTCGGCGGCCGCATCGTCGCTCCGTGCGGTCACCATCAGCTCGATCGACGGTTCGCTCGCGGTGACCTCGACCGCGGTCGCGTTCGCGCCGACGATCGCCCAGAGTCGGTTGGTGAGACGGCCGGGCAACGCACCCGGGTCCGGGTCGGCCGCCACGAGAGCCTCGATCGGCTCCGCAGGCCGACGCGCACGCACATTCGCCTCGAACGGCAGCAGCCGTTCGTCCCACAGCGCCGCAGCAGCTGCGGCCAGGTCCTCGGGCGTACCGGAATTGTCCAGCCAGGCGTCGGCCACCGCGCGCCGCTGCTCATCGGTGGCCTGAGCAGCGATCCGAGCCCGGGCATCGGCCTCATCCACACCGCGCATGGTGGTCAGACGATGCAGACGAAGCTGTTCATCGGCGTGCACGATGACGACGAGATGGAAGAACGGTGCCGTGTGGTTCTCCACGAGCAGCGGAATATCCTGCACCACAATCGCATCCGGCGGCGCCGCGTCGAGCAGCGCCTGAGTCCGTGCGCCGATCAACGGATGGGTGATGCCGTTGAGTTTGGCACGCTGCTCGTCGTCGACGAAGGCTTTGGCGGCCAGCGCCGGCCGATCGAGGCTGCCGTCGGCGGTGAGGATGTCGTCGCCGAAGGCCGTCACGAGCGAGGCGAGCCCCTCCGATCCGGGTGCCACCACCTCACGGGCGATCTTGTCGGCGTCGATGATGTACGCGCCCCGGTCGACGAAGGTCTTGGCCACTGTCGATTTGCCGGCTCCGATGCCGCCGGTCAGCCCCAGCCTGATCACCCCATCAGTTTCGCAAACCGACACAGACGACAACGAGGCCCCCTCCCGAATCGGGAGGGGGCCTCGTCAGTCAGTGACTACGGAGCGATCAGGCGTTGCCCGACAGCTTCTCGCGCAGTGCTGCGAGCTGCTCGTCGCTGGCCAGCGAACCGCCGGTCGACGCGGGAGCGCTGCTCGCGGTGCGGCTCTCGGATGCCGACGAGTAGTCCGACGGTGCGTTGGCAGCCTCCGCTGCGGCCGCGGCGAACTTCTCCATCTGAGCGGTGTGCATCTTGTGGCGACGCTCGGCCTCGGCGTACCGGGCCTCCCATGCCTCACGCTGCTTCTCGAAGCCTTCGAGCCATTCGTTGGTGTCGGCGTCGAAGCCCTCGGGGAAGATGTAGTTGCCCTGCTCGTCGTAGCTGTCGGCCATGCCGTACTTCGACGGGTCGAACTCCTCGGTGTAATCCTCGTTGGCCTGCTTGAGGCTCAGCGAGATCCGACGACGCTCCAGGTCGATGTCGATGACCTTGACCATCGCGTCGTCACCGACGGCGACAACCTGATCCGGCACCTCGACGTGACGCTCGGCCAGCTCGGAGATGTGCACCAGGCCCTCGATGCCCTCGTCGACGCGGACGAACGCACCGAACGGCACCAGCTTGGTGACCTTGCCCGGCACGATCTGACCGATCGCGTGGGTGCGGGCGAACTGACGCCACGGATCTTCCTGAGTTGCCTTGAGCGACAGCGAAACACGCTCGCGGTCCAGATCGACGTCGAGAACCTCGACGGTGACCTCGTCACCAACGGTGACAACCTCGGACGGATGATCGATGTGCTTCCAGGACAGCTCGGAGACGTGCACCAGACCATCGACGCCGCCGAGGTCGACGAACGCGCCGAAGTTGACGATCGAGGACACGACGCCCTTGCGGACCTGGCCCTTCTGCAGCTGGTGCAGGAATTCGCTGCGGACCTCGGACTGGGTCTGCTCCAGCCAGGCACGACGCGACAGCACCACGTTGTTGCGGTTCTTGTCGAGCTCGATGATCTTGGCCTCGATCTCCTTGCCGATGTACGGCTGCAGATCGCGAACGCGACGCATCTCCACCAGCGACGCCGGGAGGAAGCCACGCAGGCCGATGTCGAGGATCAGGCCGCCCTTGACGACCTCGATGACGGTGCCCTTGACGGCCTCGTCCTTCTCCTTGAGCTCCTCGATGGTGCCCCACGCACGCTCGTACTGAGCGCGCTTCTTGGACAGGATCAGGCGGCCTTCCTTGTCCTCCTTGGTGAGGACCAGGGCCTCGACCTCGTCACCGACGTTGACGACCTCATTGGGGTCGACGTCGTGCTTGATCGAGAGTTCACGGGAAGGGATGACGCCTTCGGTCTTGTAACCGATGTCGAGCAGAACCTCGTCCCGATCGACCTTGACGATGGTGCCTTCCACGATGTCGCCATCGTTGAAGTACTTGATCGTGGAGTCGATGGCGGCGAGAAAGTCCTCGGCCGAGCCGATATCGTTGACGGCTACTTGCGGCGAGGTGATCGTGGGGGACGACATATGTTGAGTTGCTCCGGACAGGTGTGTAGTAGGTACAGTTCCGCTTGTCGGGCCCGCTGACACTGAGTCGACTGACACTGGATCGGCGTTGGGCACAACGAGGGCACGCGACCATGCGCGCGTGCTCGTGCAAGACTACGCGAGACGGGTTGTCCTGGGCAAATACGACCTCAAGGGCAGGTTCCGGTCGAGCCGTTCGGGGCGGGTGTCTGGCTCACGGTGGGACGTCGTGGCCGTGCACGCCAGTAGAAGGATCGGGGATATCGCGATGAACAATCCATACAACGGCGACCCATACGGCCGTGATCCACACGGCGGTGCTCAAAACGGCAGGGGCGGCGAGAGAGCCCCAGACCCGTACGGCACGCCGACCGGCCACAATCCGACGCCCCCATACGATCCCAACCAGTACGGGGCGACCCAGTACAACCCCGTCCAGAACGGCCCGGGCCAGTTCGGCGGGCCACCACCGAGCGGGACTCCCCCATACCCATCGTCACCGTACGGACCACCACCGTCGGGACCACCGCCCGTCGGCCCTCCGTTCGGCGGGCCGCCCTTCGGGGGTCCCCCGTTCGGCCCGCCACCTAACGGCGGTGGCGGGAACTCGGGCACCACCGTGCTCGCGATCGTCGGCGTCCTCGTCTTGATCGTCGGCGTCGTGGTCGCCGTCGCGGTGATCGCCATCGCAAAATCGGGCGACGACAAGGATTCCGAGAACAGTGCCCACGCGAGCACCTCGACCGAGACCACATCCACCGAATCCACCGTGAGCCCGTCGTACACGCCGTATACGACGACCACCACGACAACCCCCGAGACCATCTACTACGGGGCGATCGCGTTCTCCGGGTCGGGCGCGTACAAGGTCGCCACCAACTATCCGACCAGCACCGCCGCGAAGACGGCGGCCGTCAACGCCTGCAACCAGGCCATCTGGAGCAAGGGCTGGCCGTCGGACAGCTATTGCGGATGGGTACCGATGCAGACCGGGTGGTGCGCCTCGGTGGCCACGGCTCCGGCCGCCAGCGGCTGGGGGCCCACGGGTTGGGCGAACGGTCGAGTGCGCTCTTCGGTGATCACCGCGGCACGGGACAAGTGCACGTCGATCGGGCAGGGCACGTGCAGCGAGCTCATCACCACCTGTATGTGACATTCGCAACCTGGTATCGGGCTCACAGACCGGCTGGTTGACTTGACGCGATGATGCATTCCATCGAGCTCCTGCTCGACGAGCGCAGCGACGCGACCGTACGGACGCACTGGTCACAGCTCACCGATGCCGGCCTCCCGAACGCGGGCCGGCATCTCACTCCGACCAATCGCCCGCACGTCACCGTGGTGGTGAGTTCGCGAATTCAGGCCGAGGCAGATGCGGCGTGCGCCCACCTGTCCACGCGATTCCCGATCCCGATGACCATCGGTGCGCCAATCCTGTTCGGCCGGCCCGAGCGGGTGACCCTCGCGCGGCTCGTGGTTCCGACCGCCGAACTGCTCGACCTGCACGCAGAGGTTGTCGACTTGTCCGCCGACCACATCGCCGATGCCCCGCCGCCGCTCCACACCGCACCGGGAAGCTGGACTCCACACGTCACGATCGCTCGGCGTCTCGACCTCGAGCAACTCACCCGCGCACTCGACGTGGCCGACCTCCAAACTCCGATCGATGGCCGGTTCGTGGCTCTCCGACGATGGGACAGCGACGCGCGCACCGAAACTCGGATTGCTGGGGTTCGCTGACTCCAAGTCCGGTGATCATGACGCTGACCTGCACCAACGCGTCACGTCCCTCTGCTCCCCGTTACGAAGGTTTGGCGGCCAGCGCTCTGACCTGGGAAAACACGATGGTTTGGCGCCCGCAAAAATGAGGGTTAGCGACGCTGTGAACCGGCCGCGGTTCCTGCCGTGGAAGCGATCCTTACACTCCGGGTACTTGTTAAGAACTTGGGTTTTGCACCACACAGATTCAACGATTCGGCACAGGGTGTGGCCTGAGGCCACCCACGGCACATAGACAACCAGGTCGGGCACGGCCTGGGCTTCCTCCTGGCCACATTCCACCTCGAGCTGCGAGGACTCGAGTTGAGTTGGAGAGCGCGAGTGCTGCAGCACTCGCGTTCTCCAACTCGGCACTCAGGCGGTGAGAGTGATCTGAGAGGTCGCCGGGCAAGACTTCCGGCATGACACTCACACAGATTCACACCGACCATGCACCGTCCGCCGACGAGTTCGCCGAGCGGCTGTTCACCTCGACTCTGGCCACGGCCGAGACGATGAGCATCTACCTCGGCGAACGTCTCGGCTGGTATGCCGACCTCGCCGATCACGGACCCTCGACTGCCGACGACGTCGCCGCACGCACCGGAACCCATCGCCGATACGTCCGCGAATGGCTGGAGATGCAAGCCGCCTTCGGGATACTGGACGCCGACACCACCTCGACAACCCCGAAGTTCGCCATCGCACCAGGGGTCGCCGAGGTGCTGCTCGACGAACACAGTCTTGCCTACCTCGGCGCCCTCCCACGGATGTTCGCGGCCGCCTTCACGCACCTTCCCGAACTGATGTCGGCCTACCGACGCGGCGGCGGCGTCAGCTGGGAAGCCCTGGGCGCCGATGCCCGCGAATGTCAAGCGGCCCTGAACCGGCCGTGGTTTGCTCAACGCCTCGGACCCGCGATCGCCGGCGTCGACCACATCCACCGGACCCTGTCGAGGCCGGGAGCGCGCATTCTCGACGTGGGATTCGGCGGCGGATGGTCGACCATCGCTCTGGCACAGGCCTACCCCGAGGCACTCTTCACCGGACTCGACGTCGATGCGGAGTCGGTGGCGATGGCTCGGCGCAACGCAGCAGACCATGGGGTGGCCGATCGTGTCGACTTCCGTCTCGCCGACGGCAACACCGCCGGCGAAGCAGGCACTTTCGACATTGCCTTCGCCTTCGAGTGCATTCACGACATGCCACGCCCGGTAGAGGTTCTCCGATCGGTGCGTGCCGCGCTCGTGCCGGGCGGTTCGATGGTGGTCATGGACGAGGCGGTGTCCGGGGAGTTCGCCGGGTCCGCCGACGAGGTCGACCGGCTCATGTACGGATTCTCGATCTTCGTCTGTCTGCCCGACGGAATGTGTTCGGAACCGTCGTCCGCCACCGGTACGGTGATGCGACCGAGCGTCTTGGACGGCTACGCGAAGGACGCCGGATTCGCCGGCGCCGCGACGCTACCCATCGACGACTTCAGCTTCTTCCGTTTCTACGAGCTCACCACCCGGACCTGACCGCGACAGTATGTCCAGGGCGGCGGCACTCGACGCGACCACCGCAGCCGGGTGCAGGGCGGCACCCAGTTCCATCAGGACCGCCACAGTGTCGTCGCCGAGAGTCTCGGTCAGTTCATGCTCAATCCCGGCCAGGCGCTCCTCGTCCTCGCCGTACACCCCGGCACCGCTGAGTTCACCGGAGTGCCGGATGGCTCCGAGCAACCGCGCCGCAGCCGCCTTATCGCCCTGGTGTGCAAGCAGTTCGACGACGGTTCGCATTGCCACCCACTGGTGAGTCCAGTTGCCCGATCTGCGCCAGTGCTCGACCACGTCGCGGAACATGCCGGCCGCGATCGACGGGTCACCGGCCCGCAACTCCACCGACGCCCGCGACACCATGGCCACCCCTTGCAGATAGCGGTCGCAGGTTCGGGCCGAACCCTCGATCGCGTTGTCGAACAACCCAATCGACCGATGCGGGTCGCACTCGCGCAACACCTCGCCGGCGATGTAGTTGCACCACGACGCAACGACGTCGTCGCCCGCGTCCGCCGCAGCGCCGGCGACCGCAATCACGTGCGCCGAACCCGCCTCTGGTTCGTCGGCGTCATCGCGATACGAGTCGACCAGAACCGAACAGGCACGAGCCATGTACGTTACCGACGGCATACCCGCATCGGCGGCGGCGACGCGATAGCGGTGAGTGTGCTCCTGCGCGAGATCGAGATCCCCTTGGAACATGGCCACATCGAGCAGGATCATGTGCAGATACACGAGGACCGGTCCGTGCGGATCGCAGTCGAGCCCGTCCCGCGCCCGTTGCCCCGCAGCGAACAGGTCGCCGTCGAAACGGGCACCGCTTGCCGCAACCGCGAGGACGACCGCTCGTTCACGACGATGCTCATCTCCGCTCTTGCGCAGCAAGTCTCGCGCCCATCCGGTCACCTCGGTACTCATCGACAGTTCGAGATAGGGCAGCAACCCGAGGAGGATGCGGATCGCGAGCCGTCGGTCGTGGGTGACCGCCCAATCCATGGCACGGCGAACGTCGTCCAGCATGGCCGCGGCCATCTGTGCCGCCGCGGCGTGACCCGGTCCCCACAGATCGCGTTCTCGCCCGGCAAGCCGATCGGCGACGTAGCCCGCATGCGCACGGCGGAGGGTCTCGTCACGACCCTGGGTGCACTGTTGCACGCCGAAGCTGCGCAGCGTCTCGAGCAGGCGATATCTGCCGCCGCGCACGGCCACCATCGACACCTCCACGAGTTCGGACATCCGCAGTTCGACGTCGTCGCGGGTAGCGGGTCCCTCGACCTCGGCAACGACAAACTCAACCGCGGCAAGATCGAAGTCGCCGGCAAACACCCACAGCATGTCGAAGAGTTCCCGTTCGCGTTCGCCCAGCAACGAATACGACCAGTCGACGAGGGCGTGCAGGCTTCGATGCCGCGGGTGCGTTGCACGAACCCCGCCGCGGAGCACCCGGAATCGCCACTCGAGCCGCCCCGCCAGTACTTCCGGCCCGAGAGCCCGCATCTTCGTGGCAGCCAGTTCGAGACTCAGTGGGATACCGTCGAGCCGTCGGCAGATCTCCGCAACAGCAGCCTCATTCGCCTCGGTCAGGCAGAAGTCCGGATCGCGGGACGAGGCACGCGCACAAAGGAGTTGGACCGCGGGCGACGACCCGACATCACCGATTTCGCCGGGCGCGGCGAGCGGCTCGAGCGGCAAGATTCGTTCTCCGTCCACCCCGAGCGGCATGCGCGAGGTCGCCAGCACCGTGATACCCGGACACCGCGACCGCAACGTCGACGCGACCACCGCCGCCGCATCGATGACGTGTTCGCAGTTATCCAGCACCACAACGCCTTCCGCGGTTGAGAGTGCGTCGGCCAGCCCATCGACCGGATTCAGGTCCCCGCGCAGCCGCACGCCCGTGGCCGCTGCCACCAATGGCGCCACGGCAGGGCCGTCGGTCACCGACGCCAGTTCTGACCACCACCATGACGTCGGACCGAAGTGCGTCGCGAGTTCCCGGGCCAACGCCGTCTTGCCCACCCCACCCACCCCGACGACGGTGACGACCCGATCGGCCGCCAACGCGTCCGTCACCGCGGCGAGATCGTGCCGGCGGCCGAAGAGTTCGGCGTGCTCACGTCGGGGGGCGGCCGCGGTGGCTTCGGGACCGGCCAGGATCGTTGCGTGCAACCGCCCAAGCGCGGCATCGGGTTCGGTGCCAAGGTCTTCTGCCAGCCTGTCCCGCAGGCTGCGGTAGACGGCGAGCGCGTCGGTCGGCCGATGCGCGCTCGAGAGCGCCTGCATCAGACGCAGGTGCAGACTCTCACGGTAGGGATGCTCCACCGTCGTCGACGAAAGTCGCTGTACTGCATCGGGTGCGCGACCCAGCGACAAGAGCGCGTCCGCACCGATCTCCACGCCACGAAGACGCAGTTCGACCAGATCACCGACCGCCTCGCGCACCCAGTGGGCGTCGGTGAACTCACCGAATGGGTCTCCGCGCCACAGAGCTTCGGCGTCGTCGACCAGGTCGAGGGCCGCCTGCGGATCCGGTCCGAGGAGCGTGGCCGCCGACCGGATCGCGTCCGCGTAGACCGCGACGTCGAGGTCGGTCGGCTTGGCGGTCAATCCGTATCCCGGAGCCATCGTGCGGACCGTCACCGATTCCAGCCCCGCGCGCCGCAATTCGGAGCGCAGACGAAATGCCAGGTTGTGCAGCGAGGCTTCGGGTCGGGTCGGTTGCTCGTCGCCCCAGAGGATGTCGGCCAGCTGGTCGACGCTCACGATCTCACCGGCGTGGACCGCGAGCGCAGCGAGCAGGCAGCGCAGACGTGGACTGCCGAATTGCGCGGTGGTTCGCACCGACGTAACTGTCGGTGCAACGTCGATCGGACCCAGCAGAAGCACGCTGACCACGCGAAATTCTATCATCGGAGGCGTGCACGACGACATGCCGCAGGTTCCGCGTCCGCCCCAGCTACTTCCCGATGCCACCTCGGAGGTCACCGAACGAGCAAACCGGTCGTGGTGGGACTCCGACGCCGAGAACTACCACCGCGAACACGGAGAATTCCTCGGCGTCGGTCGCGACGGCGGCGATTTTGTCTGGTGTCCCGAGCGGGTTCGGGAAGCCGACGTCCACCTTCTCGGTGAGGTAGCCGGTCGCGACATCCTGGAGGTCGGCTGCGGCTCGGCTCCGTGTGCCCGCTGGCTCGCCGCACAGGGCGCCCGCGTGGTGGGCATGGATCTGTCGCGGCGCATGCTCGGCATCGGTGTCGCCGCCATGGCCCGCGACGAGCAGCGGGTGCCACTTGTGCAAGCGACCGCCGAGGCACTCCCGTTCGCCGACGATTCCTTCGACGCCGCATGCTCGGCCTTCGGCGCTGTGCCGTTCGTGGCCGATTCGGCCGGCGTCATGGCCGAGGTGGCCCGAGTGCTCCGCCCCGGCGGGCGATGGGTGTTCGCCGTGAATCATCCGATGCGCTGGATGTTTCCCGACGACCCGGGTCCCGACGGACTGACCGTGACCATCCCGTACTTCAACCGCACTCCCTACACCGAGATCGACGACGCCGGGCAGGTGACCTACGCCGAACACCACCGCACCATCGGCGATCGGGTCCGCGAGATCCGCTCCGCCGGACTGATTCTGGACGACATCATCGAACCGGAATGGCCCGACGACTTCGATCGCGTGTGGGGCCAGTGGAGTCCGTTGCGCGGCAGCTACTTTCCGGGGACGGCGATCTTCTCCTGCACGAAGCCGGTCCGCTGAGGACCATCAGAGCAGCTTCGACAGGAAGAGCTTGGTCCGTTCGTGCTGCGGGTTGGCCAGAACCTCGCGCGGATCGCCTCTTTCGACGACCACCCCGCCGTCCATGAAGACCAGTTGATCGGCCACCTCACGGGCGAAGCCCATCTCGTGGGTGACCACCACCATCGTCATTCCCGACGCCGCGAGCTCACGCATCACGCCGAGGACCTCGCCGACCAGTTCGGGATCGAGCGCCGATGTCGGTTCGTCGAACAACATCAGTTTCGGGTCCATGGCGAGCGCCCGCGCGATGGCCACGCGTTGCTGTTGGCCGCCGGACAGTTGCGCCGGATAAGTGTCGGCCTTGTCCGCGAGCCCCACCCGATCGAGGAGTTCCCGGGCCCGGGCGAGCGCCTCGGTCTTCGACTGCTTCTTCACCTGCGTGGGCGCCTCGATCACGTTCTCCAGCGCAGTGCGGTGCGGGAACAGATTGAAGTGCTGGAACACCATCCCGATATCCCGGCGCTGCTTGGCCGCATCCTTCGGGCTCATCTCGTAGAGCTTGTCGCCGCGCTCCCGGTAGCCGATGAGGTCACCGTCCACGTATAGCCGACCGGCGTTGACCACCTCGAGGTGATTGACGCAGCGCAAGAAGGTGGACTTGCCCGACCCGGAGGGACCGATCAGGCAGAGCACCTCACCCCGGCCGACCTCCAGCGTGATGCCCTTGAGGACCTGCAAGGTCCCGAAGCTCTTGCACACGCGGTCGGCCAGCACCATGGGCTGCGGCTTCGTGTCACCGGCGCTCATCGCTCTCCTCATCCACGACGACCTCGTTCCGCACTGCGGCCATCGCCTTCAACTGCCGGGCGGTGAGCTGCCGCGAGGCACCTCGGGCGTAGTAACGCTCGAGGTAGAACTGGCCGACCATCAACACGCTGGTGATCGCGAGGTACCAGGTCGACGCGACGAGCAACAGCGGGATCGGCTGGAAATTGACACCCGAGATGTCATGGGCCACACCGTAGAGCTCGAGACTGAACGGCACCGCCGTCACGAGGCTCGTGGTCTTCAGCATGCTGATGACCTCGTTGCCGGTCGGCGGGATGATGACGCGCATCGCCTGCGGCAGCACTGTGCGACGCATCGTCTGCGTCCACGACATCCCCAGTGCCACCGATGCCTCGGTCTGACCCTCACCGACCGAGGAGATGCCGGCGCGGACGATTTCGGCCATGTACGCCGATTCGTTGAGCGCCAGGCCGATCATCGCGAAGGTGAATGCCGCATTGAGCGACTGGATGTCGAAGTGAACGAATTGATAGGTGAACGGGATTCCGAGATCGATCTGCTTGTACAGCGACGGGAACAGTCCCCAGAAGACCAACTGCACGTACACGGGTGTGCCACGGAAGATCCAGAGGTACACCCACGACACCGACCGCAACACGACATTGGGTGACAGTCGCATGATCGCCAACAGCACACCGAGAACGATGGCGATCACCATCGACAGCACCGTCAGCGCGATGGTGTACCCGACACCCTCGAGGATGCGGGTGTCGAAGAGATACTTCGCGTAGGTACTCCACCCGTAAGCGTCGTTGGTGGCTGCGCCCCAGATGAACAGGAAGACCAGGATCGCGACGATCGCTGCCGCTACCCATTGACCAGGATGTCGCAGTGGTACGGCCTTGATCGGTGTGGGTTCTGACTCCGCGTCAGAACCCACACCGGTCGGGCCGGTGGTCGGTGAACTCACCCGATCAGCTGGTCGCGCCGTTGATGACCGCGGTGGGGATGGCACCTGCCTGGACGCCCCAGTTCTCGGTGATCGCCTTGTACTGGCCGTTGTCGATCAGGAACTGCACTGCCTTCTGGATGGCCTGCGCAAGTTGCGAGCCCTTGGCGATCGGGTATCCGTACGGCGCCGAGTCGAACACTTCGCCGGCCGCCTCGATCTTGCCGCCGGCCTGCTTGATCGCGTAGGCGGTGACCGGCGAATCCGCCGACATCGCGTCCACCCGACCGAGCACGAGCGCGTTGGTCGCCTCGGACTGATCGGTGAACTTCACCTTCTCGATGGCCGGCTTACCGGCATCGGTGCACGCCTTGCTCTTCGCGGGGATCTCGTCGGTGTCCTGCACGGTCGTGGCCTGCACGGCAACCTTCTTGCCGCAGGCGTTGTTCGGATCGATGTTCCCACCGGCCTGCTGCGCCCACTGCGTGCCCGCATTGAAGTAGGTGACGAAGTCGACCTGCTGCTGCCGCTCCAGGTTGTCGGTGAACGACGACATGCCGATGTTGAACGTCCCTGCCTGGATCGCGGGAATGATCTTGTCGAAGTCGGCTTCCTTGTAGACCGGTGTCACGCCGAGCACCTTGCCGATGGCGTTCATGAGATCGACGTCGAAGCCGATGATCTCGCCGCTGCTGTTCTTGAACTCGTTGGGTGCGTAGGGAACGTTCACGCCGACGATCAATTGCCCGGACTGCGCGATCTCCGGCGGCAACAGTGCTGCGATATCGGCCTGCTTCTCGACATCCACGGAAATCGGTTGGATTGCGGAACTGCCACCATTGCCCTCTGTGGACTCGTCATTGGAGCAGCCCGCCACCACAAGGGCGATCACGGCCAAGAGCAGCGTGAGAATTGCCGGCAGCCTCATCGCTGCCGGACGGATCGATCGCAGGTCGCGCATCACAAAACCCCTTCGTGCCCCGATACTCAGAGCAGGTAACCAACCGAAACTGTCGTGTCCCCCGGCGTCTGAACTTACTGCCTGCGGTCGCACTTCACCGGTCGGTTACGAAAGATTAACCGGCGGAGCCGATCCCGACAGCCAGATGAGCGATCGCTCGCTCGCCGTCGCGGGCTCGTTCGATCAAGCGACCTGGAAGACCCATGCCCGCGGGAACGTGAGGTTTCCGTTGGTGCCCCATTGGTATTCCCGCGCCATCCCCATGCCCGCGTAGCGCTGCAGATGGGCGACCATCGCCTCCCGCGTGTTCACACCCGAGGAGATGCCCGCCAGCATGATGGTCGTCAGATCGTAGGCTTCCGACGCGAACACAAGTGGCTCGGCCTGGAACTTGTCACGGTAGGCCGCAAGGAATTGCTCCGACGACGGACCGCAGTTGCACGCCACCAGAGTTCCCTTCGCGGCCGGGCCGGCTGCCTCCACGAACAGCGGGTTGAAGATTCCGTCGGACCCGCCGACGAACGTGGCCGAGACACCCGCGTCGCGCATCTGCCGCACCAGCGGCGCGGCCTCCGGGTAGTTGCCTCCGTAGAAGACGGCGTCGGGAGCGACCGCTTTGATGCGTGCCACCTGCTGGGCGTAATCCGTGGACCCGGCCTTCAGAGTGAGGTTGCAGTCCGCCGCAAGTGCCGATCCCAGGTTCGCCGCCACCGACGGCGACAGGGAACCGGACAGGTCCGTGTCGTCGCCGACCACACAGACTTTGGAGAATCGCCGGGTTTTGGCCAGGTAGTTCGCGATGGCGAACCCGAGTTCATCGTCGGAGATGGTGCCCCGGAAGAAGGTGCGCCATCCGTCGGTGCCCAGCTTCGGCGATGTCGTCGAACCGCTCGCAAAGGCCAGGCCGGCTGCGTTGAACGCCGGGCCCATGCCAAAGGCCTCGCCCGAGGTCCACGGACCGATGACACCGATGACCGAGGGATCACCGATGATGCCGGGAGTCAGCCTCGCCGCCTGTTCCGGATCTCCCTGGGTGTCGACCTCGCGCACCGTCACCGGACAATCGGGATTAGCGTCGTTGTGAGCCTGCACGGCGAGCGCCACCCCGTTACGCGTGCCGGCTGCACGAGTGGCGCGCTTGCCACTGAGCGGTCCGGCCCACGCAATCGTCGTCGGCGCACATTTCGCGTCTCCCGATCCACGTGGATCCAGCGCTTGACTCACGTCATGCGCGGCCGGGCTACCGTCGACGGCGACCTGCGTGATCGGCATGAACACACCGGGGCCAACCGCCCGTGATGCCTTGGCCTCGACCTCGGACTCGTCATCCGATCGGAATCCGTACACACCGGCGGCGACGACCAGCGCCGCCACGATCATTGCGGCAATGCCCCCTGCCCACAAAGCCTTTCGCCGCTTCTTGCGCGGCGGCGGCGGTGGTTGTGACGGCCACGAGGGGTGTGGTCCGGGGCCCGACGGTGGCCCGATCGGTCCCAGTGGTTCGCCCGGCGTCGAGCCGGGTCCCGATGCTCCTCCGGGGCCGTACCCCATACCGGCCACCGAAGCGGCCCTACTCGCCCGCATCGACGTCGGGACGGCGGCCGGATTGCTGTCGTCCCCGCGACCGGGCGGTGGCACCACCACCTGGGTCGCCGTGACCGATGCACTTGGATTCATGACCTGTAGACCGGCGGCGAAGTCACGTGCGAAGTCCGAGCACGACGCGTAACGCGCGGCGGGATTCCTGGCCAGGGCACGCTGGACGCACGGGTCGATCGGCGCCAGTTCCGGCGAGACCTCCGACGGCGACATCGGTGGCTTGCTCAATTGTGCCGCGATCAGACCCGCCGGGTGCTCGGCAGTGAAAGGCGCTCTCCCGGTGAGCAATTCGAATGTCGTGGAGGCCAGCGAGTACTGATCGGCACGGTCGGTCGCCGACGTCCCGTCGAGCACCTCGGGTGCCGCATAGCGGAATGTGCCGATGAAGGCGGACGTCGCCGTCAGACGTGCACCCGACATGAGTCGGGCGATTCCGAAATCGAGCAAGACCACCCGCTCGAGCGAACCCGTTGCGTCGTCGCGGGTGACCATGATGTTTGCCGGTTTGACGTCGCGGTGGACGACTCCATGGCGATGCGCGTAATCCAGCGCGTCCGCGGCATGCGACACGACCACCCCGACCTCGTCACGAGTCAGTCGCTGGGTCGACGCCAAGTCGGTGCCATCGACGTAGTCCATCGTGAACCACGGCATGCCTTGCTCGACCCCGTAGTGGTAGATCGTCACGATGCCGGGATGTTTCAGGGCGGCCGCCGTCCTCGCCTCGCGAGTGAATCGTTCCTCGAACTGCGGGTCTCCGTGGTCGACGGCGATCAACTTCAGCGCCTCGAGCCGGCCAAGATGTGGGTGCTCGACCAGATAGACCTGACCCATCCCGCCCTGACCGATGGGTCGAACGACCCGATAACCTGCAAAGATACGTCCCGTTTCGAGTATCACGGGGCCTCCACTGGGCATGACGATGCGGATACTCGACACGTCACAGCCATCCGCCCTAACTGTGATGGCCATCACCTTAGGGTCGGGTCGCAGTTCACCACCCGATCAGTGGCGCGGATTCAACCATGTGGCCGACCCCCCTTGAAGTTTCTCGATTCACCTTCAACTGTTCGCCACCGAACCCGTCGCATCAACGACCACCCGCCGACGGCGTCGGCGACCGTGGAGGCGGATGAGGGTCGTCGTCGAGGGCGGGTATCACAGTCGCGGTGATCAGTATGATTTCGTGTTCGGATTCCGGACACAGAGTCATACTGATGGCCGGCCCCTCTGGTCGGCACCGTCGTCACGGCCCAAACCCTGCGATCACGGACCCGAACCGCCACAAGAAGTCGGGGAAGAAACTCGTCCCCTACCCTTGGTGCCCTCCCCCAGAAATTTCTCGCGGACGACCACCAACCCCGGGGATGAAAGTTCTTCCCCTAGATTCCACAGGCAGGACGCTACTCAACCAGCAGGCGGGTTTTCGCAGGTCAGGAGGCCGAAGGCAGTACCCTTCGAATCAGTGTGCCGCGTCGTCCCAGGACCGACCGAAGCCAACCGACACCTCCAAGGGCACCGACAACTCGATGGCGCTACCCATCTCCTCACGTACCACGGCCTCGATCGCATCGCGTTCACCATTGGCCACTTCGACGACGAGCTCGTCGTGCACCTGCAGCAGCATGCGCGAATCGAGCTTCTCCGCGCGAACCCGCTTCTGCACGTTGATCATTGCAACCTTGATGATGTCTGCTGCAGTTCCCTGGATCGGCGCGTTGAGGGCCATGCGTTCGGCGGACTGTCGACGCTGCCAATTGTCGCTGTTGAGGTCGGGCAGGTATCGGCGACGACCGAAAAGCGTTGCGGTGTACTCGTTTCGGCGCGCTTCCGCCACAACGTTGTGCAGGTAGTCACGGACTCCGCCGAACCGGGCGAAGTACGCTTCCATCTGTTCCTTGGCCTCGTCGCGGGAGATCTTCAGCTGCGCGGCGAGCCCGAAGGCACTCAGCCCATACGCGAGGCCGTACGACATCGCCTTCACCCGGTGCCGCATCTCCGTGGTCACCTCGTCGATCGGGACGCCGAACGCCCGCGAACCCACGAAGTTGTGCAGGTCCTCCCCGGTGTTGAATGCCTCGATCAAGCCCGCGTCCTCGGACAGGTGCGCCATGATGCGCATCTCGATCTGGCTGTAATCGGCGGTCATCAGGCAGTCACTCCCGGCGCCGGTATCACCGGGCCCGCTCGCTGCGCTCCCGGCACCCACCACAAAACCCTGCCGGATCTCCCGGCCGGCCGCCGTGCGCACCGGGATGTTCTGCAGATTCGGCTCGGTCGACGACAGGCGACCCGTCGCGGCGATCGTCTGGTTGAACGTGGTGTGGATACGACCGTCGTCGGCGACGGATTTCAACAAACCGTCGACGGTGACCTTGAGTCGGGTTGCGTCGCGATGCTCCAGCAGATGCGCGAGGAACGGATGTTCGGTTTTCTCGTACAGCGCCTGCAACGCGTCGGCGTCGGTGGTGTAGCCGGTCTTGGTCTTCTTGGTCTTCGGCATGTCGAGCTTGTCGAACAGCACGGTCTGCAGCTGTTTGGGCGATCCGAGGTTGATCTGCTCGCCGATCACGTCGTAGGCAGCGTCCGCGGCGACGCGGATCCGTTCGGCAAAGTTCTCCTCGAGCTCCTCGAAATGTGCGACGTCGACCGCGATTCCGGCCGCCTCCAGATCGGCGAGCACAAACGCCAGCGGCAGCTCCATGTCGGTCAGCAGCGGCCGCGAGTCGATCCGGTCGAGCTCGGTGTCCAAGGTCTCGGCGAGTTCGGCAACCGCACGCGCCTCGAGCATGTGCTGTTCGGCCAATTTCGCGGCACCGCCGTCGTCGTCGAGGAGCGACAACTGTCCGTCGTCCGTGGCGGTGTCGTCGCGCAGTTCCCGCCGCAGGTAGCGCAATGCCAGATCGTCGAGGTTGAAGGTGCGCTGACCGGGCCGCACGATGTAGGCGGCCAGTGACGTGTCGCTGGTGACACCCGCAAGCGTCCAGCCACGCGACGCGAGTGCGTGGATCGCCCACTTCACTTCGTGCAGCGCCTTGCCGACGGTGTCGTCGGCCAGCCATGCGGCCAGCGCACGCTCGTCGTCGGGATCGACCGATGTCACATCGATGTAGGCCGACGTCCCGTCGGCAGCGGCGATCGCCAGCCCGGTGGGATCGGCCCCCACCACGACGTGCGGCGCGGTCACGGCGACTCCGCTGCGGCCGGTGCGGGCGTGTGTGGTCAGCCAGTCCGACACCTCACCCGGCGCCAGGATCGCGCCGTCGAGGTCGAATCCGGACTCTGCTTCTGGCTCAACAGAACTCAACGTCGAGAACAACCGGTCACGAAGGACTCGGAACTCGAGATCGTCGAAGAGCTGATGAATGCGGTCGCGGTCCCACCCGACGACGGCGAGCTCGTCGGGGGTGGCCGGCAACTGCATGTCCCGGACCAGTTCGGTCAGCTGACGGTTGGTCTGCACCGACGCGAGATGTGTGCGCAGGGCGTCGCCCACCTTGCCCTTCACCTCGTCGACGTGGTCGACGAGCGACGCAAGCGAACCGTACTCACGTATCCACTTCGACGCGGTCTTCTCCCCCACTCCGGGGATGCCGGGCAGGTTGTCACTTGGATCGCCGCGCAACGCCGCGTAGTCCGGATACTGGACCGGCGTGAGACCGTACTTCTTCTCGACCTCTTCCGGCGTGAAGCGGGTCAGGTCCGACACGCCTTTGCGGGGATAGAGAACAGTGATGCGCTCGTTGACCAGCTGCAGCGAATCGCGGTCGCCGGTGACGACGAGCACCGAGAATCCCTCCGCGTCGGCCTGGGTGGCCAGAGTCGCGATGATGTCGTCGGCCTCGTATCCCTCGATCGCCATCACCGGGATGCCCAGGGCGTCGAGAACCTCTTTGGTGAGGTCGACCTGCCCGTTGAACTCGTCGGGCGACTTGGATCGTTGCGCCTTGTACTCCGGGTACATCTCGGACCGGAACGTCTTGCGCGACACGTCGAAGGCTGCCGCAACGTGCGTCGGTTCTTCGTCGCGCAACAGGTTGATCAGCATCGACGTGAAGCCGTACACGGCGTTGGTGGTCTGCCCGCTCGCGGTCTTGAAGTTCTCCGCCGGAAGCGCGAAGAACGCCCGGTAGGCCAGGGAATGCCCGTCGAGGAGCATCAACACAGGTTTACGGTCGGCGCCCTTGCCACGCGTCGCGGATCGGGCGGGGCTGGAACTCTGCGCGGGACTCACCTCTCGAAGTCTAGTGATGGGCCCCGACAGCTCGGGCGCCCCACGCGACTTACGGCATAGGCCGATACATCAGCCACACCGTTGGACCGTCGAACGGCAGGACGACCTCCTCGGTCACCCGGAATCCGAACCGCTCGTACAGCGGCAGGTTGAGCTCATTGGAACTCTCCAGATACGCCGGCGCGTCGATCTGCGACAGCCGGTGTTCGAGCAGCGCAGTCCCTGCTCCGAGACCCGGAGCAGCGGCACCGAGTTGACCGAGATACCAGTGTGGCTCCTTCGGACGTCGTTTCATGAACTTCTGTTCAAGCGCGAACCCGCGACCGATCCGCGGCCCGAGGGCGCGGATGAACCACAACGAGGACATCACCTGCCCCTTGGCGCTGATCTTGTGTCCAGGTGGGTCCCATGCCGCCGCGCCGATGGTGGCGCCGTCGCGGACTGCGAGTTCCAGGGTGGAGGTCGGGCCGTGCACGTTGCGGAGCAGGGTGTGGAAGATCATCCGATGACGACTCGCATCGGGCTGTATCCACAGCATCACCGGATCGTCGGCGAAGGCCTGCGTGAGCACACGCTCAACGGTGTCGAGATCGTCCGCAGTTCGCACTGTGACATCAACCATGGCATCGACAGTACTCACGGCCACGGCGCGCGCCAGAGGTCACGCCACGCCGAGGTACGCCTCTCGTACCGCGTCGTCGACCAACAATTCCTTGCCGGGCCCCTCCTTGGTGATGGTCCCGGTCTCCATGATGTAGCCGCGGTCGGATCGGCTCAGCGCCTGCTGAGCGTTCTGTTCGACCAGCAGGACGGTGGTGCCATCGGCGTTGATCTGCGCGATGATCCGGAAGATCTGTTGAATCACCATGGGCGCCAACCCCATCGACGGTTCGTCGAGCAGCAGCAGGGTGGGCCGGGCCATCAACGCGCGACCGATTGCCAGCATCTGCTGCTCGCCGCCGGACATCGTGCCGCCGTACTGCTTGCGTCGCTCGCCCAGACGTGGGAACACGTCGAATACGTGGTCGAGCGCCTCTTTGTAGGCCGCCTTGTTGGGGAATTTCCTTCCGTAACAACCCATGTCGAGGTTTTCCAGGACGGTCATCCCGGGGAATATCCGACGCCCTTCTGGCACTTGGACGATGCCACGGGCAACCCGCTCGTGCGCCGACCACTTCGTGATCGATTCACCGTGGAACCGAATGTCTCCGGCGCTGAGTTTGTTGAGCCCGGAGACGCCGCGCATGGTGGTCGATTTGCCTGCCCCGTTGGCACCGAGCAGCGTGACGAGTTCACCCGCGTTCACGTGCAACGAAATACCGTGCAGGGCACGGATACGTCCGTAATGGATGACGACGTCGGTCAGTTCGAGCACCGGCGTCCCGGTGCTCGTGGCGTCCGCAGTCGTGGCGTCCGCCTCGACGGAGCTCGTTGTCGCGGATTCGTCGTGATCAGGCGATCTCGTCATCGGGAACTCCTAGGTAGGCGGCAACGACGGCGGGATTGTCACGCACGTCGCGAGGACTGCCCTCGGCGATCTTGCGTCCGAACTCCAGCACCACGATGCGGTCGGTCACACCCATGACCAGCCGCATGTCGTGCTCGATCAGCAGGATCGTGTATCCGTCGTCGCGAATCTTCTTGATCAGCCCCATCAGCGCCGTCTTCTCACTCGGATTGAAGCCGGCCGCCGGTTCATCGAGGCAGAGCAGTTTGGGTTCGGTCGCCAACGCACGCGCGATCTCAAGGCGGCGCTGATCACCGTAGGGCAGATTCGACGCCTTCTCGGCCGCACGAGGTCCGATGCCCACGAACTCCAGCAACGCCATGCCACGATCGACCGCGTCGCGTTCTTCGCGATAGTGACGTGGGGTGCGGAAGATTCCGCCGAACACCGACGTCTTGTGCCGGGCGTCGGTGCCGACACACACGTTCTCCAGCGCCGTCATCTCGCCCCACAGCCGCACGTTCTGGAACGTGCGTGCAATGCCACGCCGAGTAATCTTGTGCTGCTTGAGTTTTCCGAGGGGTGCCTGGTCAAAGGTGATGATTCCCTTGGTGGGCCGATACACACCGGTGATCGCGTTGAAGCAGGTGGTCTTGCCTGCACCGTTGGGTCCGATGAGTCCGAGGATCTCGCCCCTCTTGATGTCGAAGCTGATGTCGTCGAGTGCGGCAAGCCCACCGAACTCCACGGTGAGACCCTCGACCTTCAGTAGCGTCTCACCCTCTTCGGCAGCGATCTCGCGTTGCGGCGCAACAGCTTCGGCAACGGCTTCGGGATCGGCAAGAGCGGGGTCGACGTCTGCGGGGTTCACCACCACGGTGGCCTCGACGTCGGCCTGGGCTTCGGCCAGCTGTTCAGAGAGGTCCGGCGTCGGGGGCGTCTGCTCCGGCTCGTCGTCGGGGATGCGATGCGTCATGCGCGTGCCTCCTCGCTGCCCGACGGTGCGGGGTGTGGAGTGCGCCGTGCGACCGAGTACACCTGCCGACCGAAGGTGATCAATCGTGCTCGGGCCGGGAACAGCCCTTGCGGGCGGAAGATCATCAGCACCACGAGTGCGAGCCCGAAGAAGAGGTACTTGTATTCGCTCAGCGCCTGCCCGCCGACCTCGACACCCTGAACCCTCGCCGGCAGGTAGACGATGATGAACGCACCGGCGATGACCCCGAGCTTGTTTCCCTGACCGCCGAGGACCACGGCGCACAGGAACAGCATCGAGTTGATGACGGTAAATGCCTTGGGATCGATGTACTGGACTTGACCTGCATAGACAGCCCCAGACAGCCCACCGATTCCGGCCCCGATGACGAACGCCCAGAGCTTGTATTTGAAGGTCGGCACGCCCATGATCTCTGCGGCATCCTCATCCTCACGGATGGCGACCCACGACCGGCCGACGCGACTGCGCTCCAGATTTCCGACGACGATGAGCACGATGATCACCGCGACTATCCCGAGCCAGTACCACCACACGCCGTAGTTGAGGTCGGTGCTGTTGTTGGCGGTCGAGAACACACCGCCTGGGCTCTCGTCACTGCGGCCGAGTTCGGGGTACAGGACGCCCTGCAGGCCCGACGCCCCGTTGGTGACCTCGGTGAGATTGTCGGCGAGCAGTCGCACGATCTCACCGAAGCCCAGCGTGACGATGGCCAGGTAGTCACCGCGCACACGCAGCGTCGGCGTGCCCAGGATGAGCCCGGTGACACCGGTGATCACGATCGCGAGCGGAACACACGCAAGCCAGGCCCAGGGACCCGAGAAGAACCCATGGTCTGGGCTGTTCCACAGCGGACTTGACGGACTGGTCATCAGCGCAACGACGTAGGCACCCACTGCGTAGAAGCCGACGTAGCCGAGGTCGAGGAGGCCGGTTTGTCCGACCACCACGTTGAGTCCGATGGCAATGAGCGCGGTCATGGCAAATGTCGCCATGACCACTCCGAAGTTGGTGGCCGTCGTGGTGATCAGCGGCGGATTGATGACGGGCAGCAGCGCCAGGAGAAGGATCAATGGCGCACCGACCAGCCACTGCTGTACGCGCGGGAGTGCCTCCCACCACGTGCGGATCGCGTCGCCGAGTCCGTGGCGCTCGGGGGCCTGGGGCGTTGTCGTGCCGACCGGTTGCGTCGTCATACCCTCGCCTTTCCGAGCTTCTCACCCAGAATGCCCGTCGGACGGAACATCAGCACCAGGATCAGCAATGCGAAGGCCACCACGTCTTTCCATTGATTGCCGAACAGCACCGATCCGTAGTTCTCCATCACGCCGAGCAGCAGCCCACCCAGCAGAGCTCCGCGGACATTGCCGATGCCGCCGAGGACCGCGGCGCAGAACGCCTTGATGCCCAGGATGAACCCGCCATTGAAGATGATCCCGTTCGGGACACGCAGCGTGTAGAGCAGTGCTGCCGCACCGGCCAGAAGACCACCGATCAAGAAGGTGAGCAGAATGACCCGGTCCCGCGACACGCCCATGAGCAGGGCCGCATCCGGGTCCTGCGCCACCGATCGAATCCCGCGCCCTAGCCGGGTGTTGTTGATCATGAAGTCGGTGCCCAGCGCCAGAATCACGGCCGAGAAAATGATGACCATCGTCAGGTTGGTGACCGGGGCTCCGAAGATCGTGAACTGTTCGACCGGCGCGACCAAGCGAATTGTCGGCTGAGCCGACGAGCCGCCCAGCGGTGGCTCGACCGGGGCCTTCGGCAGCACGTAGTGCACGAATTCCTGCAAGACGAACGACATGCCGATGGCGGTGATGAGGAAGGCCAACGGCTTGGCGTTTCGCCGTCGCAGCGGCCGATAGGCCACGAACTCCAACCCCATGGCCGCACTGCCGGACACGATCATGCCGAACAGACCCGCCAGCACCAGATAGACCACCGTCATCAACGTGCCCTCGGCGTACGTGTTGCCGGACGGAGTGAATCCCAGCAGCAGCAATCCGACGTAGGTGCCGAACATGCCGAGCATGAAGACCTCGGAATGCGCGAAGTTGATGAGCCGCAAAACGCCGTAGACAAGCGTGTAACCGACCGCCACCAGGGCGTACACGGAGCCGTACGTCAGGCCCTCGATGGTCAGATACCAGAAGCTGTCGACAAGCGATCCGACGTCGAATCCAATGGTCGACGCCACCGCTGTTGTCGTCTCGGCCACCAGGTAGGTGGTGGTCATTCGTCCCCTTCAGCCGTCATCGTTCACGGGTGTACTTCACAAACACTCGGTGCGCCCGAACGCCGGTGGGCGGCACGGACGCACCGAGTGTTTGGTTGATGCGTTACTTGACCTCGTACACCCAGATCAGCGATGTCGAGAGCTCGCCGTTGGTCTGCCACGAGTACTGACGCGCAAGACCCGCGCCCTTGTATTGCCCGATGTACTGCAGGAGCTTCGGTCGGGTGGTGTTGCCCTCCTCGATGCCCTTCATCATGATGGCCGCGATGTCGTAGGCCTCGACGGAGTAGACGCCCGGAGCCTGGTTGAACGCCGACTGGTACTCCTGCGCGAACTGCGAGGGAGCAGGACCACACGGGCACGACAGGTAGGCACCCTTCGCCGAGTCGCCCGCCTGCGCGGTGAACTGCGGATCGTTGGCACCGTCACCCGACACGAAGGTCACGTTCGGGGCTGCGGTCTTCAGCTGCTGTGCGAGCGGCGCTGCCTCCGCGTAGTACCCCGCGTAGAACACCGCATCCGGTTGTGCCGCTGTAACTTTCGAGATGACCGCCGAGAAATCGCGCTCACCCTTCTTCACATCGCCGGAGCAACTGGCGTCGGCCTTGGCGCCCAGCGCCTCGGTCACCGCATTCTCCAGGCCCGCGCCGTAGTCGGTGTCGTCCTTGATGACGCACACCTTTTGCTTGCCGAGCTTGCCGGTCAGGTAGTTGGCGACGGCGGGACCCTGCACGTCATCGTTCGCCAGCCCGCGGAAGAAGGTCTTCCAGCCGTTTCCAGTGAGGCCCGGATTGGTGGCCGACGCCGTCACCGACACCAGCCCGGCCTGATTGAAGATGCCGCCGGTCGCCTTGGTCTCGCCCGAGAAGGCAGGACCGATCAGTCCGATGATCGAATCATCGTTGGTGATCTGCGGGGCTACCTGAGTTGCCTTCTGCGGATCGCCTTCGGTGTCGAAGGTCTTCAACGTGATCTGGCAGTTCGGGTTGGCCTTGTTGTGCTGGTCGACGGCCAGTTGAGCGCCGTACTTGATGTTGATGCCCAGAGCCGCATCGGCACCCGTGAGGGCACCGGCCATCGCGATGGTCGCGGGCGCACAGGTCTGGCCGCCGGGTTCGGCGGGATTGAGCGCGTTAGCCTCCTGTACCGCGGGCTGTTCCTCGCCTGCGGTATTGATCTGGGCCACAGGCGAGATCGTCAGTCCGGAGCCGGCAGATCCACTGGATTCAGATCCCGAATCCGTGGATTTGCTACTACATGCCGAAACGGCGAGTACAGCTGCCAGCGTCGTCGCCAGTGCAACTGTCGTCACGCGACGGTGCATTGTTCAGTACCTCTCTCCAAGAGCCGGCCCGACCCCGCGGTCGAGAGATCTGCTGAGCAGACCTTGAGAAAACATAGACCGCCCAAGCGCTGGGTGCGATGGATTGGGCGCAAACTCCCACGACAAACGCGGTGAGGTTTTCCCAGAATTTACGAGGCTCGCAATTCGCTCAGCCCTGGGGACCGAGCGTCTCCACGACGACTTGCGCCACCGCCTTCATCGTCGTCCGACGATCCATCGCTGCACGCTGAATCCACTTGAACGCCTCGGGTTCGGACAAGCCCTGCTTCTCCATCAGCAGACCCTTGGCTCGTTCGACGACCTTGCGTGTCTCCAGACGATCGTTGACCGTCGCGACTTCACGTTCGAGCATCTTGAGTTCTTGGTAGCGACTTACCGCGACCTCGATCGCCGGGACCAGATCGGCCTTGGTGAACGGCTTCACCAGATACGCCATCGCGCCGGCGTCGCGAGCCTTCTCGATGAAATCGCGCTGACTGAATGCCGTCAGCATCACCACGGGCGCCAGTCGTTTCTGCGCGATCTCGGTGGCCGCGTCGATCCCGTCGCGGATCGGCATCTTGATGTCCATGATCACCAAGTCGGGACCCAGGCTCTCGGTGAGTTCGACGGCCGCCTGACCGTTGGGCGCCTCCCCCACGACGTCGTACCCCTCTTCGCGAAGCATCTCGATGAGGTCCATCCGAATCAGCGAGTCGTCCTCGGCGACGAGCACCTTGTGTGCCGTCGTCGCACCGTCGGCATGTGCCTTGACGCTGTCGGTCACCGTCACTTCCCCTCCTCGATGTCGGCGACCCCGCAGGTCGGGCCGCCGAGCATGGCCCGGCAGCACGGAGGTCGATGGTGGCAGAGTACCGGGTGACGTGCCCACCGGCCGATCATCTAGAGTTGGCTGTTGCAACCGACACCGTCGCGCGCACGCCCTCGTAGCCCAATTGGCAGAGGCAACGGATTCAAAACCCGTACAGTGTGAGTTCGAGTCTCACCGAGGGCACCACCTGACCAGCGAATATTGCTGCTGGTCAACGGCTTACCGGGAGCGCTCAGGCTCCCCCGCCTGACGCCTTTGACGACATTTTGACTACATTCGTCGCGATTACCGACGTCTGACGCTCGTCGTGAGCGTCGGCGACCGACTCGGCATCGCGGTCGAACAGGTCGGCGTAGGTATCCAGCGTCATCGTGGCCGACTTGTGGCCCAGCATCCTCTGCACCACCTTCACGTTCGCGCCGACCGAGACCGCGAGCGAGGCAGCAGTGTGGCGCAGGTCGTGGGGCGTCACCCTGGGGAACTCGGGCGTCGTCAGCTCGACGTCGGGCGACGCCTTGCGCTCCTTGGCCCGGGCCTCGTCTGCAGCGGTCTGGCAGCGAGCGACCGCACCGCTGAACCACGTGTTGGCCCCGGGTGACTTCGCATATCCGCCGCGCGCTGCCGGGAACACGATGTCATCGCGGCCCTTGCCCTGACAGACGACGCTCAGCGGCTCGACGAGGAACTTGGGGAAGTGGATAGTCCGCCGTTCGTGGGTCTTGGGCGTGCCGACGATGATTTCACCACCGACGTTGACCGCGTTCCGACGCACGTGCAGGCGTCGGCTGAGCATGTCGACGTCCGCAACGTGCAGACCCGCCAGCTCCCCCCACCGCAGGCCGCAGTAGCCCAGTAGCAGCAGGATCACGGCCTTGTCGTCTCCCGCGCGGCCATCCGACGCCGCCTCCGAGAGCTGCCAGAGCTGCGCCTCGGTGAGGTAGCTGTGCTCTCGGGCCTCCTTGCGGGGCAGCTTGACGCCCCGCGCCGGGTTCATGACGAGTCGACGGTCTCGCACGGCCTCATCGAGGATCCCGGCGAGTACGTCGAGAGCACGACGGATCGTGACGGCCCCGCTGCCCTTCTTCGTGACCTTGCCCTCCCTGTCGGTGACCATGCGGCCCATGTCGACCACCCACGACTGCACTGCACTGTTACGGACGTCGGCGATCTTGACCCGGCCCCACTTGGGTTCGACGTGGATGCGCCACGCGATCTCCTCGACGTGGCGTGAACTGGGCTTGAGGTGAGCACGCCGCGCGAGCCAGTCGGGACCCAGCTCCCCGATGGTCACCCGAGAATCGGCGGGGTCGACGTACTCGCCACGCAACTTCGAGACGTGCGTGGTGGCCGCGAAGTTCTCGGCGTCGCGCTTGGTCAGGAACCCCCGTCGAGTCGTCAGGCGGCGATCCGGCGTCCGGTACTGCACGCGCCAACGGTCGCCCTTGGCGGTCGCGTACTTCTTGATGCTGGCCATATCTACTGCCCTCCGTTGTCGCTGCTGTCGGCCTTGTACCAGTCGCGCGCGAGGAACCCCCGGCGCTTGGCCTCCCTGATCCACTTGTCGACGGTGGGCTTCGAGGCGTGCAGCTCACGCCCGACGTACTCGCGCGGTGACTCGCCGACTTCCAGCGCCGCAATGAGCAGTCCCGCCACCTGCCGGTAATGGTCGTCGTCGAGCTTGTTCCCCCTGCCTCCCGTCGACCGTTCGGGGCGCAGGTCCAGCGTCGGGTCGTTGACCTCGGCAATCGTCGTGATGAGGCCATCCCCGCGCGCCTCGAACTTGGCCGCAGCCGCAGCGAGTCGGCGCACGGGAATCTGTCGGACGTTCATCGGGTCAATCTCGGCGGCATCGTCGGGCGAGACCATGCGCAACTCGACGAGACGCGGCGCGCTGCCCTGCTGTGTCGTGACTCGCACCTGGTAGCGGTGCGCGTGGCCGACGAGCCTGACCTCGATCAATCCGTCGTCGTTGCGGGTGACGCTCTCGACGTCTCCCTTGATGGGTTCTGTGTTGTAAGTGGTGCTCACGTAAACAGTATGACACTTTGCCCTAGCAATTGTCCTCATTGCCGAGCAATGTAGTTCGCATGACAGCAACAGACACCCGCCGCTCACCCGCAGCACCCGAAGAACTCTGGACCCCGAAGCAGACCGCGAGCTACCTCAACACCACGGAGGGGACGCTCAGCACGGAGCGGTATCTCGGACGGGGCCTGCCCTACGTCAAGATCGGACGCCGCGTGCGATACCGCGCCTCCGACGTCCGCGCCTACATCGACGCGCACGTCGAGACTCCCGGCGAAAATCGCTGACGCGCAACCGTTTACATGGAGCAGCGCCCCGGGAGATCGAGGAGCCGGGGCGCTGCAGAAAGGTCGACATGACGACCACCAAGGGCGACGAGCCCACCGCCCAGTCTAGTGCAGAAACCCGGCGCGTTTACGGTGCCGACCTGCCTCGGGACCACCCCGACTACAACCCGTTTGACCATGGCAAGCTACCCAAGCGCGAGCACGAGGACGACTGCGCAGCGGATGCCTTGAAGCGTCGACAGGATCGCTGGCGCGGACATAGGTACGACGTCGCACTGCTCAACGATCCCCAGGTCGGGTGGCAGTACGACCTCGCCGCGAATCTCCGCCGTCGCGACGCTCGACGCGACCCGGTGAAGGCCGCGCCGACGCTCATGTTCACCGGGGCCGACGCTGTGAACGTCGACGCCACCGATGCGGAGCTGTGCGCCCTGGTTCCGCTGAGCGACAACGAGATTGCGAGCCTCAAGCAGCGCGCCGAGGCGGTACGACGTGCGACCGTGAAGCGGATCGACGACGAGGCCCGCCGAATCGTCAACCAGCACAACACCTCAGTCGAGCGGCCTTGTGCGCTCAGCCTGAGCGATCTGTTGGCCCAACCCGACGAGGACGCCACCTACCGGATCGGCGACGTGTGGCCGACAGGTGGCCGCATCCTGCTGGCCGCGCAATTCAAGGCCGGGAAGTCGACGATGGTCGGCAACGTCATCCGCACGCTCGTCGACGGGGGCAAGTTCCTCGACAAGTTCGACACCGCGCCGGTCCAGCGAGTCGCACTGATCGACACCGAACTCGACCCCCGCACGCTGCGCCGATGGCTGCGCGACCAGCGGATCGTCAACACCGACGCGGTGACCGTCCTGCCGCTGCGCGGTGCTGTGTCGTCGTTCGACATTCTCAGCGCGGCAACACGGTCGGAGTGGGCGGCACAGCTCGCAGATGCCGACGTCGTGATACTCGACTGCCTTCGTCCCATTCTCGACGCTCAGGGCCTGTCAGAGGACAAGGACGCGGGCCGCGTGCTCGTCGCCTTCGATGAACTGCTGGCCGAGATCGGCGCAGACGAGGGCATGGTGGTCACGCACATGGGTCACCAGAACGAGCGCGCACGCGGTGACTCGCGCCTGCTCGACTGGAACGACGCCATGTGGAAGATCGTCCGCGATGGAGACGAGACAGACGACGATGGCACACGGCCCCGGTACTTCTCCGCGCTCGGTCGCGATGTGTCGCTGCCCGAGGGTCGCCTCTCGTTCGACACAGCTTCACGCCGACTCAGCTACGCCGATGGCAACCGCCGCGAGTCGGTCACCAATGAGGCCGTCGAAAAGCTCCTCGCACTCATCCACGAGTCCCCGGGAACCCTGTCAAAGAACGCCGCCGAGGAACGTCTGCGCGGTGATGGCATCTCGCAGAACACAGCTCGCGCCGCCATCAAGTCGGCGCTCGCGAGCAACGCGGCGAGGGTCGAGACAGGTTCTCGCGGGGCGCATTTCCTGCACCCCGGGGCCGACACCTTCACGATTGCGCAGGAGGTCGAATGATGGCCAGTTCGTCAGCTCGTCACAGCTCGTTAGAACGAACTAACGAAGTGCTCAGTCCAGCTCGTCAGCTCGTCTATAGGGACGAGCTGAGCTGGACGTCCGACCTGACGGGGTGGAGAGGGGTCCAGCTCGTTACTCCACGAAGTCGACCCGACCCCGCATCTACGGGGAGGCGGTGGGAGCTGCGTAGAAGCCGCGTGACCCGCAGATGATGACGAAATCCTGACAAAAACATGACACCGACTTGACACCGCACCCGTGGGCCTCGGCGGGAGCAGTGCGAACGACAACACCGACCACCAACACAACGAGGAGACCCCAGATGATCGAGAACCACAGCAGCGTCGAGCAGATGATCCTGGACGCACTGCAGTCCTACCCCGAGGGCGAGATGGTGCCGTGGGCACGCATCCGCGACACCCTGCCTGCCGGGTTCTGGCTGCGCCTGACCGCACTCGGCGCGCTCGTCGAACACGGCGACGTCGAGACCGTGAAGGTCCGAGGCCGTAACTACATCGCCCGCGCCGACTCGTTCAGCCGAGCGGCGTATCGGGCAGCAGGTAGCAGCGCCTTGGTGCTCGCATGAGCGCGCCGCGTCCCGATCCGATCAAGCCCGTCCGTAGCTCGACCAAGGAGACAACGCCGTGAGCAACCCCCGCCAGAACGCCCCCGACGCCGCCGAGCGCGAGCGCGCCCATGAAGCCCTCAAGCTGCGCACGGCGGGCCTGCAGTGGTCCGAGATTGCCGAGCGCGTGGGCTACACCGACGAGTCGGGACCCCGACACGCCGTGAACCGCCTGCTGTCCCGCCAGGAGGCCGAAAGCGTCGAGACCTACCGCGAGGTGGAGCGGCGTCGGCTGGAACTGGTCATGCGCGGACACATCGCCGCCGCCGTGTCGGGTGACGTCAACGCGGCCAACGTCGTGCTGCGAACCCACGACCGCATCTCGAAGTTGTTCGGACTCGACGCGCCCCAGCAGGTCGAGATCAACCCGCCCGTCAGTGATACCGAGTTCGCCACGCGCATGGCCGAAATCCTCAGCGTGCTCGACCCGCGCACCCTTCGCCAGGCGTTGGAGGGACTTCCCGGGTTGTCCACCGCTCTCCTCAACGCTCCCGGCCTTTCCGCACTGCCCGAGGGTGACGACACCCGCGAGCGGTTCTATCCCGGGAGCGTGGCGCTGAGCGACGACATGCACCCCTGCCCGACGCCTGAGGAGTGGTGCAACCCGTGAGATCGACTGTCACCCAACGGATAACAACACAACTGAGAGGTCTTATCCCCATGAGCACCAGCTACCGAACCCGACGCGAGTACGCCTTCACGCCCCCGCCCGAATACACCCAGGACGAGCTTCGGAACCGCCGCCGCAAGCGCCTCACGCACGTGTACGGTGGCGCGTTCAGTCTCGCCGATGAGGTCGACGCCATCGTGTCCCCGCTTGCTCAGCGAGTCGCCGCCCAGCCCCGACCCCTGGCCTTCAAGCATGGCGTCGAGGACGTCGTCAACGCGGTGTGTGGTGCGGTGTCGACTATCGCCACGCTGCTCATCGAACGGGATGCCCATCGCCGTACTGCACACCTTCCGGTGTCGGCACGCGCCCAGGCAGAGAAGGCACTGGTCACGGTCGCCCAGCGGCCCGTCGAGCCCCACATCGAACGTGAGGACGTCATCGGCGGTGAATGGGCGGCGGTGCTCGTCGAGTACGCCGACGCCTTCACCGCGCCCCTGGCCGACTACCTCGGGAACGCCCGACCCCCGGGCACTCTGCGGGGTCTGCTGTCGGTGAGTGAACGCCTCGAAGCTGTGTTGAGGGAGATTGATTCTGCAGCAATGAGTCTCGGGCGCAAGATCAGCCAGTTCGAGAACGCACGCGGCGACTCGACCCCCAGCGCGCCCGACGATGCCGACGCCGCGCGTCAGGTGCTCGACGATCTGGGCATCCCCCACTGACCAACCGGCGATGGTGGGCGCGTGATGGGAGTTCCGCTCCTCACCATATCGGCGTTCGGGGCGGGGGCCTGGTTACGGACCGCCCCGCCCCGAACGTCGTCGAACATCTCCAACGAGAGGACTGCACACCCATGAAGGTCGACAAGCGGACCCGCGACCGGTTCGCGACCGCTATCCACGAATCTGCCCATGCCGTCGTCGCAACGCTGCTGGGCGGCGAGATAACCCACGCACGGCTGACACCTCGCGATCCGGCTTCCCTTGGCCATTGCGAGTACGCGACCCTGCCCGACGAGCACCGCGACGCCGTGACCTACGCGGGAGCGTATGCCGAGGCACGGTGGCGGTACGGTCCGCGCCTGGACCTGCGGCACATCCGCGCGGTGCTGCGCACCCACGCCTCCGACGCTGCTGTGCTCACCGCGTCGGTCGATGGCCTGCCGCGCCACGTCGAGCCGCTGATCGAAAGGTCGTGGGCCTCGACGCTCTCACTCGCGCACGTCATGTTCCTGACGTTGGAGATCGACGCCGCCCGCGTCGACGCCGCGCTGTGCCTGCCGACCGATCCTGAGCTGCGGGCAGCGCACCTCGCGAGCATCCGCATGGGATCGACCCCGGGCGCGTTCACGATCACGCCCCGACTCAGCGGGTAGCGTCGGCGTCGACGCGCATGGTGCGCGTCATGGGTTGGCGCGGTGACCTCCGTTGACGGGTCTCCCGACTCACTGCCGCCCCGGTCCGCCGCCCGAGCGAGAGGCCATTCTCGTTCAACTGGACCGGGGCGGTGCCATGTCTGCATCGCCGTGTCCTGGCAGGCGTTGTCCGACGTCCTCGATACGATCTGCTGCCGTGGCCTCTGACAAAACCAAACACGTCTTCATCTCATACGTTCGCGAAGACAGCGATCGCGTAGACAACCTCTGCAGCTCATTGGAGAGCGCAGGAATTCCGTACTGGCGTGACCGGACCTCGCTTGCACCTGGTGACGCGTGGAGGCAGAAGATTCGCGAGGCGATCCAATCGGGGGCACTCGTCTTCCTTGCCTGCTTCTCTGAGAACTCGGTTGCAAAAGACAAGTCGTACATGAACGAGGAACTCACGCTCGCTGCCGAGGAGTTCCGGCTGCGTCCGCCAGATCGACCGTGGCTGCTACCCATCAGGTTCGATGAAGTGGAGATCCCATATTGGGACCTCGGCGCGGGTCGATCCATCAATGACTACAACCGCTCCGACCTGTTCGGCGGCAACTATGGTCCCCATCTTGTTGCGCTCATCCAGCAGATCAACGGGCTTCTTGGGAAACCAGATAGCGCTGTCACTGACGCACGTGAGGCGATAGCGAGGGCGTCGTCGCAAGAACGACCACGTCGGTTTCAGGAACTCACCAAGAATCTCTTGCTCGACCCGTCACGTCGAATCGAGCTCGACGACATCGTCAATCAGGAGACTCGGCGCGTACTCGCCGAGTTGTCGGACACCGAAAAGTTCCCAATCACGGGAAGCACGGGTGATAGCGAGGCCTTACTCATCGAATTCGTCGGTCAGGCACAACGCACTTGGGGGCTCGTTGAACCATTGTGCTGGTCGCTGCAAGTTGCGGCGAGATACGCCGATTCCGATGCTTTGACTCCTTGGGTCTCGGCGATGCGGAGTATCGCGTCCTTCGGAGAGAAGCCAGAGGGCGGACTAACCACCCCAATCCACCTCCGTCGGCTACCAGCGCTTTGTCTCGCCGAGACTGTTGCTGTCGCTGCTGTAGCCGCAGAGCGGTGGTCCAATCTGAGATCGCTTCTCATCGGGCCACGGATCAGCATCAATGGCTACTCAGATCGTCGGTCCCTCGTTGACGTGATTGCCCAGTATCGCCCCTTCGAGACGAGCGACATAGTCGCGCATGTGCTCGCCCACGCAAGTAGCGAGCCCGATGCGGGAATCCCCGCAGCTGTTGAGGCCAGCCGCAAGGTCAAATTGCACACCCCGGTCTCCGACTGGATGTTCCGCAGCTTGAAGCCCATCTTCGAGCACCAGTTTTCGGACGAGACCGAGTATGCCGACGCTTTCGACCGAGCCGAATGCTTCCTGGGCGCCCTGGAGCAGTTCGAGAACATCGCCATGTCCGAGAAGCACGATCGGTACCTGAGCCGGGCTTCATGGTATGGCCGATCTACTTGGCGGCTGCGCGGGTCACGAAGCCCCCTCGATGACATGCTCGATGAGGCCCAGTCTGAAGGTGCGGATTGGGGACCACTGCGCGCAAAGCTCTTCGATGGCAGTTCTGACGCCGCGATCAGAGCGATCGAGACCTACAAAGAATCGTATGACGAGGTCCGGGGCCGACGCTGGTGAGCGTGATATCGACTCCTTCGTGCTCCGAAACTGTGGACCTCGACCACGCGTTCGATTGACGACCGTCTGACTACCGTTTGACTACAGGCTGCGCTGAGACTCGTTGACGTGCGTTGAACTCGCTTGACGTGAAAACAGCAGAGACGCAGTGGTTCTCGCCGGAGTGACGAGGTCGCTGCGCCTCTGCATTAGAGTTCGAGTCTCACCGAGGGCACCATGAAACCCCTGTTCAGCGGGGTTTTCTGCTCGCCACCCGACAACATGAAATGCCGGGTCATCGGCGTCAACCTGGCTTCCGCGATGCCGCGGAGGTAAGCGAGAACCGTCGGTCGCTCACGAATATCCCGCTTGCGCAATCCTTCTGGTGCGCGGGTGGGAGTTCTCCGGTCAGCCGTCGGCGTGGCCGACGCACTGTTCCGCGGGAAGATGACTGTGGGCCCACTTGACCAGCGCCTCGAAAACGGGTGAGATCGCCAGTCCGTCGTCGGTGAGCGCGTAGGTCACGGCGACTGGAGGTCCGGGGTCCACCTTGCGCTCGACGAGATTTGCTCTCGTCAGTTCGTTGAGTCGGTCCGACAGCATCGAATCGCTGATGCCCAGTCCGCGCTTGAGCTCGGCAAAACCTGCCGGCCCGTGCATCAACGTGCCCAGCAGAAGTCCGTTCCAGCGTTTGCCCAGAAAGGTGAACGCCCGGGTCAGCGTCGCATCACAGGCGGGGGGCTGACCATCCGTCGACGATGCCACCGATGCAGCGCGACGAGTAGGCATGGGTCCGATCTTAGCAACTCTCGGTTTGGACTTAACTACTAGATTAGTAGTACCATCAAATTGAAGAGCCACACTGATTATAGGAGTAAATCGATGAGTGTAGATCTTGGGTATGACCTCGAACAGCTGGACGAGCGCGGCCGATCGCTGCTGTTCACCGAAGCGCGAACCGCCAATTCGTTTGCCGACATCCCCGTCTCCGACGACGAGTTGCAGGGCATCTGGGATCTCGCCCGGTGGTCTCCGTCGGGCGCCAACGCGCAGCCCCTGCGCGCGTTGTTCATCCGAACCCAGGGCGGGCGCGAACGACTGGCGCCGCACATGATGGAGACCAACGGCGACAAGGTTCTCGCCGCCCCCGCGCTGGCCATCCTGGCCTACGACGGACGCTTCTACGAACAGTTCCCAACGACATTCCCGGATCGTGCCGAGATGTACTTCCAGCACTTCTCCTCGATGCCGGAGGACGTCGTCAAGGACATGGCCGAGTACAACGCCGCTCTGCAGTCCGGTGTGTTCCTCATGGCGGTCCGCGCACAAGGGCTCGCTGCCGGCCCGATGGGCGGATTCGACCGCGCTGGTGTCGACGCGGAGTTCTTCGCCGGCACGACGTGGAAGAGCCATCTGGTTGTCACCATCGGACACCCCGGGGACAACCCGTGGTTTGACCGACTGCCGCGCGTCCCGGCGGAGACCGCCCTCGCCTGGGGGTGATCCATACCGACGGCAATAGACGTCGGCGCAGATCGCGAGCGAGCGCCCGAAACCGAGCGCGAGCCGTGGCGACTACATCTCGCGGCGAATGGCACCCTCGGCGCGCAGGTCGGCCAGCGTCGGGTAGCCGTTGATCGCCATCAGGAGATCGGCCTCGGCCAGCACCGACCGGAGGTGATGCACCAGCCCGTCCTCGCCGCCGACGGCCAGCGCGTATGCATAAGAGCGTCCGAGACCGACCGCGGTGGCCCCGAGCGCCAGCGCGAGGACGACGTCGCTCCCGTTGCGCACCCCCGAATCGAACAGGACCGGCGTATCGCCCGCGGCGGCCACCACGCCGGGCAATTGCTGCAAGGCGGGTAGTCCTCCATTCGCCTGGCGCCCAACATGATTCGAGCAGTAGATCGCGTCGGCACCGACGTCAATGGCGCGGCGGACGTCGTCGGGGTGACATACCCCTTTCGGAATGACGAGGAGATCGGTCACCTCTCGAATCCAGGCGAGGTCGTCCCAAGTGACCGGCTGCCCGAAGTTCGCCGCCCACGTCAGGATCGCAGTCGGCAGGTCCTCCTCCGGGCTCTTGGCGAGCTTGGCAAGGAAATTGGGATCGGTGAAGTAGTTCGAGACGCACATCCCACGCAGCTGCGGAAAGTTGGATGTAATGAGGTCACGCGGCCGCCAGCCAGGCGTCCAGGTGTCGAGGGTGACCGCGATTCCCTTGTACCCGGACTGCTCGGCACGGCGGATGAAGCTCAGCGCGAGGTCACGATCCCTGGGCATGTACAGCTGAAAGAAGCCCGGCGTCTCCTGGTGGACGGCACCGGTCTCCTCGACCGGGTCCATGGACAGCGTGGACTGCACGGCCGGGATTCCGGTGCGGTCGGCGGCGCGTGCGACCGCGAGATCGCCGTGGAAGTCCTGTGAGCAGATCCGGATCACCCCGATCGGCGCCATGAATACCGGCGACGGCAGCGTCATGCCGAACAATTCGACGGACAAGTCACGTTCGACCGCCCCCACACCCATTCGGGGCACTACGCCCCACTTCTCAAAGGCATCGACGTTTGCCCGCTGCGTCCGCTCGTTCCCACACCCACCGGCGACATAGGACCAGATCCAGGGCGGCAACACCTCCTGCGCCCGGTGTTCCAGGGACTCCGAATCCACGGGATACCTCGGAAGCCGGCCCTGGGTGCCGGCCAGGTATATCTCGAGTTGAAAAGCCCCGTAATCGGGTGTCATGTCAGTGCCTCCTCGTGGCGCAAGCCTGGGCGCCCAGATCAGCCTCCGAGTCTGGGCCGAGCCTTGTGACTGTGGTCACAACGCGACGTTCGACTGGGTCGCTGAGCCCGACAAGCCGGCACGCCCGTCGCCAAGGGCCCGCGTGTCGACTTCTGGGAATCCGGGCCCGAGCACGCGTGAAGCGCCTGATCCGCCTTTCACCTGGTATTTCATCCCAATCGTGGCATTTGTCGCTCGCGGCGTGACGGGTGAGCCCCCTCACGTCCACCCCCTTCTCGCTGGCTTCGCCGACCTTTCCGTGAGTAGCCTCGCCGTGTCCTTGCCGATACCGAACTGTTACCAAAAGACGAAATGGACAACGACGTGCCACGAAACCAACTGAACGCACACAACTCGACAAAGCCCGTCACCCGCGCCTGGACCACCAAGGTCAAGACCGGCGCCGTCGTAGCCTTCGCGGGCACGATCGGCCTCACCATCGGAGGCGCAGCCCACGCGGCGGCACAGCCCGCTCCCCCGATGCCCAAGCTGCCGGCAAACGTGACCCTGCCGCCGCAGATCCAAGACCTGGCGCGCAACTTCCTTCCTCTGCGCGTTGCCCCGCACGTGCCGGGCCGCGCCGTGGCGCCGACCAGCGGCACCGTCACCTCGGGCTACGGCGAACGCTGGGGCAGCCACCACAACGGAGTCGACATCGCCAACAAGATCGGGACCCCGGTCTACGCGGTGACCGACGGAGTCGTCCTCGAATCCGGTCCGGCGTCGGGCTTCGGCCAGTGGGTCCGCGTTCGGCAGGACGACGGCACCACCGGCGTCTTCGGCCATGTCGACAAGAGCTTTGTCCACGCCGGACAGAAGGTCAGCGCCGGCCAGAAGATCGCCACCGTCGGAAACCGTGGCCAGTCCACCGGGCCGCACCTGCACTACGAGGTCTGGGACAAGAGCGGCAACAAGATCAATCCGCAGGTCTGGCTGAACAAGCGCAACGTCCACCCGTGACCCGCTGACCAACCAACGCGGCCCGGGCGGAATCGTCGCTACGACGATTCCGCGGAACTCGCGACGACGCGACCCCGGTCGAGGACCTCGTTGAGCACGCGTGTGGCCGCCTCGACGTCTGCGGTGGGCAAGCCACCCCAGATCGGCGCGGTCAGCCGGGAGATCCTCGCTCCTGTTTGATCGAGGAACTCCCGGCCGCGCATGGTCAGCGCGTCGCCATCGAGCAACCCCTTCTCCGCCAGGCCACCGATGATCTGCTCGGCATCGGCAAAACGTGCCCGATCTGAGACGACCGCGGACAGGCCGGCGGGTCCGTTCGTGTTCTGCGCCGCGATCCGCAAGGTGACCCATTCCCTCTCGGAGATATTGGAGTCGCGCAGTACGGACTCCAGTAGTGCGCCGAGCGTCTTCTCGACCTGACCGATCAACTGGGGCCCGAACTCGATCATCCCGCTCTCCTCGCCGTCTTTATTCGTTGGTTGCACCAACAATACTCCGATAACGTTGGCCTGGCCAACGAACTGGTACGGTCACGATATGACGGATCGTCTCCGGCACCAGGCCACGTGGCTGATGAGTCGCGCGAACCTTCGCGCTCACACCCTCCTCCAGCAGGCGTTCTCCGCAGCCGATTCGCGGCCATACTTCTACCGCATCATGGCGACCCTGGAATCGGCAGATCGACTGAGCCAGGCCGACATCGGCCGAGCGACCGGACTGGATCGCAGCGATGTGACGAATTCACTCAGGACCCTCGAAGCGCAGGGTTTCATTGCGCGAGAATCGGATTCGACCGACGGCAGGCGAATGCTGGTCCGCCTGACCCCTGCCGGGCATCGCGAACTCGATCGCCTGGCCGCAGTCCTCGCCTCGGTACAAGAGGAATTCTTGGCGCCGTTGACTCCGAGCGAACGACAGACCCTGACACAGTTGCTCGACCGCCTCGGCTGATCCGAAGAGTACTGCTGTTGAGACGACAATGGACTCTCGCCAGGGGCTTCGAGGCTCGTCGTCAGGGCTCCTCACACCTCGGCCATCGGAGGGTCGATGCTCGCTGGGGGGGTTCACCCGAACCGTTCGGTCCTGATCCGCGCAGCGTCGTGTCCGGCCGCGATCATCGCCCGCGCGCAGTGCTCGACAAAATCCGTTGGGCCACAGATGAAGACGGTCGGTTGACGCTCGGGCGGTATGGTGACGGCCGTGAGTTCATCTGCGGTCACGCGACCGGGACGACGCGGATCACCGTCAGGTGCATTCCGGGTGTGGAAGTACGTGATCGGCATCCGGTGGTGCGACGACAGCTGATCGAGCTCGGCACCGAAGTAGCGTCGATCCGGGGCTCGTAGAGAGTAGACGAGGTTGAACGGCACCGACGGCGCGGCGACCTCGCGGAGACGAATCATCGACATCAGCGGCACGATTCCCGAGCCGCCACCGATCAACTGCACCGGCTCGGTGCCGGCCGGGTCCCACGTGAACCAATTTCCGTGTGGACCGCTGATCTCCAGAGGGTCGCCTCGTTCCACGACATCGACAAGGTAGGGCGACACCTCCCCGTCGTCGGCCCTCTCGACAGTGACCTCGATGGTGCGGGTCTCACGAACATCGGACAGCGAGTAGGCACGCGCGGTGGAATAGCCGTCCTCGGCGGTCAGTCGGATGTCGACATGTGCACCCGCGTCGGCCTTAAACGGTTCGCTCAAGGCCAATCGGAAGGAGCGGGCGGTCGGCGTTTGCAGCTCGGCTGCGATCACCGTGGTGACCTGCCAGTGGGTGGTCATGAATAGCGCTGCTCACGCCAGGGGTCGCCGTAGATGTGGTATCCGCGTTCCTCCCAGAAACCTGGCGCATCGTGGGGCATGAACCGAAGGCGCCGAACCCATTTGGCACTCTTCCAGAAGTAGAGGTGCGGTACCAGAAGGCGTACCGGACCGCCATGTTCGGGCGCGAGGGGCTCGCCGTCGTAGGTGTCGGCGAGCCATCCCTTGCCGTCGACCAAGTCGGCCAACGGCACATTGGTGGTGTATCCGCCGTAGCAGTGCGCCATCACGTAGGCGTCGGGCTGCCAGGGCAGAACTCCCAGTAGGTCATCGAAAGCCACACCACGCCAACGGGTGTCGAACTTTGACCAGCGGGTCACGCAGTGAATGTCGGTGGTGAGGTCCCGATGCGGCAATGCACTGAAGGCCGCCCAGTCCATTGAGTGCGCGCGATGCTCGGACGATTGGATGGTCAGTCGCCAAGAGTCATGGGGCAGAACAGGTGTCGGCTCCGCGGAGAGCACCGGGAAGTCGACGGTGGAGTATTGTCCGGGCGGAAGCCGATCGGCGGCGCGGTCCCGACGGCCGACAAAACCTCGATTGACAATCGCCATCGGGCGCAACCCCCACTTTCACGATCACTTCCCCTTTCACCATATACCGAGGTAGGGGGCTTGCGGCAAGGCCCCCATCGTGGTGCACCATGGTCGACTCCGCCACCTCACGGAAGAGACTGCATGCCGTTCGACCGCCCCATCTTCACCCTTGCCGCCGACCATCCCGCTCACGCCAACCCGACTCTGATCACCACTGACACCGAATGGATGGCGCGTATCGCCCAACACCTGGAGCACTCTGTCAGCACGCTCACCGCCCGGCTCGACGAGCTGCGCCGAACACTGTCGGGCAACGAATGGCAGGAGGCGTCCGATCGTGATCTGGAGATCCGCGGTCTGACCTCGAGACTCGCCGTACTCCGACGCCACGAGCGCGACGTCTGCCTCGGGCGTTTCGTCTGTCGCGATGGCAGCATTGTCTACATCGGCCGCGTCGGTCTCGTTGACTTCGACGGCGACGTACTGCTCGTCGATTGGCGCACTCCGGAGGCCGAGCCATATTTCGGAGCGACGCAGGCTCATCCCGCAGACCTGGAGAGTCGGCGTAGGTATCGCTGGTCGCAGGGCAGCATCGTCGACTTCTGGGACGAGATCCTGGTCGACGCCCCGCTCACCCACCCGGTCGCTCCGGACGACGATTCCGCGTTCCTTGCCACGCTGTCGGTCGGACGTTCGCCTCGGATGCGCGATGTCCTCGGCACTATCGCATCAGATCAGGACCTCGCGGTGCGCGCGCCGTCGCAGGGCGCACTCGTCGTCGACGGCGGTCCCGGAACGGGCAAAACCGTTGTCGCACTACATCGTGCCGCGTACTTGCTTTACGCCGACGAGCGCGTGAGCGGGCACCGTGGCGGCGTGCTGGTGGTGGGACCGCACGAGCCGTATCTGGGCTACGTCGCCGACGTCTTGCCCAATCTCGGTACCGACGGGGTGCGGCTGTGCACACCGAACGACATCGTCGCCGAGGGCGAACAGTCTCGGCCAGAACGCGATCCGGGCGTGGCGCACCTCAAGGGCTCGCTGGCGATGGTGCGCGCAGTGGAACGCGCGGTGCTGTTCTATGAGCAACCACCGTCGACGACCACGGTCGACACACTCTGGGGCGAAGTCACGTTCACGGCCGCCGACTGGTCGGAGGCCTTCGATGCCGCCGGCGACGCGCCACACAACGAAGCCCGCGAACACATCTGGAAGACGCTGAGCGATATCGCCGTGGATTCGATTCGCGCCGTTGTCGGGGACATCACGAGTGAAATGGTCAGCGCCGCACTGCAGTCCGACGAGGACCTGGCTGCCCTGGTCAGCCGCTCCTGGCCCATCGTGCACGCCACCGACATCGTCGGCGATCTGTGGACGGTTCCGGCATTCCTGCGCTGGTGCGATCCCGACCTCACCGAGGACCAGGTCCGGCTACTCCAACGCCCCGATGGAGCGGCGTGGACATCCGCGGATCTCCCCCTCCTCGATGCTGCCCGTCGCCGCCTCGGCGACCCCGGGGCCGAGCAGCGTCGTCGGCGCCGCGCAAAGGTACTGGCCGCCCAGCGGGCAGAAATGGATGACGTGGTGAGCCACTTGATTTCATCGAGAGAGTACGACGACGGCGAAGGCTTGATGTCGATGCTCCGGCAAGGTGACCTGCGCGACGCGCTCGTCGACGAGAGCGAAGTGCCTCGTGCAGATCCCGACCTGTTGGCCGGTCCCTTCGCACACATCATCGTCGACGAAGCGCAGGAACTCGCCGACGCACAGTGGCACATGCTGACCGACCGATGCCCGTCCGGGAGCATGACCGTCGTCGGCGACCGCGCACAGGCTCGGCGAGGGTTCTCGGAGTCGTGGACAGAACGCCTCACCCGCATCGGGCTGGGCGAGGTCCGAATCGTGCCTCTCAGCGTCAACTACCGCACCCCGGCGGAGATCATGGAGACCGCCGAACCCATCATCCGCGCCGCCCTCCCCGACGCCAATGTGCCCACCTCCATACGCCGATCCGGCCGGCCCGTCGGGCACATTCCGATCGTCGACCTCCACGGGTTCCTGGACAAGTGGCTCGCGGATCATCCCGACACGACGGCATGTGTCATCGGCGACGCCACGTTCGACGAGAGGCCGCGCGTCCGGTCACTGAGCCCCGAACGAGTCAAGGGCCTCGAATTCGACCTGGTCATCGTGGTGCGGCCGGAAGACTTCGGCTCTGGTATCACCGGATCGGTGGACACCTATGTGGCCATGACCCGGGCCACGGCAGAATTGGTCATCGCACGGTGAGCGAGTATGCAGGGAAACGAGGATGCAGGAGCAGGCGATGGACCATCGACGTCTGACAGTCAACTGTTCGATCCTCTTCCGGTCGTTGCCACTGCATCAGCGCCCGCAGGCAGCCCGAGAAGCCGGTTTCGACGCCGTCGAGTTCTGGTGGCCGTTCGAGTCCGCAGTGCCCAGAGACAGCCATGTCGACGCGTTCGTCACGGCGATCGGCGACGCCGGTGTTCGACTGACCCATGTGAACTTCGCTGCGGGCAACCTCGCGGCTGGTGACCGCGGCCTGGTCTCCGATCCTCGAGCATCCGGCGAGTTCCGAGACAGCGTCGACGTGGCGGTCGGCATCGGTAAGCTTTTGGGGACAGTCGGTTTCAATGCGCTCTACGGCAACCGGATCGAGGGCGTCGGTGCCGACAGCCAGGATCACCTGGCCGCCGAGAACCTCGCATTTGCCGCGCGGGCCGCGGCGACGATCGACGCGGACATTCTGATCGAGCCCCTCAGTGCGATTCCCACGTACCCGCTGCGGCGTGCCGCCGATGCGATACAAGTCATCGAGCGCGTGCGACGAGAACACGGGTGCCGCAACCTCAAGCTGCTCGCCGACCTCTACCATCTGGCGGTCAATGGCGAGGATCTCGGGATGGTCTTATCCGGTCTCACCGATGACATCGGTCACGTGCAGATCGCCGATGCTCCCGGCCGAAGCGAACCCGGCACCGGGACATTGGATCTCGCCGGCCACCTGAGGACCCTGGCGGCCGAAGGCTATCGGGGATGGATCAGTCTCGAGTACGAGGCGACGCGCCCGGATCCGTTCGACTGGCTCCCGGGGTTCGCCTGGGGCACAACGTAATCAGCAACCGACCAGGGAGCAGAAGTGACATCGATCGCATTCATCGGACTCGGCGTGATGGGCAGCCCCATGGCGATCAACATGGTCCGGGCCGGCCATCGGGTCGTCGGCTTCAACCGGACACCGTCGCGAGCCGCAAATCTCGTGGAGGCCGGGGGCACGGCCGCGGATTCGATCGCCGAAGCGGTTTCCAACGCCGAGTTCGTCGCCACCATGGTGCCCGACTCCGCCGATGTCGAATCGGTCCTGACCGGCCCCGACGGTGTCTTCACCCATGCCGCACCGGGAACCGTGGTCATCGATTTCTCCACCATCAGCCCTCACGTGGCCATGGGCATGGCCGACGCAGCAGCCGAGCACGGCCACGTCTTTCTCGACGCACCGGTCTCCGGCGGCGAGGAGGGCGCCATCGACGCAAAGCTGTCGATCATGGTCGGCGGACCCGACGACGCGTTCGCGAAGGCCCGGCCCGTGTTCGATGCGGTCGGCACCACCGTCGTTCACGTCGGATCCAGCGGCAGTGGCCAACTCGTCAAGGCCGCCAATCAACTGATCGTCGCAGCGAACATAGCGGCACTGTCCGAGGCCATCGTCTTCCTCGAAGCCCACAACGTGGACACGTCGTCTGCTGTTCGCGTCCTCGGTGGTGGGCTTGCCGGGTCGACGGTTCTCGACCACAAGGCGCAGCGGATGATCGACCGCGACTTCGCTCCGGGCGCACGAATTGACTTGCACCACAAGGATCTCGGGATCGTCACCGCGTCGGCACGCGACGCCGGGCTCGCGCTTCCGGTCGGAAACCTCGTCGCCACGTTGATGGCGTCGGCACGCGCCAACGGGGACGGCGGGCTCGACCACAGCGCATTGTTCCGCAGCGTCGAACGACTGTCCGGGCGACTCGGCTGAGAGCCTCCTACCCGTTAGCCGCGTTCCTCGCCACAAACCGCTAGTGTGGTCGGAAACCGCTGGTGCGCATAGGGTTTATGACCATCCACGCGGCTTCTGACATTGCGCCACGCCGATAGCCGGCACCCACGACAACCGGTGCCGAGTTGGAGAACGCGAGTGCTGCAGCACTCGCGTTCTCCAACTCAACTCGAGTTCTCGTAGATCAACGTGGTAGGTGGCCAGACAGAAGCCCAGGCCGCGCCCGACCGGGCGGTGATGTGCCATGGATGCCCTCAGGCCACACCCTGTGCCGAATCGGGTAAACCGTGTGCTGCAGCGCACAGATTCTCCAACAGGACACAGAGTGTCCGGCGCGCCTCCCGCGACAGTCTGCATCTCTCCAGGTCATAGCGGTGGTCACCGAACTCGTCGAGTCAGCGGCCCCGTCGAGGTGGTCGTGGTGAACGCGGGCGATTGCGGCGTCGTCACTCGCGTGAGGCATCCGCCCCAGAATCGTCAGAAGGCACCCCGGGACACGATCGACTTTCCACCGCCGTGATCCGAAGGCCCCCGCGCACCTCACCGCAGGTCAAACCTGCCGTCGGACAATCCAGGGCTCCCGACGATGACACAATATGGCTCGAAATCGTCGGAGTCGATGCGGTGAACGATCAGCGCAGGTACGGGTTGGGTGAGTCGGGTGAGTAAGTACGCGATCATCGGGGCAGGGCCCAGCGGGCTGGCAGCCGCACGGGCATTGCAAGCTGCGGGCATCGCATTCGTCGGGTTCGAGGCGGCGTCCGGGGTCGGTGGGCTGTGGGACATCGACAACCCGCGCAGCACCGTGTACGAGTCCGCTCATCTGATCTCCTCGCGAACCACCACCGAGTTCAGCGAGTTTCCGATGAACAGCGCGATCGACTATCCGGGTCACCGCGTGCTCAAGCGCTACTTCGACGACTACGCCACCCATTTCGACCTCACGCGGCATTTCCACTTCGACACCCGTGTGGATCGAGCTGAACCCAAGGGCGACGGATGGTTGCTCACGGTCACCACACGTGACGGCGAAGTCACCGAGTTCGTCGATGGTGTGATCGCGGCCAACGGCACCCTGGCCGAGCCGAATGTGCCGGAGTTCGCGGGCGAGTTCACCGGTGAGATCCTGCACTCGAGCAACTACAAACGTGGAGAACAACTCGCCGGCAAACGAGTGCTGCTGGTCGGCGCGGGCAACTCCGGCTGCGACATCGCCGTCGACGCCGTCCACCACGCCGATACCGTGGACATGAGTGTGCGACGCGGCTATTACTTCGTGCCCCGATATCTCTTCGGGCGTCCATCAGACACCCTCAACCAGGGCCGGCCACTGCCCCGGCGTATCAAACAATTCATCGACACCCGCCTTCTGAAGCTGTTCACCGGTGACCCCATTCGGTTCGGTTTCCCCACACCGGACCACCGGATATACGAGTCGCATCCGGTCGTGAACACGGCGATCCTGAATCACCTGGGCCAGGGTGATCTGCGGATCCGCCCGGACGTCGAACGCTTCGACGGCACCACGGTCACCTTCCGCGACGGCAGCAGCGGGGACTACGACGTACTCCTACTGGCCACCGGCTACCGACTCGACTACCCGTTCGTCGACTCTGCCCTGCTGAACTGGACCTCGGACGCACCCGAACTGTTCATGAACATCTTCCCGCCGGACTTCTCCGGCCTGTTCGTGATGGGAATGGTCGAGGCGTCCGGTTTGGGATGGCAAGGACGGTACGAACAGGCCGAACTGATCGCGGCCTACCTACACGCCGTCGAGCACGACCCGGCCGCTGCCGAAGCGTTTCGGTCCCGGGTTCGCGAGAATCCGTGGCCGGACCTCACGGCAGGCTATCGCTACCTCGGCCTGGCGCGAATGTCCTACTACGTCAACAAGGACGCCTACCGTCGAGCTGTGCTGAAGGAAACTGCGGTGCTTGCGGGCGAGACCCGAGCACACCCATGACACTCGCCGCCGGTATCGACGAGGTCACCGTCAACTTCACGCCAGGATCGCTGACTCTCTTGAGCATCCTGCTCGCGTTCATCATGTTCGGTATCGCCCTGGACACCACACCACGGGACTTTCGGGTGGTCGCACGGCATCCGCGCCCATTCGTCCTCGCCATCGCGGCCCAATTGCTGATCCTGCCGGCGATCACCTTCGTGTTGACGTTGATCCTGCCCGTAACCCCCTCGATGGCGTTGGGCATGCTGCTCGTGGCGTGCTGCCCACCGGGCAACATCTCGCAGATCCTGACGCATCGTGCCGGGGGCAATGTGGCGTTGTCGGTCTCGATGACCGCCGTGAGCAATGTGATCTACATAGTCGCTCTGCCACTGAGCATTTCCTTCTGGGGATCCATCCACCCCGACGCCGGCGATCTGCTGACCGACGTCCGACTCGACCCAATGCGCATGTTGGTCGAGATCGCACTCATCATCGGGGTGCCCTTCGCGTTGGGCCTAGGACTGCGAAGCGCGTACCCACGCTTCGCCGACCGCGTGCAACCCACCGTGAAATGGGTTGGGCTGCTTGCTCTTGTCGGGTTCGTCGTGGCCGCGTTGGCCGGAAACTGGGAGGCCTTCGTCTCTCACCTCGGCATCATCTTGGTGGTCGTCGCCATCCACGACTCCGCGGCGCTGGGGATCGGGTGGTCGACCGCGGCGGTCGGTGGCCTCGGCACTCGTGAGCGCAAGGCGATGACCTTCGAGGTCGGCATCCGCAATGCCGGCCTGGGACTCGGTCTGGTGATGACCTTCTTCGACGGACTGGGCGGGATGGCAGTCGTGGCCGGCTGGTGGGGAGTGTGGGACGTCCTCGCCGGGTTGGTGCTGGCAACTGTGTGGGGCCGTCACACGCTCAGGCGGACCGGCTCGGCGAAAGGTGACGCTGCCGTGGCCAATCCGGTGGCGTCCTGATGACCAACGTGCTGGTGACCGGCGGGGCCGGCTTCCTCGGGTCGACTGTGGTGCGTGAACTCGTCGGACGTGACGAGGTGGACACGGTGGTGTCCGCGGACATCCGGATACCCGACGCACCCCGTGCGGGCGTCGTCGACGTGCTCCTCGACGTCACCGATCCCGATCGCATCGAGCCGCTGCTGCGCGAGCATCACATCGACGTGGTCGTGCACCTGGCCGCCATCGTCAATCGTGGACGGGACGTCGACCTGGAGTACCGGGTGGACGTGACGGGAAGTGCGAATGTGCTGCGCGCGTGTGTCTGTGCGCAGGTTCGGCGAATCGTGGTGTCGAGTTCGGGTGCGGCATACGGCTATCACCCGGACAATCCGGGGTGGATCAGCGAGGACGAACCGACGCGAGGCAACGACGAGTTCCCGTACTCGCGGCACAAGCGACTGGTTGAAGAGATGCTGGCCCGCACGCGCGTCGAGCACCCGGGACTCGAGCAGGTGGTGTTTCGGATCGGCACCATCCTCGGCCCCACCGTCGCCAATCAGATCACCGCCCTGTGGGATGGCAAGCGAATCTTGGCGATTCGAGGTTCGGACTCGCCGTTCGTCTTCGTCTGGGTCGACGACGTGGCGCGTGCCATGGCGCGCGCCGCCACCGACGGGCCGGCCGGGATCTTCAACGTCGCCGGCGACGGCGCATTGACCGTCGAACAGATCGCCGCGCGACTCGGCAAACCGCGCTTGACAGTTCCTGCACCGCTGTTGGCCGCAGGGCTGCTCGTGGCGCGTGCGTTGCGTCTGACGCCCCACGGTCCCGCCCAGGTCCGGTTTCTGCGCTACCGCCCTGTGCTGGACAACACCCGCTTGAAGTCCGAGTTCGGATACACCCCGGAGCTCACCACCGCCGACGCATTCGACGCGTACCTGAACACACATCCGGACGTCGTCGCACGCTGAGCGGCGCCCATCGGCCACCCGGCCATTGATGTCCCACGCACGGGACCCCGAGCGAACCGGCGACAGGTGCGGCTGCCACGAACAGTGTTGTCTCGCAGATGAATCGGTAGGCCAGCATGGCGCCGTTCGACATACCGAAGACGAACACTCTCGACTCGTGGATGTCGACCGTGCGTTTGACGTCGGCGACAACCTGTTTGACGAAGCCGACATCGTCAACGCCGTGCAGAGAAGCCATGCCACAGCACGCCCCGGCGTTCCAGAAACCATTCAGTCCGTCGGGGAAGGCCGCGACAAAGCCACCACGGTCGGCCGCCGCATCCCCAACCGAAGCGTTCCTCGGCCTCGTGTCCGCTGCGAAGTGCACCGTGCAGCACCACGACCAGCGGGGCCGGAACCCGCAGACCGGCAGGCCTGTACAGGTCGTAGCCGCGGTCACCGATCCGATGGATGTCAGGAGTGGAGGGCGAGCACTAGCGTTGCGCGACGCGCACCCACTTCATCCCGGAGTATCCGGTGTTGGTGCAGCGCACCGTCTGACCGCCGGGAGCCGTGCGGAACTTGCCTTCCTCGGACAGCAAGCAGGGTGCCCCGACGCGTGGTTTGGTGGCGGCATCGGCATGCCCGGCCACACCGAGAACGGTTCCGCCTGCGATGAGGACCGACAAGACGAGGGTGCGCATTTTCATGGGCTGGATGGTAGTTCGAGTGCCTGGTAGTCAACAAAAACGGGTCATTCATTCGGCAACATCGGTGCCGGAGTAGATCTACTTCGCGTGTTCGTCGGTCAGGTAATGCGCCGACGCGGCCGACCTGGGTGAGAGGTCGGCGGTGCGCAAGTCCACCGCCGGTAGTCGGGTGACGAGTTTGTGTCCCCACCACAGCCCCAGAAACACGAACAACGCGCCGTAGGCGGTCAGCCATAGTTCGAGATTGCCTGCGCTGCCGTCGCGGATGGCGGGCAGGTTCTGGCCGGCGATGACGGCCACGCACATGACCAGCGCGATGATCGGGCCGGCCGGATACAGCCATGCCTTGTACGGCAGGTCGTCGAGCGGTCGCTCTTGCGCATGCCAGGCCCGCCGGAAGCGGTAATGGGCCCAGGCGATTCCCATCCAGGTGACGAAACCGGCCACCGACGACGCGGTGACAAGCCACACGTACGCACGTCCGTCGCCCACCCTGCTGGCGAGGAAGCAGAGAGCTCCGATGGCCGCGGTGGCGGCCACTGCCAGTATCGGGACTCCGGTGCGAGTGACGTGCGCGAAGGCGCGTGGAGCGCTGCCTTCCAGGGACAGGCCGAACAACGCCCGGGTCGCGGCAAACAGGCTGGCGTTGCCGGCCGAGAGAATGGCGATCAGGATCACGGCGTTCATCATCGACGCCGCGACCGAGATGCCCGCCTGACTGAACACCAGGGTGAACGGCGCGATCGCTATGTTCTCCTCGGAGGCATTCAGCAAGTTGGGATTGGTGTACGGGATCAGGAATCCGATGATGGTCAGGGTTCCCACGTAGAAGAGCAGGATCCGTACGAAGACCGTGCGGACGGCACGCGGGATGGCTGTCTTCGGATTGACCGCCTCACCTGCCGCGACCGCGATCATCTCCGTGCCCTGGAACGCGAAGCCCGCGATCAGGAACACCGACAGCATGCCGAGCGGAAAGTCGACGAACGGCGCGTCGCCGACCGTCCAGTTGCTGAACCCGGGCGAGGGCATGTCACCGACGACACCGAGAATCAACAGGACGCCCACGAACAGGAACACCACCACCGCAATCACCTTGATGGTGGCGAACCAGAACTCCGCCTCACCGAAGGCCTTGACCGCGAACAGGTTCAGAGCCAACAGACCCGCCAGGAAGACCACCGACCAGACCCACGACGGGACGTCGGGCAGCCAGTACTTCATGATCAGCCCGGCAGCCACCACCTCCGCGGCGAGAGTGATGGACCAGTTGAACCAGTAGTTCCATCCGGCCGCGAAGCCGAAGGACGGGCTCACGAAGCGCTTGCCGTACTCCTCGAACGGGTTGCTGCACGGGATGTACGCCGACATCTCGCCCAGGCTCTGCATGAGGAAGAACACCATAGCGCCCATGAGCAGGTATGCCGTGATCGCGCCACCCGGTCCGGCGTCGGCGATGGTCGCACCCGACGCCACGAACAGACCGGTACCGATGGCGCCGCCGAGGGCGAGCATGCTGATGTGACGGGTTTGCAGCCCCTTGCGCAGGGACTCGTCCGGGGTGATCCCGAGAGGACTCGACATTCGCTGAGCTTAACCGCGATTCGACGGCCTGGCGCGCATTCCCTGACGGACACACCACTAGCGACGAAAGAGCTTGTTCCCCAACCACACCAACGGGTCGTATCGACGATCCACCACCCGTTCCTTCATCGGGATCAGCGCGTTGTCGGTGATCTTGATGTGTTCGGGGCACACCTCGGTACAGCACTTGGTGATGTTGCACAGTCCCAGACCATGCTCGGTCTGTGCCGAGTCGCGGCGTTCGGCGACGTCGAGCGGATGCATGTCGAGTTCGGCGATTCGCATCAGGAAACGAGGTCCGGCAAAGTTCTGCTTGTTCTCCTCGTGGTCACGGACCACATGGCAGGTGTCCTGACATAGGAAGCACTCGATGCACTTGCGGAACTCCTGCGACCGTTCCACGTCGACCTGCTTCATCCGGTACTCCCCCGGCTCCAAGCCTTCGGGTGGGGTGAACGCCTGGATCTCGCGGGCTTTCGCATAGTTGAACGAGACGTCGGTGACCAGATCGCGGATCACCGGGAAGGTGCGGAGCGGTGTCACCGTGATGACCTCGTCCTCGGTGAAGGTCGACATCCTGGTCATGCACAGCAGCCTCGGGCGACCGTTCACCTCCGCCGAACACGAGCCGCATTTGCCGGCCTTGCAATTCCAGCGCACAGCCAGGTCGGGGGCCTGTGTGGCCTGCAGACGGTGGATGATGTCGAGCACCACCTCGCCGTCGTTGGCGAGCACCGTGTAGTCCTGGAGATCACCGCTGTCGGTGTCCCCGCGCCACACCCGAAACTTCGCGTCGTAGCCCATCTTGTCTCCTCGTGACCGTCAGTTCTCCCCGTGGCCGTCCGCGTCGGGGTGCCCGGCGATCTCGTCGGCGGTGTAGTACTTCTCGATTTCGGAGAAATCGAACAGCTCCAGCAGGTCCGGGCGCATCGGGATCTGATCTTCGCGGACCACGGTGACCTCGGGGACCGGCGAATCGTCACCGGCGTCAGCGGTGCACACCAGCAGCGTGTTACGCCACGTCGCGTCCATCGCCGGGTGGTCGTCGCGGGTGTGACCGCCTCGGCTCTCGGTACGGATGAGTGCCGCCTTCGCGACGCATTCACACACCAGCAGCATGTTGCGCATGTCGACCGCCAGATGCCAGCCGGGGTTGAACTGCCGGTGACCCTCGACCTGCATGCCGCCCAACCGGTTTCGCATCTCTTCCAGGTCGGTGATCGCCTCTTGCACCTCCGCCTCGTTACGGATGATGCCCACCAGGTCGTTCATGAACTGCTGCAGTTCGGTGTGCAGTGTGTAGGGATTCTCGGGCTTCCCTTGGGCCGGAGGATCGAAGGGAGCCAGCGCGAAGGAAGCTGCACGCTCGACGTCTTCGGCCGCGATCTCCGGTCGTCGGTCCAGCGATTCGACATAAGACGCGGCGCCCAGTCCGGCCCGGCGCCCGAACACCAGCAGGTCCGACAATGAGTTGCCGCCCAACCGATTTGACCCGTGCATTCCACCGGAGCATTCCCCTGCGGCGAACAGGCCGGGCACGCGCGACGCAGCGGTATCCGGGTCGACCTCGATCCCACCCATCACGTAATGACAGGTCGGACCCACCTCCATGGGCTCGGCGGTGATGTCGACGTCGGCCAACTCCTTGAACTGGTGGTGCATCGACGGAAGCCGGCGAACGATCTCGTCGGCGGGCATGCGGGAGGCGATGTCGAGGTAGACACCCCCGTGGTCGGTGCCACGGCCCGCCTTGACCTCTTCGTTGATCGCCCGGGCCACCTCGTCACGGGGCAGCAGATCGGGAGTGCGCCGCGCACTGTCGTTGTCGGCAAGCCATTTGTCGGCTTCCTCTTCGGTTTCGGCGTACTGCCCTTTGAACACCGGCGGGATGTAGTCGAACATGAAGCGCTTGCCCTCGGTGTTCTTCAAGACACCACCGTCACCTCGAACACCTTCGGTCACCAGGATGCCCTTGACCGACGGCGGCCACACCATGCCTGTCGGATGGAATTGGATGAACTCCATGTTGATGAGGCTCGCGCCGGCGCGCAGGGCGAGTGCATGTCCGTCGCCGGTGTACTCCCATGAGTTGGACGTCACTTTGAACGACTTGCCGATGCCGCCGGTCGCGAGCACCACCGCGGGTGCCTCGAACAGGACGAAGCGGCCCGATTCGCGCCAGTAGCCGAACGCGCCGGCGATGGCGTCGCCGTCTTTGAGTAGCTCGGTGATCGTGCATTCGGCAAACACCTTGATCCGCGACTCGTAGTCTCCGGTGGCCGCGTAATCCTCTTGCTGCAGCGAGACGATCTTCTGCTGCATCGTCCGGATCAGTTCGAGGCCGGTCCGGTCGCCGACGTGGGCGAGCCTCGGGTAGGTGTGACCCCCGAAGTTGCGCTGGGCAATCCGCCCGTCGGCCGTTCGATCGAACAGGGCGCCATAGGTTTCCAGCTCCCAGACCCGATCCGGCGCTTCCTTGGCATGCAGTTCGGCCATGCGCCAGTTGTTGAGGAACTTACCTCCGCGCATGGTGTCTTTGAAATGCGCCTGCCAGTTGTCCTTGGAGTTGGCGTTGCCCATCGATGCGGCACAACCACCCTCGGCCATCACCGTGTGTGCCTTGCCGAACAACGATTTGCACACCACGGCAACCGAATAGCCCTTCTCACGAGCCTCGATGACCGCACGCAGCCCGGCACCGCCCGCACCGATGACGACGACGTCGTAGCTGTGGCGTTCCGGTTCAGTCATCTAGCCAAGACCCCCTACTGTGAAATCGATTGCACGACAGTGATTGTGAACATGTCAGTCGTTGTGAAATCCAAGGGGTGTCACCCTACGAATCTCAGGTCAGAGATCGTGTCGCTGGCCACCAGCATGATGTAGAAGTCGGTGAGCACCAGGGTGCCGAGGGTGATCCAGGCGAACTGCATGTGCCGGGTGTTGAGCTTCGACACCTGGGTCCAGATCCAGTACCGGACCGGGTGGGCCGAGAAGTGCTTGAGCCGGCCTCCGGTGACATGCCGGCACGAATGGCACGACACGGTATAGGTCCAGAGCAGCAGCACATTCGCCACCAAGATGACGTTGCCCAGCCCAAAGCCGAACCCGCCGTCTTTCCCGTGGAACGCGGTGATCGCGTCGTAGGTGTTGATCAGCGAAACGATCACCGCGACATAGAAGAAGTAGCGGTGCACGTTCTGCACGATGAGCGGTAGCCTGGTCTCTCCCGTGTAGCGGCCGTGCGGCTCGGCCACCGCACAGGCCGGCGGGGAGAACCAGATCGAACGGTAGTAGGCCTTGCGGTAGTAGTAGCAGGTCAGGCGGAATCCCAGCAGGAACGGGAGCACCACGAAACCGAGCGGGATCCACATCGGGAGTTCCGGAAACGGGGTCCCGAAATGACTCGAACCCGGCACGCACGACTCACTCAGGCACGGCGAATAGAACGGCGTCAGATAGTGATAGTCGGCAACCCAGTACGCGCTGCGAACAAACGAACGCACCGTCGCATAGACGATGAAAGCCGACAGACCGAGCACCGTCAGCAGCGGCGACAGCCACCACCTGTCGACCCTCAGGGTTCGCGCCAGAATGCGCGCCCGTCCCGGAGAAAAGACCCCGGTTGCCTCCCGCTCAGCTGCGGGGGCGCTCACTTCGTTCGCTCACGCGAGTGGAAGCCCAGCCCTTCGTCTTGTGCACCGAGCCACGCCGACTCATCCGACTTGCTGTCCGGTACGTATATGACGTCGTCCTTGCCGCTCTTGGCCTTGAGGAGGGGCGGCGGCGCATGTTCGAAGTCGTGCAGATCGATTTCGAGCCGGTCGAGGTCGTTCGTCATCCGTCGAACGGCGTCGACATCGCCATACCGTGCTTTGAGCTTGACGATGTGGTGCCGCAGCGTCCCGATGCTCCGATGGAGTTCATTCATCTCGGCCGTTACCATGGGACTCCCTCCAAGAACTATGTGATACGCACCACAGTACCGTCGGGGACCCCTCAGTCAACGACATTCCACTACAACATGTCGTATTGACCTCTCCTGGGTACCCTTCCTCGCAAGCATGCGAACAAATGCATGCTCGTGGAGGCGCCGCAGAGGTGACCGGCTCCCGAACCTGAGCGTTGCCCGACCGGAAGGGAACCGAGGTGGCGGACGACACCGCGCCCGACGACACGGGGCCGGGCGAACAGAGACCACGCGCGGAACGACGCTGGGCCGCATCGGCGTGCGTTCTCGTCTCGATGTCGGTGCCGTTTCTTCTGCCCGGCCACTACGGCCCGGGCACCGACTGGTTCATCCCCTGGTTCTTCCCCACCATTCAGGGAGTGGCACTCCTCGCTCTCGTGATCGCGGACCCCGGCCGCATCGACCGGCCCGGTCCGTGGGTTCGCGGACTGTCGCTCGCGTTGGTCGCAACGATCGCCGCGGGCGCGGCGTGGGGATCGGCGAGACTGGTCTGGGATCTGCTCCACGGCAGCCCGCAGACGACCAACGCCCTGGAACTCCTCGTGTCCGGTGCGCTCGTCTGGATCCAAACCATCATCGCGTTCGCGTTCCTGTATTGGGAACTCGACAACGGCGGGCCGGTCAACCGGCATCTGCATCCCCGCGAGTACACCGATCTGGCGTTCCCCCAGCAACTCAATCCCGAACTTGCCGCTCCGGGCTGGCGGCCGGTGTTCTTCGACTACCTCTACCTCGGCCTGAACAACGCCACCGCGTTCAGCCCGACCGATGTCCTGCCACTCGCCCGATGGGCGAAGCTCGCCATGGCTGTGCAGTCGATGCTGTCGATCGTCATCCTGAGCCTCGTCGTCGCCAACGCGGTCAATCTGCTCGGCTGACACCATCCGCCGGGCCATGGGCGTTCCCGGGCGTCGCGCGCGCTCGAAAGACTGCCGGCGAGACACCGTGTTGCCGCTTGAACGCCGCGCTGAAGGCAAACGGGCTGCCGTAGCCGACCTGTCGCGCAATCGATGTCAGGGTCTGCTCTGGATCGGCGAGGAGGTCGGCGGCGGCCGACAGCCGCCAGTCGGTGAGGTAGGTCATCGGGGGCACACCGACGAGGTCGGTGAAGCGTCTGGCCATCGCCGCGCGTGACACGCCGGCCGCGGTGGCCAGCGAGGCCACCGTCCATGGCTGGTCAATCCCGTTGTGCAGCAGGCGTAGAGCATGGCCGACGACCGGGTCGGAGTGTGCGCGATACCATTTTGCGGCGCGAACATCGCCGCGTTCCATGGCTTGTCGCAGCCCCGTGATGAGAAGTAGATCGAGCAAACGGTTGAGGACGGCGTCTTGGGCAGGCGAGTCACGGACGATCTCGTCTTCCATGAGCGCGATCAGCGGATGGTCGCGCAGGGACACCAGGGTGAAACGGTCGAGAGCGTCGAGAAGGCGTCGGCTCACCTCCCCACTCGCATACGTGCCGATCAGCATGATCGCTTGCGCCGCAGTATCGTCGGCGCAGTTTCCCCACGAACGCACGCCGAAGCACATGTCCTCGGCGACACTGTGCGTGCCCGTCGGGTCGAAGCACTGACCACCGGTGTCGATGCGCGCAACCCACTCGTGTTCGGGTTCGTCGGCGATCACATACGGATGAGTCCCACGCACCAGCGCGACATCGCCGGGTCGCACCCGATAGCTCACACCGTCGTCATAGGACAGCGTCGACTCCCCTCGCGTGACCGCCACGACGGTGAGCGGAGCCGTGTCCTCGATGCGAACCGACCAGGGCGACGCCATCACCATGCGCAGCATCATGGGGCTGTGCGCGCGCGGACCGTTCAGCAGACTTCCCAGAGCATCCACGACCACGAGAGTACGCCGCGATGAGACGATCGGACATGCAACTGATCCTATGAGCCATGGATCGTCTCGCCTGAGGGCGGTGTACTCGATGCATGACACAACTCTCGACACTCCCCGACGCAACCATTCAACGCCCCGACCTTCGCCCGGCCCTCATCGTCGGCGCGTCCGGCAAGACCGGACGGCGCATCTCCGATCGACTCGATGCGCGCGGGGTTCCCGTCCGCCGGGCCGGCCGGTCAACCGAACCCCGGTTCGACTGGACCGACCGCACCACCTGGGCGTCCGCTCTGGAAGACGTTGGACTGGTGTACATCTCCTATCAGCCCGACCTGATCGCCGACGGAGCGGTCGCCGACATCGCGGAGTTCGTGCGACTCGCCGACAAGGCGGGTGCGGCACGGCTCGTTCTGCTTGCCGGGCGCGGTGAACCCGAGGCCGAGCATGCCGGCCGTGTCGTGCATGCCGCGCAGGCAGATTCGACCGTCCTGTCCTGTGCGTGGTTCGACCAGAACTTCTCCGAAGGCGGCTTCGCCCCGGAGATCGACGCCGGGTCGTTGACGCTGCCGGTGGGCGAGATTGGTGAACCGTTCATCGACGCCGACGACATCGCCGACGTGGCCGTCGCCGCTCTCCTCGACACGACGTCAGACGGTGAGAACCCACACGCCGGCAAGACCTACGACCTGACCGGCCCGCGGCTACTCACCTTCGCCGAGGTGGCCACCGAACTCGGCGGGGCCACCGGAGCCGCAATCGCCTTCCACCGCGTGACCCACGATGAGTACCGCGCGATACTGGCATCGGCAGGTCTCGACGCGCCGACGATCGAACTCATGTCCACCCTGCTGACGAACCTCTTCGATGGGCGGAACTCCAGCGTGACCACCGATGTCGCCGACGTTCTCGGCCGCCCGGCCCGCGACTTCACCTACTTCGCCGCCGCCTTCGCGGAGCGTCATCGATGATGTCCGACAACGTCATCCGGACTCCGCGGCCATCCGTCCGGCTCGCACGGCCTCTGCCAGCACAGCATGGTCGGCCTCCACGTGGTCGGCGTAGCGAACCGCGAAGCGGCCGATGACCTCGTCAAGTTCCTGGTCGCCGGCGAGGTAGCCACTCAACAGCCGAGGATCGAGCGAGCGTGAATGTGCGCGGGCGAGCAGCGCCCCGGCGAGTCGGCCGTAGTCGTCGAGGTGATCTGCTTCCAACGCACTCGGGTCGATGTCACCCTTCAGATTCCGGAACTGGCGCACGATGTACGGGATTCCGTCGATGGTGGTCCAGCCAAGCAGAATGTCGGTCTCGGCCTGAACGAGCCTGGCGCCGTGCACAATCCGCTTGCCCTCGTGTGACGGCTCTGCCGCCGACAGATATGGCGCCAGCGACGACGGTTGAGCCTGCTTGATCTGCAGGACGAGTACCTCGTCGGTGTTGCCCAGCAACAGCGCGACATAACTGCGGAGGCCGACGCTTCCGGTACCCACGATCCGAAATGCCACGTCGGCCACCGAGTAGCGGCCGATCAGGTTGCGCCGGGATTCACGCAACGTGTCGACGTACCGCTCGAGTCCATCGATCACAGCGTCGGCCACGTCTGCGTCCACCGAGGTGAGCGTGGGTGGCTCTTCGACGAATCTGCGGTGCTTGACACCCGTTTCGTGGTCGTCGAAGTGTGCGGTCCACTTCTCTGCCACCCGCGCGCTGGTGTTGCGGCTGGCCTTCTTCGCGGCCTTGGCGAAATCGTCGAGCAACGCATCCGCCTTGGCGCGCGTGATGACCGACTGATCGGGCAAGGCACTCCAGGATTGGAGGAAGGGTTGCTGCGCGAGTTCACGAATGGTTCGCCGGTAAGACTTCACCGCGTCCTCGGCGGCCTCCACGCACTCCGTGTCGGGCACACCACCTTCCCGACCCGCGAGCACCAGGCTGGTCGACAGCCGTTTGAGATCCCACTCCCACGGGCCGACGATCGTTTCGTCGAAATCGTTGATGTCCATGACGATGTCACCCTCTGGGGTGCCGTATAGACCGAAGTTGGCGGCATGGGCATCGCCGCACAGCTGCGCTTCGATGCCGCTCACCGGAGACGCGGCCAGGTCAGCCGCCATGAGTCCGGCCGAGCCGCGGTAGAACGCGAACGGTGACGACACCATTCGGCCGATGCGGAGTGGAATGAGGTGCGGCAGCCGACCACGATTGCTGGCGTCGATGAAGTCGAGGACACCGGGGCGCTCAACGGATTCGACGACCCGGTCGTGTGCCTCGATCGGGATGGTGTGGCGCAGTTGCTTGCCGCGCTCGAACAGGGACGTTCCGCTGACTGTCTGACGCAGGTTCACCTGCGACTTCTCCTTGGCCACGAGGAGAATCTAACCGGATCAGTGGTGCGGCCTGCGTTGTCTGAACGAATCTGCTTTCGTCCCCGACGAAACCGGTGATCGGCGTGTTTGAATACTGCAATGTTCGGACTGCTCTCACCGTGCCGCCACGCGTTCGACGATGAGTTGATGTCGCAGTGGCGCAGTCACATGTGCGGGTTGTGCGTGTCCTTGCGCGACAACCACGGCCAGGCAATGCGCCTGACGACCAACACCGATGCGGTCATGGTGTCCGTGCTGACCGCGGCACAACGCGTCGAGGCGCCCGCCTCCACGGAGGTGGGCAGGTGCGCGCTGCGCGGAATGCGCCCGGCCACGGTGGTCGCCGCGTCGGAACCTGGAGTGCGACTGGCGACCACCACGTCGCTCACCCTCGCCGCCGCAAAGGCTTTCGATGTCACCGCCGAACAGGACCACGCGCTGGCACCTCGGTCTCGGGTGCGGTCGGCAGCGCTGCGCCAGGCGGGCCGGCGCCTCCGCTCAAGTGCCGGCGCAGACGAGTCGACCGCGATGCAGCTCGGCGTCGACGATATCCTCGAGACGCTGTCTCACCAGGCCGAAATCGAGTGTGATAGTTCAGAACTCGACCAGATCACCCAGGCATCCGGTCAGGCCTGCGCGCAGGTGTTCGCATCCTCCGCCGAGTTGTCGGGAACGCCCGCCAACGCCGACCATCTCGCGGCAATCGGATTCGACTTCGGCCGCATCGCGCATCTCCTCGATGCCATCGACGACTACGAATCCGATCACGAGTCAGGCAGCTTCAATCCTCTCCGGGCCACGGACACGTCACGCGAGACCGCGCTCGCGGAATGTCGCACGCTCGCCGACGCGATTCGAACCCGCTATGCGAAACTGACCGTCCACGACGACCGGTTGCTCAGGGTCCTGCTGCTCGGCGGACTTCAGCGCGCGATCGGCAGGCGCGAACCCCGATCCGAGTGTCGCGCAACCCATCACCATCGCATCCCGACCGCCGCCGACACCCAATGGCCACCGATGCGACCACCCAACTATCCCGATGACTGGCCCTACCCGCCGCCATTCAAACCGAACCGCAAGCTCCACGAACGCATCCTGCCGTTCATCGGTGTCTCGTGCTTCGGCAAGGCCTGCGTCGTCGACCATTGGAACCACTGCAGCGACAAGTGGAAAGACGCCGCGTGCGACGACTGCGACTGCTGCGATTGTTGCGACTGCTGCGATTAGCGCCTGTCGGCTGATCGACGAGGTCGGTGACCACCGCTCTGAACTGGGCAAATGCAGCAGGCCGAGGAGTCGCTCCTGACACTCTGTGTCCTGTTGGAGAATCTGTGTGCTGCAGCACACGGTTGACCCGATTCGGCACAGGGTGTGGTCCGAGGCCACCCATGGCACACCACCGCCCAGGGCGGCCTCGGCTTCGGTCTGGCCATGTCCCGCGTCGTCCTGCGAGAACTCGAGCCGAGTTGGAGAACGCGAGTGCTGCAGCACTCGCGTTCTCCAACTCGGCTCCGGTTGTCGCGGGTGCCGGCCGCGCGGAGGCTCCGGGCCGCATGGGCGGCCACGTTCTTCCTGTCTCCACGATCGCCGACGACGTCGGCGGGTGGGTCGCTGATCCGAAGAGTCTGGTGACCACCGCGCTGACCTGGTCAAATGCGTCGGTGCCGTGCCCGCAAAATCTAGGGGAAGAGTTTCTTCCCCGGGTTTCACAGTCGTCCGCGAGAAATTTCTGGAGGAGGACACCAAGGGTAGGGGAAGAAGTTCTTCCCCTACTTTTCGTGGGTGCCGCGAGCGTGTGAAGCGTTCGACGGGACGCGTCGGTCGACAATGCGCGGGCTCGACGAGGCAGGTGGCAGCGCCCTCGATGTGAGGTGTCTGCGCGCGGGCGAGATGGCGTCCCGAGGCGCGACATCGGCGTGGCGTGAGTGCAGAAACTGCGTGTCTGGTCAGAAACCCGGTGCACACCAGCGGTTTCCGACCACACCTGCGGTTTCTGGCGACAAGTGCGGTTTCTGCGGCGAGACCGCGCTCCTCCCACTGTGAAACTATGATCACGTCGAAAAGGAGGGTCCATGTCTGAGACACCCGTATCCGAAGTACACGGCGCCAACGGCGAATCGATTCTCTGCGATGGCCTCACGGTGGCGAAGTTCCGGCATCACGGCAAGGACGAGGCCGCCCGCAATCCGGTCTCGACGTTTCGGGAACTGAAGATCTCGGAGAACACCTCGCTGTTCGGCAAACCCCGCAAACCGCGGGAGTTCACGGTCCTGCTCGCGATGTCGTCGATCATGAGTCTCACCGTCGACGAGGCCGGCAAGGCCGCGGTCGAATCGATGGTTGCCGGATTCCGACAGTGAACCGCCGGGACGGGATTCAGCTCGACGGGCGGCGGTAACGTTCGACGAAACGCTGCAGGATCGCGGCTGGGTGGCGGGCATCGCGTTCGCGCGCTGCGGCTTTCAGCGAGTCGGCCTCCTCCGGTGCGAAGTATCCGAACTCGCGGTAGACGTCGATCCGGGTCGACAGGCTGTCGGCGTCGAGTTCCGGATGAAACTGGGTTGCGTACACGTTGTGCCCCACCCGAAAGGCTTGCACGGGGCACGTGGGCGAGGTCGCGAGGTGGACCGCGACGTCCGGCAATGTCGCGGCAGCTTCCTTGTGACCCCCGTAGGCGTCGAAAGTGTCTGGTACATCGGCGAACAGCGGATCACGCCGGCCTTCGTCGGTCAGGCTGACCGTCACCGCCCCGACCGGTTCGCTGTACGCGCGATCGATCGTTGCCCCGATCGCCGAACCGACCGCACCGACTCCGTAGCAGCAACCCAAGAACGGGAAATCGGCCTCGACGACCCGGCCGACCAACTCCAGCAACTCCCCCTCGACACGACGCTGGGTGTCGGTCTTGGTGTCCTGCGGGTCGCTCACGTTGTACGGACCGCCGCCGAGAATGATGGCCGACCAGTCGTCCAGATCGATCGACCCAAGCGAACGTTGTGTGAGGTTGACGGCCGCGATGTCTGCCGGCGCGAGGCCACCGAGGCGTATAACCGACCGGTACTCATCGTCGGCCGCTTCGGTCTCGGCGCGGATCGACAGCAGCAGAAACGGCAGGTTGGACATCGTCATGTACGGCACACTACCTACGTCGCCACCCCGCCAGACACCAAGACCGCGGGCGGAAACCCGCGCTTTGACCCAAAGTCATCTGACCGTGAGGTCGATGTCGACCAGAACGAATTGGCGCACCCGGCCGGCGATCCCGGCCGTGCACGTCGACAACAGGGGCTCGGAGAACTGCTCACCGAGCACCACGTCGATCGGGCCGAGTTTCCCGGCGAGCCGCACCTGAATCTGATGATCGGCGTGCGTGACCGCGAGCGGCGCAAGGGAATCGATCAGATCGTCACCGGTCTCTTGCCGCACGAAATACTGTGCCGCCTGTACCGCGTGGGGCAGCGAGGTTCGGCCACGAAGCAGGGAATTGTTCAGCCGCCCTTGGGTATAGCGTCGGATCAGATCCGCGGCGTCCGCCGCTGTGTCGACGCGGCCGTAGCACAGGCCGTGCGGCAGCACGATCATCGTCGCGGCGAATCGGTCACCGCCCAGGTGCGAACACTCCCACGTCCATTCCGGGTATGCGGCGGCGATCGCCGCCGTCGCAGCCCGCCCGCGCACCGCGCAGCACCGGTCGTGTTTCCCGTGAGCGCATACGGCGATCACCGGATCGGCAGATGGTTCGCCGTCCGACCCGTCCAGGGCCAGATCCAGGTAGCCCTCGGGCCCGGCGACCTCGCCACCGAACACCGCCTCCGCACCCGGTTCGGCGTGCGCGATGAACCATCGCCAGCGCGGGGTGGCGTCACGTCGACCGGGTCGGCGGATGGCGACGATACGCATCTTGGCGGTCTCGACGCGGCGGACAATCGACCAGCCCAGGTCGGGGTCGATGGTGGTGGGTGACGTCAGGAACGCGGAGTGCCCCCACGGACCCGACAGCTCGAGCAGCACCCAGGAAACTCCCGCCGAGGCCGTCCCGTACATCGGGTCAGCACGATCGATGGACTGGTCACTGCACGGGCGGCGCTCAGCCATCAGCTGCGCTCGGAATCGCCGGATGCAAACGAGTCAGACGAGGCCGATTCCGCGGGCCGGGACACCACGACCACCGCTTCACGCAGGAGTCGACGTAGTACGACGAGGGCGTCGTGGGTGTCGAGGCCGGGTAGTTCTGGCGCGGTGTACACATGACCAGTCTGCAGTGCTCGCAGAGCTGGGGCACACAGCCCGGGGAAGGTCACCACGCGGTCAGGTAGCCGCAACTCGACTCGTTCGCCGTGTACCCGCACGGAAGCGATGAGCCCGCGCCGCCATCGCACGGCAGTGTCGTCTCCGAGGGCGGAGACCTCACGCAGTGTCGCGATGGGTCGCACGGCCGCGGGGCGAGTTCGTTCGGAGAAGCGCGCGGTGACCTTTGCGCCCACCGCCTCATCGAAGAAGGTCTCGCGCTCCCGAAGAACGTCGATCAACCCGGCGACCGCCTTGGTGGCGATCGCCGTGGTCTCATCGGGGTCGGTGAGATCGACGCCCATCGGAAGCGAGCTCCGTAGTTCGGAGTTGGCTGCGAGCTTGTCCGTGACCGCTCGGACGACATCGAAGACGGTGATCGCCGCGACACCGATTGTGAGGTGAATCGACGTGTGTCCCAGCGCTTTCGCGGAGTGCACCCAACCGCGCGGCAGATAGAGGGCATCCCCGGGTTCGAGGACCGTGTCGAGGATCGGCTCGTCGCGGACGCGATCCTCGATCGCTTCGCGATGATCGGTCCACGGTTGTGAGACAAGCGGATCGGTGTGCACCGGCGCGTGCACCGTCCACCGTTTGCGGCCGTCGGCCTGCAGGACGAAGACGTCGTGCACGTCGTAATGCGGATCGAAACCTCGATTTGCCGGTGGCGTGATGTACGCGTTCGCCTGCGCCGGGTGGCCGAGGTCGTCGATGAGTCCACGCACGAAATCGATGATCGGGGGCCACAGTCGGTGCAGGCCTTGCAGCACGATCGTGGCGCCTGCCGCGAATTCGGCCAGCACCTTGGCCGAATCGACCTGGTCGGGCATCTCGGCACCGAATCCGGCCGGCCCGGCGTAACAGTCGCGCGAGATGAGATCGCCGTCCTTGGCCATCCGGATGAACGGCGTGCGCACCCCGCGTTCGGCGATCAGTTCGTCGACGTTCTCCGACGACAGCAGATCGCCGAAATCACGGGGCAGCGCCGCAGAACGAGTGAGCAGCGGACGTCGACCCCAGACCTCGCGCGCGAACACGTTCGCATCGGTGCTGATGCAGCGACTCAGCATCGTTCTCGATTGATTACGTTGCGGTTCAGGCAGTTCCGTCGGCACCGCCATCGTGACCATCGGGGTTCGATCCGCCATCGGCCGGGCCTTCGCCGGGATCGGCGCTGCCGTCGGCGCCACCGTCGTGTCCCCCGGGGTTGGAACCACCGTCGGCCACGCCCTCACCCGGTGCGGCGCTGCCATCGGCGCCACCGTCGTGACCCCCTGGGTCGGAACCACCGTCGGCCACACCTTCACCGGGTTCGCCGACGCCCGTACCACCTGTTTCGATGTCATCATCTTCGATTGCCATCGGACATCCTCTCGTCATGTCGGAGTCGCGCGGATCCGGACTCCTCTCTCCAATATGGCGAGATCCATCTGAGGTTTCGTTGGTTTGACCAGATTCGCGTCTCATTCGTCACGCGAATCCGCTCCGATCAGAGTTCGGTCATGATGTCCGACGGAGAGGACGCCACATCGTCGAGGATTCGAATGTTCGCGGCAACATCGCGGCTCTCTCGGTCGGCGATGGCCTTGATTGCCGCGTCGAGCACACCGACGATGCCCGGCGGGTCGAACACCGACGCGCACTGCCGCGACACTTGAATATCGCGGGCAAGGATCGTCGGGCGTCGCGCGAACGACGGTTCGAGGGCCAGGACCGTCGCGAATCGCCAGGCACTGTCCCGCAACGCCTTGATCGCCTGGTTGATCACGAAGATCTGATTGTCCCGGAGCACCGCGTAGATGTCGGCCAGTGCCGGCGAGATGTCGTTGATGTCGGCGACGACCCCGTTGATCTGACTCGCCAACACCGCGTTGATGACGTCGAAATCATGCTTGACCGCGCGTAGGCCGCGCCGGCCCGTCACGTCGAGCGCGGCGATCCCGAGATCGAGGACGATGTGGCTGGTGATACCAGAGAGCATGTGCTGCACCACGATTGGTTTGACATCACTCGCGTGGTCGAACGTGGTGCGCCACGACCGCGTCGGCTTGGGGCACTCGCTCGGATGGAAGTATCCGTTGAACGCGTCGAAATACCTGGCGGCGAAGGCGACGTCGAGTCGTTCCAATCGCGGACCGTCGTCGAATGCGCCGTCGTCGATGGCCTTGCCCACGGCGAGCGTGATCCGCTTGTACAGCGCGGCGAAATAGCCCAGACGGCTGGCCTCGGCACCGGCCCATTCGAGGATGCCGTCGAGTGCCGCCACCACGTCGTCGATGGTGGTGACGGTCGGGACCGGCTGCGGAACAGCTTGCGCCACATTCGGGGGCATGAAACCGATTGTCGGCTGTTCGGTGGCATTGCGACAGTGTGGACGCCGCCGAGTCGGTTGATGAACCGACTCAGCGTGGTGCGGCTCAACGTGTCTGGTCGAGAACAAACCGCTTGATGTGGCCGGTCACCGTGTCCGCGGCGGCGAACCACACCGCGTCGACGCCGTCGACGAGTTGAAGAGTCGCGTTCGGCAGGTGGTCGGCCAGGTGGCGGCTATGACCCGGATCGACGTTGGTGCAGGCTCGACGATGAATCACCAGGACACGGGACTCTATGTCGGACAGCCTGTTTCGAAGGTCCGTGGTCGTCGCGGCCAGTCGAATCGCCCGCGCGGTTCCCGGCCCCGCCCCACGACGACCGATCCTTTCCCACCATGCGCGAAATCCAGGGTCGGCCGCCAAACTCGGTGCCACCAGCGAGGCTGTGTCCACCGGCTGAGTTCGCGCCGGGTCAACCGTCTCGTCGATGAGATCTCGCGCCGTCATCGGATCGAGGCCATGTGGGTAGTCCGGACCTCGCTGATAGCGCGCGTAGCAGTTGACCAAGACGCACCCAGCGATGTCGGCCGGGTGCCGCGCCGCATACTCCAGCGCGATCAGACCGGTGTCGAAGTTGGCGACCAGGATTGGCCTCTGCAGGCCGGCCGACTCTGCGACACTTTCCACGTCGTGCACCCAGACGTCGAGGGGCGAGCGTCGGTCGAGTGGTTCGGACAAACCCACCCCACGTCGGTCGAGACAGACGAGTCGGGCCACCGAAGCGAGGTCGCGGTGCGCGGCGCGCACATGCGGCTCGTCGAGAATCCCGTCGATCGTGATCATGGCGGGATTGAGCAGCAGGACGTCGGGCCCCGCGTCCGACAGCGCGACGTAGGCCGTGGCGCCGTCGGCGGTGTACCGAGTAACTGTCGGCGGCCCTCCCCCGCGTTCGACGCTCGACTCGGCGGGCGGCTCCAGCCCACCCAGAACCCGCGCGTGCGCAGCGACCAATGCGGGTCCTGGGTCGAGTCCGACGTCGAGCAGCGCAGCGCGTGCACGGGACACCGCCGCCAGCGCCTCGGCTTGCCGGTTCGAACGGCTCAGGGCGACAACGTAGTCCACCCACGACGACTCATCGACCGGATCGGCAGCCGTGATCGCTGCCAACTCTCCGAGCGCACGGTCGGGGTGATCGCCGCGAGCCAGGGACGCCAGATGCTCGCGCACCAGTTGTGTACGCTCACGTTGCCAACCGACCAGCAGTGCCTGTCCGCCACGAGTCGCGGGCAACTCCGGATCACCTCGCCAGCGCGCTCGTGCATCCGCGAGAATCGTTGCAGCCGAGTCAGATTCGGTGGGCACCAGGTGTCGGGCCCGCTCCCGGAGGTCGCGAACCTCGCTGATGTCGGTGGCGACGTCCAGGCGATAGGCATTCCCGACGGTCACGATCCCGTCGGGCAGGCCGGCATCGCCCAATGCTCGTCGGATGCGCGAGATGTGGGCGCGTACGGATTTCGCCACCGACGGCGGTGGATCATCCCAGAGCACATTGGCAATCTCGGCAAGTGAGAGCGTGGCGGGCCGGTGAAGTGCCAACAATGTCAGCACCTCACGCGCCTTGCGTTCGAGCACCAACCGGCACTCTCCTGCCGCACTCGCAGTCACCTCGGCATCGACGATGCGAAGGCCACCCAGCACGCCGATCACGGTCACATCACCAGTGTCACCCGGTCACCGCATCCAGACCACATCCATTTCGGGCGAATGCGCTGATCTCCTATTGGACATGAGCACGTACTACACAACCAATCGCTCGACGAGGCTGGTTTCCCGATTGAGCGCACGCGTCGATTGTCCCGTCATCACGCCCACCGACACGGACTACGATTCCGCGCGTCTGGGATGGAATCGCACCGTCACGGCGTCGCCCGACGTTGTGGCAATGCCGTACGGCCGCACAGACATTCAGGCGGTGGTGCGAACGGCGCGTGAGCTCGATGTCCCGCTGCACGTCCAGGCCACCGGGCACGGCACGCTGACATCGAGCACTTCTGGACTACTCGTCAACCTGTCGTCGATGAACGACGTGCACGTCGACACCGAACGCATGCTCGCGACCGTCGGGCCAGGGGCAACCTGGAACGACGTCAACCGCGCTTCTGCCGCACATGGACTCGGATCGCTCTCCGGTCGTTGTGGAACGGTCGGAGTCACCGGCTACACCCTCGGCGGCGGGTCGGGCTGGCTGTCACGCATCTACGGATACGCGGCCGACTCCGTTATGGAAGCCGAGATCGTCACCGCCACAGGAGATATGGTCACCGTCGACCGGTACCGGCACGACGATCTCCATTGGGCGATCCGGGGTGGCGGCGGCAACTTCGGCATCGTCAGTTCACTCACGTTCCGGCTGTTCCCCGCTCAGCGTGTCTTCTCCGGGATGTCGTTCTTCCCTGCTGAGCGTGCTGCCGACATCTTCCGCGCCTATCGTGACTGGTCGCTCGACGAGCCTGACGGGATGAACACCGCGGTGCTCCTGATGCGCCTGCCACCTGCGCCGACGATTCCCGACGCGGTGCGGGGACGCCAGGTGGTCGCGCTGCGGGCCTTCGCACTGTGCGACGAACGGGAGGGTCGTCGTCAGCTCCACGCGGTCCTGCAAGCGGCCGGGCCGGCGCTGCACGACGGATTCGCCGAGCGCGGGTTCGCCAATGCGAGCACCGCCACCAACGGACCGGACGCCCCACCCATGCCACACCGTCAGCTGATCCACCTGTTCGACAGCCTCGACGACGACGTGATTGCGCGCGTCATCGACGACGAAGGCCGGGCACCGGACTCACCGTATGCGTTCATCGAGCTGCGACATTGGGGTGGCGCGATGTCCGAGCCGGCGTCGGACGCCGGGCCTGCCGGGCACCGGGACACCCCGTTCTCGATCCTCGCGGTGGCGCCGTACTTGACACCGGACCGGCAAGGCGTCGACTCTGCGGTCGATCGTCTCGATCAGATATGCCGTGCGCGCGCCACCGGCGGTTCCTTCTTGACGCTGCTGACCCGGCCAGAGCTCACCGCAACGGCCTTCACCGACAGGCACTTCCGCAAGCTTCGAGACATCAAGTCACGGTGGGACCCCGACGACATCTTCCGGCCCTCCCACCAAGTCCCAGCACTGCCCGAATCCACCGGGCACACATCAATCAAGGAGTGAGCACATGTCCACAATTCTCGTCACCGGAGCCACCGGCAACGTCGGTTCCCGCGTGGTCGCCGACCTCGTCGCGGCCGGGGTCCGACCGCGCGTCTTGATCCGGGATACCGCCCGGCCGGTCAACCCATGGCTTGACGACGACTGTGTCGAGGTGGCGTTCGGCGACTTCGACGACGTCAGCAGTGTCGACGCCGCGATGAGCGGAACCGATCGGGTCTTCCTCACCTCCGCCGACGGACCGGACAAGGTCGCACACGAGAGCGCCGTCATAGCCGCGGCGCAACGCACAGGCGTCGAGCGGATCGTCAAACTCTCGGCGATGCACGCTCGCATCGGGTCGCCATTGCCCGCCTTCGACTGGCACGGGCGGATCGAACTCGAACTCGCCGACAGCGGGGTGCCGCACGTCCTCCTGCGTCCGGCGTTCTTTCTGGACAACCTGCTGATGGTTGCCCCGGGCGTGGCGGCGACCGGACACCTCGCTGCACCGACCGCAGGCGCACGGGCGGCAATGATCGACGTCCGCGACGTTGCCGCGTCTGCTGCGGGCGCGTTGATGTCGAACCGTGACTTGCGCGCCGGCTACTCGCTCACCGGACCGGAATCGGTGACCTTCGCCGAGGTCGCCGATGCCCTCGGTATCGCCACCGGACGGTCCGTCGTCTTCGACGACCTCACACCAGAGGAAGCCGCGCCCCGATTTGCGGGCGCCGGCCTGCCACCCTGGCTCGCTGCTCAGCTTAGCGGCGCGTTCGGCGTCATTCGCGACGGCGGGTTCGACGCGGTCTCCGATGGGGTTTCAGAGCTGACCGGGCGCCCGGCGCACGACATTTCTTCGTGGGTGCACATGCACGCCCCAGCGTTCGCCGAACCTGCCACGGCTGCCACGGCCGCGCGTCAAACCTGAGATCGTCAGCCGCTTGACGTGCCTTTGGGTACCGGACGTAGCGTGGTGCCATGACCTTTGCGGGATTTCCCGAGGCGGCGCTCGACTTCTACGACGATCTCGAGATCGACAACAGTAAGGTCTTCTGGGAAGCGCACAAGGAGATCTACACGAACGCAGTCGCCGCGCCGATGGCGGCTCTCACCGATGAACTGGCCGGGGAATTCGGTCCGGCCAAGATCTTTCGGCCCTACCGAGATGTCCGGTTCGCCAAGGACAAGACGCCCTACAAGACGCACCAGGGTGCGTTTGTCGCAGTGGGCCCGGCCACCGGGTATTACGTCCAGATCGGCGCACCCGGAGTGCGCGTCGGGGCGGGGTATTACGAAGCACTGGCCGAACGGTTGGCCGCGCTGCGCAAAGCCATCGACCACGATCGCCACGGACCGCAACTCGAGCGCATTCTCAAGAAGCTCAACACATCCGGCTGGGAAATCGGCGGCAATCGGCTCAAGACGGCACCGCGCGGATGGGATTCCGACCATCCCCGGATCGATCTGCTTCGACACAAATCACTCACGGTCGGCAAGGACTACGGTTTCGACGAGGTCATCCACGGCCGCGCGCTCGTCGACAAGATCCGCTCCGACTGGCGGGCGACAACACCACTCGTCGAGTGGATCGCCCGCCACGGAGCCAACTGACGTCCGCCGAGCGCCATCGTCAACCCAGCGTCTCAGAACACCAAGGGACCAAATACTCCTGCGCGGTCGGCTCGGCGATCGTATCGTCACACGCATGGAAAGCATGTGGATGATGCCCGCCGTTGCTCTGTTGTCCAGCGTGATCATCGGGATCGGTTTCTTCATCGGAATCCCGGGCAAGAAGGACCGCGACTGACACCCGCTTCGGCGCCCACTCCCTCACCACCGCAATTGCGACAGCGGCGGCGTTGGGAGCTGCCGCAATTGCGGCGCATCACGATTCGAACGCCGTCTTTCTCAACCTGACACCACGCGCGGACACGTCGTAATAGCATCGAGAAAGGTGCACGGGCACCGTGGAACTGCGGTGCCCGTGAGTGCACGAAAAGGTGCATCGCACCCGTGTTTCGGCACTCATAGGTTTCAGGCACTCAAAGGAGAGTCATGGCCACGAACTCCGCAGCCGATATCGTCGATAGTGTTGGCGGTCCCGGCAATATCGAAAGCCTCACCCACTGCGCAACTCGATTGCGTTTCCAACTGCGCGACTCGTCGCATGTGGATCAAGAAGTCGTCGAATCGGTTCCAGGCGTGCTCGGTGCCGTACCGCAACAGGGCAACCGTTATCAGGTGGTCATCGGCGGCGCTGTCGAGTCGGTCTACAACGACATCATGGCGCTGCCCGAGATGAAGGCCCGCGACTCCGCGGCCGCCATCAAGGCCGCCGAGCGCTCCAAGGGTCCGCGCGGGAAGTCCGCCTGGCTCGACTCACTGTTCGAGTACCTGTCCGATTCCTTCCGACCGATCCTCGGCGCTCTGCTCGGCGCATCGCTGTTCATCACGTTCATGTCCCTGATGAGCACGCTCGACGTGATCCCGAACTGGTCGAATCCCGATGAGGCATCGCAACTCTCACCGTCTTGGCAGTTCGTCAACCTGTGCTGGCAATGCGTTTTCGTGTTCCTGCCGTTGATGATCGCCTACAACGCGTCGAAGAAGGTCGGCGCCGACCCGTGGGTCGGCTTCTCGGTGATGGCGGTGCTGATGCTCCCGCAGTTTGCCGACCTCGAGCAGTACACGCACAAGGTCACCGTCGCAGGCCAAGAAATCCAGATCGTGGACGTCTTCGGCATCCCGCTGACATTCTTCGATTACAGCTCGCAGGTGTTCCCACCGTTGATCATGGCGGCGGTTCTCGGCTACTTGACCCGGTACCTGAAGAAGCTGATCCCGGACAACGTCCAGCTGATCTTCGTGCCGTTTCTCGCGATGCTGATCATGATCCCGTTGACGGCATTCCTGATCGGACCGTTCGGCGTCTACGTCGGCGCCGGTCTGGCGGACATCTTGAAGTCGATCAACGATTTCTCGCCGTTCATCTTCGCGATCGTGGTGCCACTCGCCTACCCGTTCATGGTTCCACTGGGTCTGCACTGGCCGATCAACGCGATCATGCTGCTCAACATCCAGCAGCTCGGCTACGACTACATCCAGGGCCCGATGGGCGCGTGGAACTTCGCGTGCTTCGGTGCGACCGCCGGCGTCCTCGTCTTGGCGTGGCGTCAGCGTGACCGGCAGATGAAACAGACAGCGACGGGCGCACTGGCCGCAGGTTTGCTGGGTGGCATCTCGGAACCGTCGTTGTACGGCATTCATCTGCGATTCAAACGGATCTACCCGCGATTACTGGTGGGCTGCTTCGTCGGTGGACTCATCATCGGCATCGGCGGCGGTGTCACGACCAACGCGTTCGTGTTCACCTCGCTGTTGACCATCCCGGCCTTCGACAGCGTGGTTCTCTATGGCATCGCCGTTGCCGCGGCGTTCTTCACCGCCATGATTCTGGTGATGATCTCTGGTTTCCGCACACCCGAACAACAGGCCGAGTTCGAGGCCATCCGCGACGCGGAAGAGCAGGAACGAGCCGAAGCCAAGGGGACCTCTCCGGTCTCGGGACCTGACGGTGGAGGCGGTGGTGGCGCCGGGCTGGCGGCGGGAGCTGCGGCCGGGGCGGCAGCGACCACAGCGGTGATCGACAGGCCCGACAGAGCGACAGCGACGCTGTCCAAAGCAGACGCCGACACCAAGGTGGCCGGGCCGGTGACCGAGATCGGTGCCCCGCTCGAGGGTGAAGCGGTACCCATCAGCGACGTCCCCGATCCCGTCTTCGCCAAGGGCACGATGGGCAGCGGTGCGGCGATCAAGCCTTCCGGCGACACGGTGTACGCGCCCGCCGACGGCATGGTGGTGGCCGCACAGCCGACGGGTCACGCCTTCGGTCTCGTCCTCGACGGCGGAATCGAGTTGCTGATCCACGTGGGCATCGACACCGTGCAGATGAAGGGCGACGGCTTCGACGTGAAGGTCAAGGCCGGCCAGAAGGTCACCGCCGGAACACCATTGGTGACGTTCGACAAGGCCAAGATCGCGGCGGCCGGGTACTCCGACATCACACCCGTCGTCATCATGAACACGAAGAAATTCCCGTCGGTCACCCAGATCGGCACCGGCCAGGTGTCGGTGGGCGATCCACTCATCGCCGTCGAAAAGCCGGCGCCGAAGGAGTAGCCGGGTCAGCCGACCTTTCCGTCGACGTAGTACCAGCGCCCGGACACCCGCGTGAACCGACTGAGTTCGTGCAGGGTGCCCGGGCCGTCTGGCGTCCGGTAGTAGGCAGTGAATCCCACTTCACCCGCCGAATCGAAAGGGGTTCCGGCACTGACCGATTCGACGTCCAGTCGGTACCACCGCAGGTCGTCGGCGAGGACGAGTTCCCTGGGCCGGGTGTCGGGCTGCCAGGTGTCGAGCAGGTAGTCGCGATCACCGCGGGCGAAAGCGGTGAAACGCGAACGCATCATCGCCTGGGCGGTCGGTGCCGGCCGCACCCGGCTCAACAGTGGTCCACAGCATTCTCCGAAAACCAGTCCAGAGCAGCACGGACACCTCAGCGAGTTCGGGTCGGGCCGATCGGTGGCGGTCATCTCGTGATCTTAGTGGTGCTGTTCATAAATTCGTCCGGGGTATTTGGACGGGGCCACTTGGGTCCGGCCGACGCCCGACCTCGCACTGCCGACATCGCGCAGCCGATTCGACGGCCATCATCGGGCCGACCTGGTAGACAAAATTCAGGAGTATCGAACAGGAACCGGATCGGGGCCGGCCGAGAAAGGAAGGCGGAATACCCATGGGAGACCACGTCTACAAGGTCGTGGAGATCGTCGGCTCGTCGACGTCGAGCACCGACGACGCCATCCGCAGCGCCATCGCCCGCGCTGCTGAGACACTCGACCACCTGGACTGGTTCGAGGTGACCGAAACACGCGGTCACATCGCGGACGGACAGGTCGCGCATTTCCAGGTGACCCTCAAAGTCGGCTTCAAGCTCGGGACCGCCGACGAGTCGTGAGCCAACCAACCCGACCGTCCGCCGGGTACGTCGAACATCGCTACGGCGGTGTCTCGGTCCTGATGGCCGACAACGGCGGAGCCGTCCCCTACGGCAACTCGGTCGTCGTGCATGGTTCGTCGGGGACGCTGGTGATAGATCCGTCGCTGGCACTGGACCGCGACCCGGTGGGCGCCGACGCGGTGCTGATCAGCCACGCACATGAGGACCACATCGCCGGGGTGCGCCATTTTGCGGCACCCACGTACACGCACGGACTCGACGCCGCTGCCGTCGCATCGCTCGAGGTGATGGTGGATCAGTACGGTCTCGACACGCAGGCCCGCGCCGAGATCGAGCAGTACATGGCCGACAGGTTCGAACTGGCACCCACCCGGCGGGTCGAGGGCATCGACGGCGGACACGTCTTCGACCTCGGTGACCGCACCGCGAGGGTGATCCACCTACCAGGGCACACCCCTGGTCACAGCGGAGTACTGGTGGAGCCCGACGGGTTCTTCTATGTGGCCGACATCGACCTCACATCGTTCGGGCCCATGTACGGCGACATCGGCAGCAGCGTCGACGACTTTTTGGCCTCCATCGCGGTCGCCGACGCGGTGGACGCCCGTTGGTTCGGGACCTTCCACCAGAAGGGTGTGATCGACGGCCGCGCCGAGTTCCGGACGCGGCTCGCCGCATATCGGGACAAGCTCCTCAGTCGCGAAGAGCGTTTGCTCGAGTTCCTGGACGAACCACGCACGATGGATGACATCGTCGGCCACCGACTTGTCTACCGCCCACACGTGCAGGCGCCCTACGTGCAGGCCGTCGAGACACGGACGGCGCAATTGCACCTGGAACGGCTGATCGGTGCCGGCGCGGTCGCCGAAGCCGAGCCCGGCGTGTTCCGGCGGGTGGCGTGACCCTGATCCGTCGGCGGTCAGATCCCGGCGGCCGCGACAAGCCGGTCGGCCAGCCGCGGTGACACGGCGGAGACCGCACGCAGCAAGCCGGCGTACGCGGGATACAGCTCGACCGGGCGAGTCGCGATGGCCCGCTCCACCCAGCGTGCGGCCTGGTCGGGAGTCAAGGTCGGCAGCGCGTCATAGTCGGCGGTCGGTGCGATCATCGGGGTTCTGACCAACGGAAAACCCAAGCTGGACACCGAGATCCCCGACTCGCGTTCTTCAGCACCGAGACTGCGCCCAACGCCGACAGCGCCGCCTTGGAAGAGTGATAGGCCGAGAACTTGGGCATCACCCCGCTGTGGTTCCCCACGTGCTGATGTTGATGATGTGGCCGGCTCCCCGTGCCCGCATCGCAGGCAACAGACCCAACGTCAGACGCACGGGGCCGAAGTAGTTGAGGGCCATCGTTCGCTCATAGTCGTGCACACGATCGGTGGCATCCCGGGCCCGTCGCCGTATCGATCGCCCTGCGTTGTTGATCAGGACGTCGGGTGAGCCGAACCGTTCGCCGATGGCGGCGACCAGGGCATCGATCTCGTCCGGTTTGGTCAGATCACAGGAGAACCACTGTCAAGGGACATCGGGAAGTGCCCACGGGCGGACGTGAAAACTGCCCGTAGACGGTCACGAAGGTGTGCCCGGTGGCGGACATGAATCTGCCCACTGGTCCACCACCGGGGGATGTCAGTTC
>NZ_JBSFQL010000024.1:0-92038 GCF_053588675.1 Gordonia sp. NPDC003422
GTCATCACCATCAACGGCGACTCCTACCGCACCAAATCCCGACGAGACCTCGTCACACACGACCAATAGACCAACCACAGGGGGTCAAAATTCAACCGTCGATAAGGGGTCAGATTTCAGCCGCCGTTGACACCCACAGGCACTGTTCATGCCAGGTCCTATCGATCTAGCTTACAAGGGCCTCCTCCAACGCTCGAAGAAACCCTGAGTGTCCGCGATGCCTCGGGAGTATCTGGCGTTCTCTCGGCCTGACGGCATCAATGGCACCAGTTGCCTGATGAGCCGCGTGCCACGTGTCAACGATAAGGTAGTCCGCTTTCTCGGCAAGGGACCTGAGGGGCTGAGTCGCGACCTTGTCATTGTTGCCCTTAACCTCAACGACTGCGCATAGACGCGAAAGTCGCTCTCGCAGGTAGCTCTCAGCGCGGGCCAAGAGAGAGTAGATTCCAACCAATTTACCGTCGAGCGCTGCCCACACATCCAACTCCTCCTGTGGGCAGTCAACCACCCTCGAAGGCAGACCAAAGTCCAACGCGAGACCTTCGACCTCTACACGTTGCCTCAATGTCAGACGATTTGTGTGGTGACGAACACCCTCGATGATTTGGGCTGCGGTAGACGCACGCTTGGATTCATCTGGGCAGGGAGCATCAACAATTGCCTCCAAAACGTTACTGGCCCAGTCGACGGCGTTCGGGGATGCGATTCGTTGCCACATAGCGAGCGTCTGGTCGAGAACCTCGCTGTACTCTTTGACAGTAGGCCCAGCAGCGAGCCAGGCCGCAACGAGGTCGAGATATGCGCTGCGTACCATTTCGCTGAAGTTCTCCTGCTCACAGAGCAGTGCGAGTACGACTTGGCCGAAGTCATTGGACTGGCCTCGTGCAAGAAGGTCGGCTGCTTCACTGCAGAGGATGTCAAGGCACGTGCGAAGTTGATCGGCGTTGGGTGATCCGGACGCCTCTAGGAGTGCGTCGCACACGTCGGCGAGTGATTGCGCCCCGATGACGGCCAATGGCTCCCACTTATCATGCTCATTCCGAAGAACTGCAGCACCATCGGCCCACCGAGTCGCACCCCCTAGGCGAGTGGCCCACTCAAGCCAGTCGGCGCACGAACCTGCGAGAAGTTGCTGTAGTTCTTCAAAGTCTCGTCGACCGCGCCGCGACAATTCGAGTTGACCCTGAGCGACGAGATCCTGAACCAACCGCAGGGTCTCCAGGCCGTGCTCCATTTCACCAGAATCGAGAACCGCTTCGAGAGCCAGTTCGGCGTAAACACGGTCGGGCTTCGATGCGAATGCGCGTATCACCTCGGCGAAGCGGCCTGCCCGAAAGGCCTCTCCCACAGGGTCGGCGGGTGGGGTATCACTCGGTTCAGGAACCGTTGGTTCTGGTGGAGTTGGCGTTCGCTCGTTGGCCGCCAGCGCCTCCAGGGCTGCTCGCTCTTCTGAACTTCCGGCACACTCGAGTACCTCGCGCTGCCAGTTCTCGTTACCCTCGGCGACGGCTGCCAGGAAAACGACGCTCCGACCTTCTGGTGTCGAAGGCCCTCGCACTGATCGCAACAAGGCGCCGTACGTCTCGAGTACGCCCTTCTCGCGGAACGCCCGTTGCGGCCCCCCGTGCTCAGGTGCTGCGAGTTCAGACCACCACACCATTCGAAGGAGCGTCTCCGATATTGCCCTTGGGCGACGCGCTTTTAGCAGTGCCCCGACATGCGGCATCGCCCGCATTTCCGCCCAGCGACCGAACGCTGCGAAGTACTCGATCTTGAGGTGGCGGGCATTCTCCGCGCTGACATGGCCGGTCAACAGAATCTGTTCAAGAATCGCACGCGCCGACTCGACATCCAGACCAATGAGAGCCAGACGAAAGTCTCGCAAGAGGTCACTATGGCTTGGCTTGAGTTCCAGGGCAACAGCACTGCGCCCACCCACCGACGCAACGAGGTCCTCCAAACGGGCCAACATCTCGCGGGCCTCGTCGTGGCGATGCGTCACCCTTCTCAAGAAAGCCGCCTTGACGAGGCCTGTTGCCTGCCAAGCCGCAGGAAGGTTCTTGTCGAGGTACTCCTGATCGACAGTTTGTACGAGAGCGACGCTTGGCCCGAGGAACGCTTGGACTACCTCTCGCCCTCGACGCTGGCCTTCGCCGTTCTCGCTGAACAGGTAGAAGCCGTTGGTCCAAGGAAGTATGAGCCATCCTCCGACACCAGGGTGGAATCGGGATAGCTGGGTATAGACCAACCCTTCGACGCGCTCGGCGAGTTCTCCGAATCTGGAGAGATCGCCAGTCAACGTGGCAACCACTTCGTCGACCGTCATAGTTCGCCTCCGAACCTGTCGAATGCGTCCATACGCGCCTGCGCGACGTACGCCTCATCTGTGCGAAGGTCTACTAGTTCCTCTCGAATCTGGATTCCGTTGAACGTAATGTTCATGCTGCCCGTGAGCGCAAAGTCGTCACCAGTAAGAGCCTTCGTGTGCAGATTGTTCGATGCATCGATAGACGTCGTGACCAAGCGTTCAACCCGCATGTCCTCCGCGAGCAATCGGAGGCGTTCAAGGAACCGCTTGTTGTGTTCGTCTGCCGTTGTTCCGACGACGACGTGAGTTCCGGACGATGCGAGCGCGACCAGTACCTCGGCCAGTCGGACCGGGCGCTTCCCAAACCGGATCAGAGGGCCGAATGTGCCCGCACTGTTGTCGATCAACTCGACGTCCGAAACCCACGGCGAAACAAGCCATAGACATCGGCTCGGTAGGCACAACTCGGCACTGAACAGGCCGGCAAGGAGATCTGCGGCCTCGCTTGCGCTGGCGTTCTGCGACTTTCGAATGACGCGATTCACCACGTCTCCTGGAGTCGGATGCTGGCTTCGAACGCGGTTCCTCGATCATGGATGCCGATGATCTCGGGGTAGCACCAGAGTGGGCCAACCTCGATCGGTGTGGTCTGGAGGTCGACAAGTGCGATACGCAGCGTTCGCCTACTGGGGATTGGCGCGCGCAGGACGAGTTCGCCCGCATCGCGGAGGCGTGCGTGTAGGTCGGACCGAATCTGGTCGGTCCAATGATCCAGAACAACCTCCTCAACCTTAGAGCGCCAGTGCCGTCTCAAGAGGACCACAACTCCGTCCAACGTACCCGAGTACGGATTGAACGAACGCGCTCCCCGTGCAGCGCGGCCCCATGGCCACAGCACGTTTGCCACCGCACGGACCCGTGTCGGTGCAGTCGGATCCGCCAGATGGAGGAATGTGTCGGCGACAGTCCGGTCAGCCAGAAGCGAGGCCAGCGTGCGTGGCTCGATGGCCAGGCCGCTTCGTTGTTCGGCCGCGTCGCGGATTGCGATCCATTCTCGAAGCTCCGCTAGGAAGTGTGGGTCAGCACCAGGTCCGGCGATACGCGTCGTGAGCGCAACTGTCGCAGTTCGATTCAAGCTGAGGGCAGCACTGGCAAGGGCGGCGTCGAGGGCCTCGGTTGCGAGTTTGACGCGGTCATGCCCAGATGCCCAGCTGGCCGCGAGTTCAGCGACGGCCTGGTGAACTGAGACGTCAGGGGATTCGATCACCGCCCGCAATTGACGGTCCAACAACTCGAGATCGGTAGGTTGGAGTACATCGGCAAGGGCGAGGTCGAGTCTGTCCGGCATCTCGATCATGTCGATGGCAATGGCTTCAATCTGACCAGTGCCACCAGGTGACTGCTCGGAGATGTAGAAGACGGTCCGGTCGGAGGGGTCCAGGTCGATGAGTAGGTCGTCGGCATCGACGCTTCGGCTGCTGGAGGAAAGTGCGTCCAGCAGTGTCTGGGCTGCGGCCAAGGTGAAGCGTGTTTGCGTCCATTCAAGCCATGCGACGGATCGCCTTGGGGCCCGAGACGCGAGTAGGTGATCCCTCAGCGCGGTGAGGATAGCGGCGTCACCGATGCACGCGGACAGGGTTCCTGGGTTAGATGGATTGAGGAGACCGAGAGTGACGGCCTCCTGCCTCAGGCGGTCTGCGAAGTCCTGCTCGAGGGGCGGCCCGATCCCCCAATCCCACTTCGCGGCTAGGGATTCGGCAGAATCCGACAGCCCGGACCGGTCGAACGTGGTGACGATAGCAGGGAAAGAGGGATCGACATCGATCAGGTACCGCATCCATTCAATTCGTTCGATCGGGGACGGGTCGTCGGCGAACGAGGGCATCTGTATCCGGCCAGCAAGGGCATCGGCGTAGATCTCCACACCGAGGGCGGCGCGCGCACTCTGCTCGCCCGTGCTGAATCGCATTTTGGTTGGCGTGGATTCTCCGTTCTGCCAGAGGACACCTTGGCCCGACTCTGCGAAGCGGACAACCCGCATCCCGCCACCCTGACTGTGCAGATGTGCGGTGAGCCGTTCGAAATAGCCAGAGGCGTTGCGCGCCAACGGCAACTTGGTACCTACTCCCAACGTGGTCGCGTTGAAGACCCAGTCGGCGCGCATAGACGACCCATCGCTGACATCGTTCTCAACCGATGCCAGATCCACATGTGTGGGCGCGAACACCTGAGTGATTCCCGAGGCGGTCGCCACATCATCGATCGGCAGCCCACCGTAGATTGCAACATCGACAAGATGGGTCCCGTCGGTGTCGATCGAGTCTGGCAAGGGGACCCAGTGACGCTTGTTACTAGCCCACACGCCAAAGTGTCGAGACACGTTGCCCGGGAGGAACTCTCGGATTGTGCGAAGGGCCGGGAGGTGCTCAATCACACTCTCGTTGCGCGCCCAAGGGACGTTCAACTCCACATCGGGGACTAGCAGGTCGTCGAACAGGTTGCCCGGCACGAAATCTCGGAGAGGGGTTCGTGTGCGAACTGAGGAGTCATCCGCAACTGGCCGTTCACCCGCCCATTGGTCACGAAGCCGACGCCGGAGTGTTGGGACTACCGCCGCGAGCAGGGGTCTTGGGGATTCCCACAGGATCTTGTCGAGCGTCACGTCACCAGCGAGACCTCCGCCGAGGGAAAGACTTCGGCGAAGGTGCCGAACAAGGGCGGCTCGCTCCGGCCCATCTCGAAGCACTGCACTCAGCAGATCGACCAATTTCTTCTGGCGCTCTTTGGTTATGGACTGCCATTTGAGGTCTCTGTTGAGGAGGTCGGCCGGTCCTGAACTGTCAGTCCAGGTCGAGGTTCGCCCGTAGTTCAGTCGCTGGGCGAGCCAGTCAAGCAAACTGTATACAGCCTGAATCCGAAGTACGTAAAGATTCTCGAGAGGCAGCGATCTAGGGGGAAGGACCGGACTGAAGAGTGCGTCGTAGGCATCCCACGCATCACGATCGCGGCCCCAGTCACTCAGGACCACCACAGTCCAGGGGCGAGTGGCGGGATTTCGGCCGGCCCGACCCTTACGCTGCAGGAATTGGGCGACGTCATGAGGAGCTTTATGCTGAAGGACCGCTCCAACACGGTCGTCGTCGAACCCTACCTCCAAACTTGCTGTGGCAACAATGATGTCCGCATCCGAGGCCACTCCGCTGTCTTGCGAACTTGTGCGCCCAATGCGCTTCTGTACATCACCGTCGACCTCATGTCCCAGGGACTCAGCTAGCCACCAGTATTGACCTTCCTGATCACGAAGAAGTGGGTCCTGTCTGCTGCCGGAGGTGAGTGCGCTTTGCCCGTGCGATCTCAGATGAGCCAGGGTGAGCGGTCTCGCGCCGCGCTTGACTTGCCCAGGCCAGGCCCAGCCCTCCGCGTCGAGCAAATCCCAATACAGCCTGTTGGTGCTATCGAGTTTGTCGGTGAAAACAAAAAGCCGACTCCCAATAATGCCTTCCGAATCGACGGGGGGATTAAATGGATTGACCGTCATCGGGTCGAGCGAACGCGACAGTTCCATCGCCGTCTGAATGGTCGTTGACAGAGTTCCGGTGTTGCCATGTGGGTTGTGGCGCAGCGCCAACAGGTATTCCGCACCCGATTCCTCAAGCTCCAGAGGATCTGGTTCGACGACGGATATCTGTCCGGCATCCAAGTTCACGAGAGAACCAAAGAAGTCGGCCGCGTCGGTCAGCGTTGCGGACAACCCTGCCAAAAGTGGTGTGTATTTCAGCGCATGACGAAGGCGGCGTAGGAGATACGCGTTCTGCGCCCCTGTGGTCCCCTCATAGGTGTGGACCTCGTCGAGCAGCACCGCACGAAGCGTGGCTGGGTTCAGCCCGAAGGCGCGGAGGTTTCCGGGCGACGCCAGTTGACGGTTCAGCGACTCCGTTGTGGTGAGCATGACGGTCGCGGGGTTCGAGCGCGCCGAGTCCCGCGTCAACCTCAGAATCTCCCCAGGAACCTCAGTACCGCAGTTGGTACAACGCAACAGTTCGTGGCCGTCCTGTAACTGCCGATCCGGCCAAATCATCCTCCCGTCTTCGCAGTCGTCACTTGGACACTGGAGAAAGGGACACTGGTAGCCGCCGGTGACCTTGCGCCAGGTATCCACTCTTCCATCGCGCACGAACTTGGCAGACCGCGGAGTCGAACCGAACCAGGTCGCGAGACTTACCGGGTTAGCAACAGGTCCGAGTGCTCGAAGGGCTAACGCGTACCCGACCAGAGTTCTCAATTGGTCTTTGAGCAGTTCGTTCCGTGGATACAGTGCGAGAGCAAGTACCGCCCGGTTGTCAGCGGTCTGGTCGCAGATCCATGCAAACATCGGCATGTAAAAGGCGAGAGTCTTGCCACTGCCGGTGCCGGCGGTGACCATGATTCCCGCCGCCTCAGAAGACTTCAGCCCCCCCAGTACCTGCCGGGTCGAACGGTGTTGAAACGCAGAGACATTTGATGGAACCAGATGTCGCAACGCAGCGAGGCCACTGGGTCCCAAGAGGTGCTGTACGGAGGATTCCAACTGCGACGCCGGAAGGTCTCGCCGAGGTCGGCGACGAGGCCGATGCAGGAATCGGTAGTCCAACACGAGCGGACGTCCCGAGAGGATCGCCTCGTTGCGGAACGCCTGACGCAGGGTTGCCAGCAGTCGGACCGTTTCCGCACTACGGGAGCGATAGCCACCTGAAGGAGTCTCGACAATCAGCCCAAGGTCGACGAGTCGATCCACAAGGGCGTCGGCGCCGGTGAAACTGCTCAGGACATTGAGTAGTTCGTCTCTTCGCCACTCGGCGCCCACTGCTCCCCAGGACAGGAGTTCCGCCTCACGGAGTTCGACTGTGGTGAGGGCGCTTTGAAGCACGTCAGTCATTTGATTCTTTCACTGGTGACCCGGCAACAATTCTGAAACGGTCGAGCGAGTTGTGGTTCGCGAGCCACTCGATCACGTCCGGCGTGAGGCTCTCGACGGGGGCGCCGCCGCGGGCAACAGCCGACAGGAACCGCCGAACAACTTCGGGTTTGAGCGAGGACTCCAGTTGACGTAAGAGTCTCACCGCTTTCGCTAGCGACTCGACAGACTGACTGGTCGGAAGCGACGTCCGGGACCTCTCTAGTTCTCCAAGCGTTCCACTCAAGTCCTGAGATACTTTTGCAATACCCTCCACGCCTGAGAGGGTCTCGGAGAGGGTGAGGAGGTCGCCGACATCACCGAGTTGCTTTGCCGCATACCTGTTCCAGTGTTCTTTCAGTGATTCGGCTAAACTCTTTCCGAACTTGTCCAACGACCGCTGAACACGACTCAACGGTCGCGAGTCGAGGGTTCGCATGGCTTCCTCGAGGTCCTTTGAAAGGTCGGGACTTGGCGCCATCCCCTCCCAGTTCAGCCCCCGGACCACGGATGCACTCTCGCTGAGGGCCTTGAACTCCGATAGGAACTTTCTCAAGTCCGTCTCGGACTCCCGCAGAAGTTCTGCCTGCTGCTGGGCTTCGCCGGCGTTGCGAGCAAGGCTCACGGCCTGGGCGGTCTCCTCAACCCATGAGACGTTCCCAAGGGTCTCGTTCATTCTTCACCTCCAGATGCAAACGACCGTGCGAGTGTTGACAATTCCGTCAGTTGCTTCCTCACCGAGGCTTCGAGCGTTGATACGTCGCCAGCGTTGGTACCGCTTCGCAGTGATTCCTTCTTTGTTTCGGCCATCACATACTTGACGAATTCAAGAGCTTCGGCGAGGCGCACTACTTCCCGGATCGACTTCTGCTGGCGGACCACAGTTCCGAGCTTTTCATCGTTTATCAAGAGCGCATCAGGCACAGGCGCATGATCGAGCACCTCAATGGCCTGGCGGAACTCGAGGAATTTGTCCGCGGGTCGAAAGAAGCTGCCGTCATCCCTTGCGGTTGCCCCGACGTCTGCAGCACTGCGGCCCACTTGTGCAGGCGTGTGTCCCTCGAGCAGGGTGAGAGCGACGGAATGAGCCTCCTTTGCCGAGGTGACACTATTCGGCAATGCTTCTTCAAGTGCGTCGAGCAGGAGGTCAGCGTTCTGAGCGATAGTCGGATCTACCGCCGATGCTGATGCTTGACGCAAGGCCGCTATCGGGTTCTCAAGGAAATCGGCAATAGCTTTGTCCAGTTCGCGCGGGTCCACCAACTGTGGCTGTCCCGTCTCTCCCTGGCGCACCGCGGCGAAGTCGCCGATCGATTCCTCGACCTTCAACGTGGCGACCACCCGTGCAGCAGCCGCGTCCGCGACTTGCCAGGCTGCGTCGGCTCGTACTCGCCCTTGAATACTCGCCGCTAGAACACCAGTTGCGGTTCCGAGTGACGCGATTTCCACACCGGAGGCAGCCAATGCGATCGCTCGAACTCCAATTGCCTGCTGTGCCAAGCGCGAACCTCCGGTCACCGCCAACATGCGGTCACGAACGGCGCCAGCCCACTCGTCCAACTTGGCCTCCAACTCAACCATTAGTTCCGCTGGTTCGTAGCCCTCGGGCCATTGCCATTTGGATCGCGATGTGTCGAAGTGACCATGATCACGGAGCCAGCGAGCTGCTACGAGGAGGCGTACGTCCTCCCGCGTCGGGTTGATCGTGAACCTGACGGACTTCGTTGCGTCCGCCGCGCGGCCCCGGGCACCTTCGATGTTGAACGAGGTAATGTTGAAGAGTTCCCTCAGAATTTCTTGTCCCCGACCTTTGAAGATGTGGACGAGGTACTGGTCTAAGCCCAACCTGTCGAGCACAAGGTCATGTAGTGCGCGCCTATACACATTTACGTCGTCTTCGGGAAGCCTTTCCCCGTTCTGCCACTGGAACAGAGGTAACAGAGGGTTCGGCAACGCCGTGGGACTTGGCCGCGGATGCGTTCCTTCTCCTTTCGGACCTGCTGGTGTCGGATTCGCAGCGCGTGCGTCTAAATTGAAGGCCTCCAGCACGCCCGCGCGCAGTGGGGACTCACCGCCCCAGATGACCAGAGCACGATAGTTGCGTTCGGGGTCCGAAGAAGGGTTCGCGGTTAGCAGAGCGTCTTTCGGCGTCCGCACTTTGAAATCAAACTGCTCGCGAGTCCTCGGGTGAGGGTAGGTGCCGAGCGCGATGTTTGCGTCAGCCTCCACCAGGATCTCTTCCACACTCAATTGAATGACGTCGCGCGGCGTGACTGGACGTCCTTCCCGCGCGGCTCTTTCCTTGGCCTCCGTATATGACCGCGTGAGTGCACGCTCGTTATAGGGGTAAAGTCCGACTTCGCCAAGTCCCTCGACGGCCACGGTGCCAAATGCCGAATGGCACTGGTCTCGGAATCGGCACGGTTGCCCCTGTTCTCTGCTATCGCACGCGTTGGCCATCCAGTCGGCGACGTCCCGTTCTCCCGATTCCGAGATCCAGCGGCGCTGAGTCTCTTCCCTTCCAACACGGACGAGGTTGAGATAGCGGCTTATGAACTGGGGCGGATGGGTAAGGGCTGACCCTCCAATATGAAACTCGTGCTCCACACGCGTGCGAACGGTTCGCTCCATGCGCCCGTATGCGCCGTCTGTTACCGCAAAGACAACACGAAGGGGAGCCAGTTCACTTCCCGGTTGAGTAACGAACTGGTCGTATAATTCGCCATCAACGAGCCCGAACTGTGCCAAATCCTCAAAGATGAGCACCAGGTCTTGACCCTGCGCCCGCAATGCCCTGCGAGACTCCCTGAACAGTGAATCCAGCGTGGAGCCGCCCGGCGAGCGCAAACCTACGGTCTTTGGCAACGCAACGCGAAGGGCGTCTTCGAGCAGGCGGAGGGCGTCGTCGGGTTGGCGCTGGATTACGGACCAAAGGTCGATCAACTCCCGATTGCGTTGGAGGGCGCTTCGGATACCGGCAACCTTAAGCGGAAGATCTTCGCGGGTGAAGATTTCGTCGTTATCATCGCGGCGCGATGTCTCGTCGAAGTACGACTTGACGAGTTGGCTGAGTCGTCCATCAGGCCGGAGTAGGGCCTGCTTTATTTGAGGTAAGTCGATTAGTGCAGCCAAGCCGTCCTCGCGACCGCCGGACGCCTCGTCCCTGAAACCAAGCATCGCATTTCGATCTTCGCGCTCGGCGGCCTCGCTCGCAGTCTCTCCGTCGAAAGCAGCCTGATCCTCGATGGTCCAGTTGAGCGCGACCTTGATTTCGTTGACCAGCCGTTCCTGAAATTCGCCGGGCCGAACATTCGAGATCGCTGCATCTACGCGATCCATGAGGTCGCTATCTCCGACCCCGGGAAGACCTTCGATTATCCGGCGGAGCAACTCGCGAAGGGTCTGAACTGCGCGCGGGACGTAGAGGACGTGGAACCGCGCGTCTGTTCGGTCCAAGTGGGAATGAACCCAGCGAACGACGTGGCTCTTGCCAGTCCCCGATCCCCCCGTAACAGCGATGAGAGTGTTCCTCTCCAAGTCACCGATGCGATCAGTCAGCGCGGCGAGTACCTGTGCTTCGCCGCTCCCAGCCGATCCGCTCTCAGGACCCTTGCGGTGTTCGAGTTCGACAGAAGTGTGTGCCGCCAGGAAGATCGCGTCAGCATCACCAGGCAGACCTCCGATGTCTGAGAAGACGGTTCTAGCAACGGACTTGGCGCTCCAGCAACGGAAGTTCGCCATAGAAGCTTCAGACACTTCGACTCCCGACTTTGATTCTGCCAATTTGGCGGAGCGTCGCACCCAGACCCATCGAGAGCACATTCGAAGCATCGTCGGAGGGTTCGAGTACGAGGACGCCTGATTTCTCGAGTTTCAATAGACCTAACACGACAGCGGGAGGCACCTCATCCCACGCACGCGCCGAGGGGAGTTGCGAGGTGAGGGCCGGCGAACCGAGAATCGGCAACCGCTCACGCAGGGACGCTAGCCACTCCCGGGCACTCCCCGATGCGGGCAGAGCACCCAGTTGATCGGCGATGGCAGTGGTGGCGTCGGGGATGACGACACCAGGTTTAGGCGAACTCGAGCGGCGAGCAAGGCCCAGGCTGGTAGCCCAGCGTTTGAAGGAGTTCCACTGCGTACTGTTCGTCACGCCATCGAACCCAAGCTTCTCGAACCAAGCCTCGGGCCCCCTGCCATGGTCTTCATCGAGCGGAGACAACGGATCGGCCTGCATAAAGAGTGTCATGACACGAACCAAGTCCGGAACGTTCTCCCGACCGGACACGGCGCCAAGCCCGTGCTCAGAGATCTTGCGCAACAAGTCTCCCCGAAATGCCGGCCACTGGTCACCCTCGCAATGAAACAACGACCCAACATGAGGCTCCACGTGCCAGTTGGATGACGCCTGGTCGCGGCCCAGCAGTCCGATCCCTTGTCCCACCGCCAGACTGTCCTTGAGGATAGGACCGGAGTTGTCGGCACCTGACCGAAGCAATTGAAGGGACTGCCGTAGGTCTTCCTCCGGACGTCCGTTTTCGTACCCACTAAGGTGGCGGCAGATTACAAACAGACCAGTTGCACTTGCCGTCAGGTTTCCTCGTAGGTAGTCCACCTTCATCGCCCCTTAACTAGTTCATAGGCTGTTGCTAGTGCCATCGCGGGGATGTCCCGCCCGACTCCCCGCCCACCAATCGCTATCGCCCTGGGCACCACGAGTATGTCGACGAGGGTTCTGCAGTCTTGAGTCAGACGGTCGGCTGCGCGTCTTCGCAGCCACAGACGCGAGACCTGCTGGTCTCTTCGAAAGACTGAGAGACTCGACACCGGGGTTAAGTCCAGCGGTGAGAGTGGTTCGTCGTCCCGGAAGGTCTCCTCGCTGTGTGGACTGGCTGGAACGTGTTCGATGCCGCCGAAGTGACGTACTCCTATCTTCGCGAGACCTGATGCGAGGGCAGGAATAAGTCCAGCCTCCTCAGTGTCATAGGTAAGCATTGCGCAACCATGAGTTCCTCTGGCGGTGTTGGCGAAGGATACAAGGTCAGCTGAGCCCTCGCCTTTCTCGACGGCCCATGACTGCGACGGAGCAGGCAGTGGGTCGCGGTGGCGCGCCAACTCACTGCGCCGACAGTCCGGACAGCGACCACAGCCCCCGATTGGCTCCATGAATTCCAATTGAGTGCCCCACGAAATCCATAACTCTGGGTCCGGCGTATACGCGTCAACAATGCATTCGCAGGCACCTAAGCGGCCCCGCGCGACGTCCTTGATGCGTTCGAGTGATTTCGATGATCGAGACATTTCGCGTTGTTGCCAATTGCGCCACGACTGATCCCAGAAGCCTGGAGTCCCGAGGAGGGCGGAGACTCGCTCGACGGCTGTCCAATCGGACAACTCGACGTCGTCTCGTTTCGTTAGTTCGCGGATGTCTTCGAGGTCGAACTGCTGTCGTTGTAGCTCGTTCAATTCGATGAGACCTTGGACGATTTGGGCGTTCCAGCGTCGATTGAAGTCGCCTCGGCCGACCGAACCCCGGGCGCCCTCGAGGTCTAGGAACGTTCGGCCACCGGAAATCTTGCGATGGGTCCACATGTCGTTCCAGCGCTCCTCAGCAATTGCAGGGGACAGGACCTTGACGCCCAGGCTGTCCGCTTCGCGATCATCGCCAGGGGCGGCCAGAAGGTAGGTGGCGCAAACGTCGCCGTCACGGCCGGCTCGTCCGAGTTCCTGATACCAGCGATCCACAGTCTCAGGGATGCAGGCGTGGACGATTGAGCGGATATGGGCGTAGTCGATTCCCAATCCGAAGGCGGAAGTGGCGACAACCAGATCTAGCGCGCGAACATCCTGTGCATCAGCCCGGATTCCTTGGAGGACGGTAGACCGATGGGCTGGTGTGCTTAAGCCGGTCACCGTTGCGACCCTGGAATAGCCCTCGGTCCGCAGCCTCTCCGCCCATTTCTCGGCCTTCTCCGGTTTCGTTACGTAGAGGACTGCGGGACGTGGGCAATTCGCGAGCGTCTCCAATACTCGGAGGTCACGTTCGTCCTGGTCGCTCGAATATGCGATCCAGATTTCCGGTTCACTCCGCAGTGCGTTCGCGACGATGGGACTGCAAGGACCTGGATCGCCGAAGAGGGTGAGCACGTCAGACATCTCGGCGCTGCCAAGCGTCGCGCTGAGGAGGAGGGTGACTGGACGGCCATGGCCCCCTGCTTCCGAGCACTGAAGTACAGCTCGCCTCAGGTCGGCGAGGGTGCGAAACTCAGGACGAAAGAACCTGCCCCACTGGGTTACAAGGTGCGCTTCGTCGACGACGAATCCTTTCAGGCGCCCGGTCGAGGCAGTGTCCAGCAGGGTCTGACGTAGGGCTCGTGTCATCGACTCCGGAGATGTCACTAGGATCGGCTGTCGACCGTCTGCAATCAGGGTCTTGAAGGCGGCCCGGGATGTTTCGTCGGTTGTGCCGGTCCATGCGAACTGAAGATTATCGACGCGGAATCGTTTGTTGTTCTTCAAACGTCGCGCGTAGTGCTCTTTGAACCTACGTTCGAAGTCATAGGCGAGTGCCACGGTCGGAACGACGATCACTGTGAGCCCGGTCTTGAAGCGATCGGACAGGCACAACGCGATTTCGGTTTTCCCGGATCCGGTGGGCAACATGGCGACGAGAGTTGACCCCTCGGGGGTGGTTACGACGGCCCGCGCGGCTGCACGCTGTCCCGGCGTCCGGTAGGTCTTGAAACCTGTGCTCTTCTCGAAAAACGGATCAGCCCGGAGTGAAGTGGCCTCAAATCTGCGCCCCTCCTCAGTGCCGGCGAGCGCTGCCGCATCGGGAGTGCCGCCATCTAGGTTGAGCCATTCGGGCCGCCAAGGCCGTGCGGTCCACATGTTCCCTGCACGTAGTCTCAGCCCAACCCGGTCAGCTACCGGGATGATTGACGTCGCAAGGTCGGGCGAGACCTCCACTGCTACATTTCGTCCGTCACGCAGGGACCATCGACGGAGAATCTGACGCAGCAGTACCGCTCGATCAAGGCCACTCGCGAGTGGGTCGTTCAACGCACTGACTACCCTCGCGTAGAGGTCATCGCTGAACTCCGGAGCAGCACCGCCCACCCTGAGGTACTCGATGAAGTTTTGCTCTTTCATTCGAACCAATCCTCCGGCCAAACCACGCACGCTCCGCAGGCCACAAGCCGAATGGACGGGCTTGCGATCCCGCGGGAGAGCGCCTCAGCGGCCTTTCGCTCCAACTCGAGTTCGATGCGCGCGGACTCTCGCTCGGGTCCGTTGAGCCGAACGGATCGTGCCTCGAGGATTGCGATTCGCCGGTCTGAATCGGCGCTCGCACGTTCTAGAGCGGCGCTCACCGACGCCGTGAGTTGCGCAGAAGATCTGACCTGTTCCCAGGCCGCGTCAGCACTTTCGGCGCACAGTCGTGACCACGAAGGAATCTCAGCGAGAACGGGAGCCCAGGTACGGCCGCGGAGGATCTCGTCGCGCTTAGAGTCGAAGGGAAGGTCAAGAATAGTGGTAACAAGATCCTGCGGCGCAGGACCATCAGCGTCGGTCCAGGTTTCTAGTCGCATCGGTTGGAGGTGCGCTTCGCCTCGGCGAGCCATGCGGGCGCGCGCAGGCCCTTCAGAAAGTACTGCTTGATCGGAGTCAAACTCGACGAGGAACTCAGAGTGAAGCCAGAGGGCAGGAGAACTCAGGCCAGCGGTAGGCCTCACTACAGCCGAGGCTCGGCCACGTTCATCAGCAAGAAGGTAGTCCTGAAGCCAATCGACCAACGGGTCACCGATCCGGAATGGCGAGACCCCTCGATTCTCGAGAGTGACTGCACGATCAAACGCCTTCGGCCGAAGGAGTCGTTCCAAACTAGCCACGTCGTCGAAACTCAGCCCGATCTCCCGAGCGTTGCCGAACTCAACTATTCCCCAAGATGATTCGTTCGGGTGTAGGGCAATCGAGCCCGCGCCGGTAGTCAGGCGTGCCACAGCTCCACGCAGGCCATCCATATTTTCCTCGTAGCCGATCAGTTCATCGAACGCCTCGTCATGGAAAACCGCTGCCGACTCAACCGACTCTAACTCTTCAAGCAGGTCGATACTATCGCGCTCGATCTCAAGCTCATCGCGAAGCGAAGCGACATCGATCCTTAGCGCATCGACACCGCCTTCGACCAAGTGATCAACGATATCGCTCAGCACGGTGGCCAAGAGTCGTTGAACAGTCGAGACCGAGCCATCGAAAACTCCAATGCCATCCCGCAACAACTCGACTTGCGCGGAAACCCAGGGACTCTGGGATTCTGTCAGCACAACTACTTCGGCAGGTTCGGGGCGCACCGCATAGCGGTCCAGGCGGCCAATACGCTGATCAAGGCGATTCACGTCAAGGGGCAAATCAAGGTTGACCAAAACCTCAGCCTCCTGGAGGTTCCGCCCTTCCTCCATCGAGTGATCCGCAAGAAGCACTGCGCCATCGTCCAAGCTCAAGAATCGGGCAACAGCGGCATCGCGATCACCAGGAGTCATGGAGTCGTAGTGCAGATAAATCATGCCGTCGTCCAGGTAGCCCTGCAGGATCTTCTCAAACTGCCCAAGCACGCTCGGAAAACTCGATGCCACGACTACGCGGTAGCCAGCTCCGACTCGTTCTCTGGCCACCTCCGCGACAGCCTTCAACCGTGCATCCAGGCCTGCCATCTCCAATCGAGCGATCGTCATTTCAAAGAGTGCACGATCTCCCTCGCCCAACCGGAGCCTGAGGTGGTCCCTCAACGCCATCGGCCCAGCAAGTCCATGAAGGACAGTCAGTGCGTATGCCGGGTCACCATCATCCAGGCGAATGCGGTAGGACTCTAGAAACTCATCCACGACGGCACGGGCCGGATCATCGCACTCGATATAGGTAGGAACCCGCCCTGCCACCGAGTACGCTTCAGTCAACTCACTCGAGCGGCGGTGCCGGATCATTCGTCGGCTGATCCGGTATATCTCTCGCACATAGTCTGCGAGGTTGGCCCACACCTGATCATGTGGATCATCCGTCCTCCTACACGCTGCGGCCATCCTCTGCACGTTCTCATCCTCGGCAAAGTCTGACTCGACGGTCTCGAGAACCGCACTCTTCTGTCGAAGACTGGCGCGACGAGTCGACAAGATTTGCACGTCGCCTGCACTTCGCTCACGCTCGTCAATCCGGCCTCGGAATGACCGCGCATCAACTCCTGCAAAGGCGACAGGGTCAACCAAGGCGAGTAGTCGTCTGAATATCTCTAACTCTCCGCGCATAGGAGTAGCCGAAAGTGCGATGAATCCATCGACTTGCCGGATTTGCTTCTCCAGTTCCGACCCCTCGAGCACGTAACGGAGTAGATTGTGAGCCTCATCGACGATTACAAGGTCGAAATATGCGAGACCTTCGCCATAATCGACCGCAATTTGGCCGACTGAACTGTGAGGCGCAACGGTCAATTGCGAGTTCCTGGTGAATATGTTGAGTCCAATCCGGTCACTTAGTTCTGTCTTCCACTGGCCACACAAAGTGTCGGGACACAACACCAATACACTGGTCTGCGGATTCTCCATGAGCACCTGCCGGATCACAATTCCGGCTTCTATCGTCTTGCCCAATCCAACTTCATCCGCGAAGAGGTAGCGCATCACTGGGTCCGCCAGAACACGTGCCGCGGTGTCGACTTGATGCTGGAAGAGGTCAATCGGTGCAGCGATGGCTGCCGAAAGCCCCCGACAGACCCTTCTCTGCTGCACTAGTTCCGAAAGCAATGCGGAGCGGGCCTCGTAGAACGTGGGCACCTCGCACAGTCCGTGAGCCACCGCGATAGCGGGGTCTTCAACGGGGCGCGGCCACCGTATCTTGAACTGATCCTGGTACAGCGTCAGTCCCCTACCCTGCCCTACCAATGTGACATGGTATCGCTGACCCGAAGCAGCAGACTTAATAACTCCAGCATGCCAGCCGTACGGATCTCCTCGGACCCAGATGCGCGTACCATTTGGTATCCGACTTTCGACTACCTCCAACCGAGAGACCACGACCTCGTGCTCTGCAATATCGGGGATGTCAACGTAAGAGAGAATAAGGTTGCCATCGCGTGCACCCTTGCAATACGCGTACCCCCAATCCTCGCGCAAGGCCCACCGCACCCACCTGCCTACATACCGAGAGCCGAGCGTCATTGGTCTACTCGGGGGTCCCACGACCGAAGAGGATGGGAGTCACGAGCGAGTGCCAGGGCCGCAACTTGACAAGACCGCTTCGGGCAAACACCAGAGACCCGCATGCCAACAGACCAGCTGGTGCAAAGGTAAGGCTGTTTCAAACACGTTCACGAGCACCACCCTATCGATATGGCCCGACAGAATCAGCCAACCCTGACTTGACCGATCCGGCGCGCCACGCGCCGCGCGCTATCGATGAGCAGATCGACAAAGCCGAGAACCGTCGACGGCAAGATCCCGGTCAATCGCAACCGGTTCGCCCCCTCAAAGCGCGGTCAGGAGTGTCAATCGTCAACTGGAGACCAAGACGACACGTTGGCCGACCGGATGGCGTGCGCCACCAAAATCGACTCGCCCACAGTACAGGGTTCATGCCGACGTCGACATAAGAGCGTGGTCACGTCGTACAGGCACAGCGCGCCGGTTACGGGTCCTAGATTCGATTGCGCGGCAGATGTTTTCGCCAGTTTCTGACGCCACGACGCACCGGCGTAGATGGGAAGGCGGCACTTCACCGTCGCGTACGACTCCGCTGTGACCTGACTTCGCTCATTCTGAGCAACACTGACATCCGGGAACTCGTAATCGGCAGCGGTCCTGCTCCGGATGCGGAGACCAGCGCGAGATCGAGTTGCTGCTGACCAGCGGCCAACCGATCAGCAGCTGCGGCCTTCAACGCCGCCACCTCGGCGGCGGTGTGTGCTGAGCCGATGCGCTCGATCTGGCGGGACCCACGACGGTTGGAGTACACGATCTGGACCGCCGTCGCCCCGATTGGTCTTCACCGTCCGCACAAACGCCATCCCAGCAGCCTAAGACGCCTGCCGTTAGTGTCCACTCTGACACCCAACGCCCCAGGTCACAGCCCCGCAATCCGCAGAATTACGGAATCTGAGCCAAGTCAGGTCTGATTTTAGGAACACGACACCAACGGCGACCAGCAGGAACGATGCCGGTCGACTGGACCTAAGCGCGACGCGCGGCAGGCGAAACACTGAAACACACCACAAACATCATGCTTCGGGCTCAAGTCGGTCAGTTGCGCACAGCACGAAGCAGGAGGTTTGTAAGCAACTTGACATCGTTTGGCGTATTCTGCAGTCCGTTCCACCGACGAAGATCGTCTGGGGCAAGTGACCACTGTCCACCACTCCATGCCGCAATTTGGTCGATACTCTTCATCTTCCGTTCAATCTCGGCGCGATCGAGATGATCAACGTGGTAGCCGTCAGTTAGCGTGTCCATTACATAGCCTAAGGACTGTATTCCAACACCATGTGTTAGTCGTGACTTCCTGGGCGCCAACGCCCACTCGTCTGGCCACGTCTCTCTAACAATCGACCAGAACATCTCAAGATGCGCAACCATCGTCGCTTCATCGCCCGATCCGTCAATTGGATCACGATATCGATAGAGGGCTCCTTCAAAGAGACTGTTCTCAATCATCTTTAGAACACTGTTGTCTTTGATGTATCCGTCCGGCGACGTAGGTGTTTGAATTCTCTCAAAGAAAGGGCCCTCAGGATTAAGGTTCAACTGGGTCATTACTGAGGCCGGCAATTTGCGCCGGGCATACTTGGGTGGCAAATATCCAGCCGAACCAGGAATCAATTCATGGATCAGGCCCTTAGGCAACGGCTTCGTGTTATTCACCAGAATAAACTGAGATCGTTGCTCATCATCGTCGGCCACAAATCCCACCGCGGCAATCGGGAATGATTCGACTTCTGCATCCCGAATAGCCGCCACGCGTTGCTGGCCGTCGACAAGTAGCGCCGGCTTATCGACACCGTCAACCCCGATGGGAATCTGAAGCTCCCCGACTGTCGCAAAATCCAGTACGCTGGCTGTTCGCGAAGGGCGGAAATGGACCTCACCGTTGAAGGCCACAACAACCGCATTAGGCAGCATCGCCCCGTCTGTTTCTATGTACCGCCGGATTGCGCGGATATGGCTGATTACTTCTGGTCGCTGATAACCAGCTAGTTCACCATCGCCGGCGCGCCCAATCCGCGATACAGCGGTGAAGTCCAAGAGCAATTTTCCATCAACTGCGAAGCTGTAGATCTCACGACTGCCTTGTTTTATTCGCAGCGCAGGCAGGCGTAAAATGCTTCGCTTAGTTCGACTCATTGCTTGACTCTCTCTAGTTTCATGGCAATCTTCCTTCGAAGTGTCGCTAAGTTGTGAAAGCCCCGGCGCTTGTTTCGCTCAGTACCTCGGAAGACTGCAATTTCTATTCCGTAGTCTGCACACAAACCGCACCGGCAAGTCCGCCACGGGGCCGCCTCAAGGGTTCTTCGGTATTGATCGGCATAAGATTTCTTCTTGGGCCCGATCACCAATCGTTCGTACGCAAGTACCGAATCTAATGCGGTTGCCATCCCAATCCGTCCGGAATCAAACTCTCGCAACGCCACGAGTGCATCCCGCTCTCCGGCCACGGCGTCAGCCTGCCGTACGCGGCCCGAAAGGATGGCCCGCTTGAGTGTCACGTTGCCTTCCACCTGAGGAACTCGGATCGCCGCGAATGTCGTATCAACGGTATGGTAGTTATCCCGTTCATCCATAAAGGCTTGCCGAAAAGCCGACGTGCTGTCAAAACTCGTTACGCCAAGAGATTTAAAGGTGTCAAAGTTATCGATTCTACTGATCCCAAGCAGATGAAGACTCGAGTCAATGGACCTAATATCGTCAATCGCTGACAGACAGTCCACGATATCGGGAGTGCGTAACGCGATCATTCCACCGAGTGCAATCCGCTGGTAGCCCATCCCCTGTAGCGCGGCGACACTTTCAGCATAGCTAGCCGGATCCCATCCTTGCGCAGCGCCAATTGGCTGCACGCTTGAGTTTCGCGCGCGCGTTTCATCCAAATATTTCTGAGCACATTCGAGTGTCATCTGCTGTCGTCGATACCAGTCGTCGGGCACCGCTTCTCCCGACTTAGAGTAGCCGAGAATAACGTGGTCCACGCTGACACCGGCATCAAAGCCGCACTCTTCGTAGAAATCCAGTACCTCAGCAATGCGATAGGGCGGCTCGGGCTCATTAGCATATGTGAAGGACCCACAGTCGCCCATTGTGGCTGTGCCTTCCGGCAGGCGAAAGAAGGCCCGCACGCCCATGCGATAGATCCTCTGCCGCTGAGGCATTGAGTATTTCCCCGCTCCTTGCACCGACCCATCAACCACGGCCTTCGACACAAGGACGCCATCGTAAGCTGGCTCATTCAGCACCTCATGTGCGTACCGATCGTCGCGTTGCCTAACGCGCAGCGGTGAGTACTCGTCATGGATGAAGTCGTAGGTGGGACTAACCAGGTCCTGACTATCCGGAAAGAAGAACTTCATCGAGAACTCGCACTCCTGGCATCAACATAAACTCGCGCCAGATAGTTCGATAAAGCCGATATGTGCCGAGGGGTATTCTGCAACTCGTTCCACGGAACTCCCATCTCGTCCCAGGTTCCACTTGTCCAATGACACCGGTCAGCAACACGCCGTATTTCAGCCCGCGCCACCGCCTCTGCCTCGGGCGATGAGATATCCACCTGCGCCATCACCCGGTCCATCAGCCGACTCATCGCTCTGATGCCCACACCTCCCATAAGTCGCGACTTGGTCGGGGGCTTTGCCCATGCGCCGGGAAAAGTGTCTCGGACGGCGGACCAGTAAATGAGCAGAAGCCGGCGAATGCTTTCTGTGTCCGTCGACCCCGTAGCCATGTTGCGATATGGGAAGAGAACACCCGCGGGTGACTCAAGTGACTCGCGAAGGGCCTCCACGAGACTTGTGTCGGTGACGACAGCCTGCTTCTTCGCCTCCTCATCCGTGGAGGCTCGCTTGATCAATCCCACGAAAGGTGATTCGGGGTCCATATTCAACATGTCGACCAAGGCAGATGGAAGGCGCTTTGCAGATAGCCTCGGCGACGGCGCAGCGACGACCTCCGGAAGCAACTCAGTGACCAGGTTGACCGGCAATGGAGCAACTGTGTTTACACGCAGAAACTGTTCCCGCTGCAACGCGAGGGTCGGGGCAACGAACCCTGCGATGGGTACTGGAAGACGCCGATTCTTAGACCGCGCGAGTGCGAGACTTCTCTGTTGCCCATCGACTATCCAAGCCGGCCGCGGTTGATCAGAGTCGTCCGGGAGCGGTATCTCCAATACGCCACTTATTGACAACCCGTCGGAAGCACCCGGGCCTCGACTTGACTTGAACTTCACAGTCTCGGGTAGCGCCAAGATGAGCCCATTGGGAAATAGGACATCCGTCGAATCCAGATATTGGAGAATCTGCCTCACGTGACTCTTACGTTCCGGCCTCTGATAGCCGATCAGACGCCCCGCGTCGTCACGCGATATTCGAGCAACATCAGCCACGAGATCAATTTCTTCCGCTGCAAGGGCAAAGAGGTACAGCGGCATTTCCGAGTTCTGATTCAAGCGCAGCGCGCGCCGTTCCAGCACCGACGTCACTTCAGGCCACCACTTCGTTGTGCAGGCGGTGGAACCGTCGTTGTTCGCACGCGCGTCCTGAGTCGCGCAACATCCTTAAGGCTCGGGTCGCCGATATGCCCGGTTCCTCGCGAATCACCACTCCTAGGAATCTGCGAACTTCGTCGTCGGACATCGTCATCCGGTCAAACACTTCGACTCGTCTGGATGTGCGAGCCCATGCTTGCCAATCGGCCCGGACTGCATCCGTGGTGAGTCGCCTTCCGTCGGACAGCTGAAGCCAGCGACGTGCCATCCTAAGAGTGAGACTTGAGGCAGTACCACCCAGCGGACGCCGGAGCGCAATGTCGGCTGGCAACCGTGGAATCTGCGAGTCCATTCCGGGCGATCCGCCGACGACCAGCAGATCGTCACATCGCGCAGCCCAGCGATCCACGTCCTCAGCAATTACTTGTCCATAGCACTCGGACACGACAACCAACATGCTTTCCTTGCACACAGTATCTGGCTTGTGTGAACCAGGTTGCGTTCGCATCCTCCGCCACCACTGGACCGCTCCTAATCCGTCTACCGCAACCGAATCTGCATGCCCTCGTGAGAAGGTCGCGCTGTATGCCGGCCCTAACGAGGTCGCGAGCCTTATGCCCAAACCCGCCGAAACCACGTACAGGTCTGCGTCATATCCCCTGAAACCTGCGTCCGAGAACAACAACTTGGCTTGCTGCCACGCTTCCCCCATGTAAAGGTCTCCGAGCGAAACCCCCCCACTCGCAGCGCAGACTCGTTGAACCCACTGCTCAGCTCGTGCTTCGGTGTCGCCGGCGTCGAGGCTACGCACAGCGAGTTCAGCCGGAACCGGAGCAGACTTTCGATTCGTGCAGCCAACGACGATTGCTAGTTTTCTCATCGGCGGGCCTCCCTGTCAGACTCATAAACTACACTATGGTTGGTCCTACTCGAGAGCGCAGTTACCGTAGCGCGTCTCGCCGCAACCAGGAGGTTACTTATGATCAAGCCACCAGCAGTCGTCCTGCTCAGCGGCGGTCTTGACTCCACGACCGTCCTCTCCATTGCAAACGACCTCGGGTTCATGTCGTACGCACTTTCGTTTCGCTACGGACAACGGCATCACGTAGAGTTAGACGCCGCCAGGCGGGTGGCCGGTTCCCTCGGAGTCGAGCGTCACGAGATCGTGGACATTGACCTCCGTACATTCGGCGGTTCATCACTGACATCAGACCTGGCTGTTCCCAAACACAATTCGGCGAGTGCACTTGACGAGGGCATCCCGAACACCTATGTCCCAGCACGTAACACGATTTTCCTGTCGTTTGCGCTCGCCTATGCAGAAGTGGTTGGTGCACGCGACGTCTTCCTCGGGGTCAACGCACTGGACTACTCCGGCTACCCAGACTGCCGTCCGGAGTACATCGCCGCCTACGAACAGATGGCAAATCTCGCTACACGCGCGGGGGTGGATGGCCAACGGCTTACCATCCACACGCCACTCATCTCGATGACCAAAGCCGAGATTGTACGGCTCGGGACCGACCTCGGAGTCGACTACTCTATTACCTCGTCCTGCTACGACCCCAGTGTCGACGGCCAACCATGCGGCCATTGCGACTCGTGTCTACTGCGCCTTCGTGGATTCGAGGAAGCAGGCCTCAACGACCCGCTTACGTACCAAGGGAGTCTTGTGTGACCTACAAGGTCAAGGAGATCTTCTACACCCTTCAGGGCGAAGGAACCCACGCCGGAAGACCGGCAGTGTTCTGTCGATTTGCGTCTTGCAACCTTTGGACCGGCCGCGAGAAGGATCGTCACCGGGCGGTTTGCCAGTTCTGCGATACCGATTTCGTGGGTACCGATGGCCCCGGCGGCGGCAAGTTTGCGACTGCAGCCGACCTAGCCTCCGCCGTGAGCGCCAAATGGACGTCGACTACCGGGGAGAAGATGGTCGTGTGCACCGGAGGTGAACCTCTCCTTCAGCTTGACGAGAAGCTGATAGATGCACTCCACGCCAGGGGGTTCTATGTTGCCGTAGAGACCAACGGCACTGTGTCTCCACCATCGGGCATCGACTGGCTCTGCGTGAGTCCAAAGAAGAACGCACCACTGGTTGTAACAGGAGGCAACGAGTTGAAACTCGTCTATCCACAGGAGGATCTGTCGCCTGCATCGTTCGAAACTCTTGATTTCGCGCGATTCCGTCTTCAACCCTTGGATGACGCGAAGACCGACGAGAACACCGCTGCTGCGGTCACCTACTGTCTAGAGAATCCTCAATGGCAGTTGAGCCTTCAGACCCACAAGTTGTTAGGAATCCCGTGACACGGCGTATGGAGATCTTCCGCGAGTTCACGTTCGAGTCGGCCCACCGACTGCCGAATGTCCCTGAAGGACATAAGTGCGCCCGGCTACATGGGCACTCGTACCGGCTGACTGTCACCGTTGAAGGACCGGTCGACACTCGGTTCGGATGGGTGATGGACTTTGGCGATTTGAAGGAAGCCGTCCAACCCCTGGTGCGTACACTCGATCACCATCTCCTCAACGAGATCGAGGGACTCGAGAACCCGACGAGCGAAATTCTTGCTGTCTGGATCTGGGATCGCCTATCCCCTGACATTCAGGGCCTCCACTCGGTCCAGATCCGCGAGACATCGACATCAGGTTGTACATACTACGGGTCCACCTAGCAGCTACGCCGACTGTCGGGACGAAGCGAGACTAGCGGTCCTTGCGTAGTGATCTCGATGGCGTTCAGTTGGTCTTGCGCGGTCGCGCCGTCCCGAGGGTCCACGAGACCGGTCAACGTCGGACGCGGTCCCACTCACCGGAGTGGCCTTTTAGTTTCGCGAGCGCTGACCGCAGCGGCGCAATCAGTCCGCTCGCTGATCCCGTGGCAGCCAACAGCGAACGCGCCTTCTCCGTCACCGCTCGATCTTGCTCCGGCAGCAACCCGTCGAATCGCTCGTCGAGCACCCACGGGGCATCGGCGGTTGCGCACGCGCTGACGGCGTCGAGCAGGATCTCCATGCGTCGAGCACGTGCTGAAGTGCTGGCACCGTCGCAGATGAGCCAGTGAAACTGCTGCGTCCAGAGTTCTTGCCTCGCCGACTTTCCTGAAACGTCGACGAAAGTGCCACGCGCTGTGCGTAATCCGCTCCGTACGAGGTACTCGTCGACTTCCATGGCGAGTCGGATCACGTTGTCGTCGTTCAGCGAGGCACCGATGATGAGCAGGTGCTTGGTGAGGAGCAGTGCCTGCAGGAGCGCCCCGGCCGGCTTCGACTTCGTGTCGAACAGCACGAAGTCGCGGCGGGTAAGAACGATCGTCTCGGGCCGGCTCGCGTCGCCGTGAAGTTTCAGCAGCCACTCCCGTTTCGGATCGACCGACTCCCACGGCAAGACTGTCGGTCGATGTCGTTCGGTTGCTTCGACGGCACGCTCGTACAGCGCGTCGTAGTTGGTGGTGACCGCTTCGCGACAGTTCATCGCAGCGAGAAGGGCATGTGCAACAGCCACTTTCGCGGGATCACCGATCGCCGCCCGAACCTTGGCATTCAGTTCATCCGCCCCCATCTTTACAGCGAGGTACTCGGCTTTGTCCAGGTCCCCGAGCTCTTTGAAGTCGGATGGCCGCTCACCTGCGTCACCGCCCACCTTCTTCAGAAGATCACCCCAGTTGGGCAGTCCCGCGGCAATGCTGACGCCCGCACCCAAGAACAACGCGAGATGCCCATCGGCAGCCAACCCACCGAGCCGACGCGCTTCGTCCATCTCGTCGTCGTTCAAGTCCCACACCGGCGAGCCCTGTCGCGCGAGTTCGCGTCGTGCGTGCTGGGCGGCGCTGAAGACGGCCCGGTTGGAGGCCACGAGCAGGACGTCGATGTGGTTGTTGGCCGTGAACGACAGCAGCGTCGCCAACAACGATCGGAGAATCGCACCTCGCTGGTCACCAAGACCCCCACGTCCAATGCCTAGCACCGGAATTGCGATGCGCGTGAGTTCTCGGCTGCCTGTCGTAGCCAACTCCGCGTCGGCGATCTCCGACAGCGTGTCGGTGACGCGACGAACCAGTTCGTCGTCGGACAGCACCTGCTCGTCGGCGACGCTGATGAACCAGACCGGCGCTTTAGTCGCGCTCCGCGCGAAGGGGCGCGGCCAGTCGCTCGGTTCGGCCGCGTCGTGTGGACCGGTGACCGACTCTGGCCAGCTCGACGTGATGTCGAAGCGGCGGTCGGTCGGGACGATGACGGCGTCGTAGTCGAAGTTCTGGATCAGCCCGTGAAGGACGAAGAGGTGGCCGCGGGTCTCTGCAGTAGACGTCACGCTGAGCACTCTAGATCCGACACCGACGGCTGCTTGTCGTACCCGGTTCGTACGGTGGTCCCAACATCACGAACGGAGGTTCACCATGTCGGCCACCAACGATCTCGACAGCCTCGTCTTCGCGTTCCCCGAGGTCCACGAGGACGCGATCTTGCGCATCACCTTCCAGCGCACCCTGCGCGTACCCGACGACGACACCACCTACGGATTGCCGCCGAGCCTCGGCGAGTTCCCCGTGTATCTCGATCCTCGAGCGCGCGAGTCGGTGATTCCGATGTGGCAGTCGGAAGCGATGTGGATGAACTTCTCCACGAACTCGGGCTATCCGTTTCTCGTCAAGATCGGTGTCGGCGGACTGAACGCCATCACCGGCGAGCCATTCCGTCCGGAGATCGACTTCGCAGACGACGACTACGTGGAGATTCCCAGCCAGCCGTGGCTCGACGGCTTCTACGCCGACCCGACCACTGTGCGGCAGTTCGTGGCGATGCCGCTCGGTGGCGGGTACTCGGTCGCAGAACAGTTGACCGGAACCGACGACGGCACGATCCGATTCTTCGTCGCACCACTGCGTGCGGACAAGTGGGCCCAGCGCCCACGGTTCCAATACATGTCCGAGACCTGCGGCTCAGTGCCCGATGCCAGCGCCGATGGCATGGGACTGGGCGCCGGCGGATCGATCACACAGTCGATCGCGACGCCGATCGAACCCACCGAGAACTGGGACAACGACTCGCCTGCCAGCGCGGTCGTGCGGATCGTCAACACCACTGCGTGGCAAGAGATCACGGACACTCAGCCACCTCACGAGCCCCTGACCATCGAACAGTACCGCCAGTACAACTACCCATGGTTCCAGTGGTACGACGATTCACTTGCCCGCCAGGGCGACTCGCCGTTCAACAAGGCAAAGACGGTGAAGCAGATCGGCGAGCACAATGACGAGCAGCCTCTACCCGACAACACCAGCTTCACTCCCCCGACGCCGATCGTCCTGGGTCCGTGACAGCGACACACGACAGGTGATGATGATGCGACACGCAACAATCTTGGTGGCCGCCATGCTGGCCCTCGCGGGACTTGGAATCGGCGTCGGGGCATCCGTCGCCGCAGCCCCACAGCTTGGTGACCGCTGCATCGGCGCCGACATCGGGCGCACCACCGTCGATTCACGCGGCAACCACATCATCTGCGACAACTACCGGTGGCGGCTCAACCGCGGCCAGACCCCGCGACATCCTTGGGCCGACGAGCAGCGACAGTGGAGCGAGTGCACGGCCAAACACAGCACCGACTGGTGCCGGCGTCATTCGAACGGGCGCTGACACTCGTAGGAGGAGATCATGATCGAGAACTACGAGCACTACCTCGAAGAGCTTGGCGACTACGACAATCAGATCAGGGACTCGTGGCGCGCGTTCATCGACGAACTGGCCGCTTACCTCGGCGCCCTGAACCCCATCACGTACGAGTTCTTCGAACTGTCTCATCCGATGAATGGCCGCGACCACCAGCTCATCACGTTCCGGGTCAACAGATCTCGTCGTATCCGAGCGACGATCCCCAAAGATGCTCTGGCCATCGGGTATTCGCCGATCAAACCTCCGCCACTGAACGAGAGTGAATGGCGCTACCTACCGCGCAAGCACGAGTACGTGCGCGAATTCGGCCGAAAGCACTGCGAACTTGTTGCCGCGCAGACGGTCACGCTCCTTCGCCGGCATTGGTGGGTCATCCACCCGTCATTCCTCACACTTCGTGATCCCAGCAGCACGGTGCATCCGCTCACGACTTACGAGTAGCACAACACTTTTCACACCTCAGCGCTTCGTGAGCACACCGTTCGCATAGCGGAATCCGCGTGGACCCTTGGAGCAGTCGATACCACCGCGCGGGAGCGCCGTGCACGAGACGTCGCCGACGACGATCCGATGATTCGGCGGGAGCACCCGGCCCACCCGTGCGCCGCCTTCGGTGATCGTGTTGGAAATCGTTCCGCCGACAATCTTCACGGCGTTCGGAGGCCCGCTGAACGGCGGGCTGCTGACCTCCGGCGTACCCGGAGGAAACCCGACCGAACACAACACCGCGCGGCCGCCCTCGGCCGGGTAGATCCCGCACTCGCGCAGCGGCGCGCGTGCATACGTCCACAAAAATGAGCCCGGGTTGCCCGGGACGGCGTAGTCAGCAGCGTCGACCGTCGTCGGCGCGGCCGAAGTGTGCGGTGCCGACGTCAGCACCAACGCGCCGCTCGCAACCAGTGCGGCAACGCATCCACCGGCCAGAACCCGCCTCGAACTCATAACCACTCCATCCACACCGTCGTCAAGTACATAGGGTATCGCGAGCACCGATCCAATTCGTCAGAGTCGTTTTCTAAGCTGGCCCGGTGAGCACGATCCGAACCGCCGAGGACGCGGAAGCCAACGCGACCAGGCGCATGCGTGAGATGGGGTTTCCCGACGCGTACGTCGCCGCGCCCGGAACCCTTGAAGTCCACGCTGCCCGCGGGCTGGCACATGTGAAATGGCATCGCGGGATGGTGGACAAGTCGGAGGTGCAGAACCTGTTCGGTGCGCGCGCCTACGACCACTCCAAACAACTCCTCTACTTCACGGACTCCGCGTACGCCCACGACGCGATCGACTACGCGACGAGCACGCAGATTGCGCTGTTCGTCTACAGAGACGACGGAACCCTCGTCCCCGTCAACATGCCGGCTCACAGCGTTCAGGCGCGCGTTGCCGCAACGCCGAGCACGACGTGGACACCGGCCGCGACGACGACGTATCCGAAGGCACCCGGCTTGTGGAAGACCACGGGGTGGCCCTTCGTGCGCCGGCATTGGCGGCTGATCGGGGCGATCGTCCTCACGCTCGCGATTCCCGGCGGCATCATGCAGCTGATATCGCCCGACCCAGGGACATCTAGAGGCGAGACGATCGGGACGCTCATCGGCGTCATCGTCGGTGCCACCATCTTCTGGGCGTTGTACTTCGCGGACCGCAACAGGAAGCAGCACGGTACGACGGCGGTGAACCAGCCATCATCCGCGGCCGAGGTCACCGACGCGAGCATCCAGGCACTCTGGAAGCGCTCGATGGAGCGGCTCAACGCCGTGCGCGTCGAGTACGCCGCCTACGAGACAGACCCCACTCAGTTCTTCTTCCGACCACTCCTGTCCGACCTCAATCATCCTGCAGTGCAGGCGTTCCACGACGCGTTCGCGTCGGCCGACGCCCTGCGCATCGACGACCACGTGCCCACCGACGCGACACTGGTTCGGGACTTCGCCGACCGGGTCACTGCCGCCGAGCGCACCTGGCGCAAGGCCGACGCTCTGGCACGTGAAGCGGGCACATCTCCGTTCACCGCTGACCAACAGGACCTGCTGCGGACCGCCCAGCGTGCCATCGATCTCGCACTCGACGTCAACGCGTCGGCCAACGAACGCGCCGCCGCCTACTCTCGAGTACTCGCCCTGTTCGAAAAGGCCAAGATCACGCCGCCAGACAGCATCGGCACCGCGCTCCGACGCCAAATTGATTCTGTTACAAGGCAATCCCTGCCGACGTCCGACTAGTCGTCGCGCACTCTTACAACGTCTCGCCCAGCAGATTCGTCAACGCCCCGTCGAGGTCGGGGAAGCGGAACACGAATCCGACGTCGTCGAGGACCTGCGATCGTGCGCGTCGACCCGTGAGGCCCAGCGCTGGATCGGTGCGCAACGCAATCGCACCGACTCGCAGCAGGGGTGCCGGTGTCGGTGGCGCGGGCGGCCGGTGCAGCGTCGAGCGCAGTGCCGCCATCAGTTCGACGTTGCGCACCGGGTTGGGGCTCGCCCCGACAACCAGCCCGTCGGGGATGGTGATTCGCGGGTCGAGACCCAGTGCGGCGCGGACGATCGCGAGCCAGTCGTCGACGTGAATCCAACTGAACCACTGTTGTCCCGAACCGACGCGGCCACCGAGTCCGACGCGGGTGAGGTCGGCGAGACGTTTCATCGCCGGGGCCTGCGCATCGAGGACGATCGACGTCCGCAGCGTCACCAGATGGTCGGCGTTCGCGCCGGCCACCGCCTCCTCCCACGGCCGGGCCACCCCGGTCATCTGCGGTAGGCCGTCGGGCACGGGTGTGGTCTCAGTGCACCACTGCTCCCCGGCGTCGCTCCAGATGGCGGTGGTGCTCGCCTGCAACCAGTATGTGATCGGGGTGGCGCGGCGCTTCGACGCGTCGACCAACGCGCGGGTCGCCTCCACCCGACTGTCCCGCAGAAGAGCCACATTGCGATCGGTGGGACGACAATCCACCAGCTTGCCGGCCAGGTTCACCACCGCAGTCGGCCGGTCCGTGGTCAGTACCTCCGACCAGTCCCCGACGGTGCGTCCGTCCCACCGAACCTGCTCGAAGGGAGACGCGGGATCGACACTGCGCGTGAGGATCACCGGACGGTGACCACGGCAGGCGAGATCCGCCGCCAGGTGCTGGCCGAGCGCGCCGCTGCCGCCGGCGAGCACGACGGTGAGCGTGTCGTCGGCGGGTGCCACACCGGCAAGCCGGGCCAGGCGGGCCACGTCGACCCGGTCGGCCAACTGCGGCACTCCGGACCGAATGATCCGACTCACCGAACCCGATCGGGCTGTCGCGGTGACGGTTTCGGTCAGGATGCAGCCACCATCGGCCGGGGTGAGCCGAAAGTCGACCACGGCGTCACCGACCGGTTCCGGCTGGGTCAGCTGCAAGTGTCGCGGCTCGTCGTACACCGTGATGGTGAACGGTGGCGCGAGACGGCGGTGAAACCGTCCGGCCAAGCGGTGCGACCGCACGTAGTCACCGCGTGCACCGGTTGCAGCCGGACCGTCGAGCGAGAGTTCTCGATATCCGCTGTGCCACTGCGGTAATCGCGTCGGATCACCGACGACCTGCCACACCGACTCGACATCCTGAGCAATGAACTGGGCGTACGACCTCACACTGCCCCGTCGCTTTGCTCGCTCCGGTGTACTTGCCATACGTCACCGTAGGCCCACACTCGCCCACTTGTCGGTGTCGTCCTTCACATCCGGAGATAGATCACATCCCACCGGTGTGCGACGTCAGAGTCCGGCGCCTCGCACTCCGTACTCGGCCTGGCTGGAGGTGAAGCCCTCGTACTCCAACTGATCGACCAGACCGGAGTGCGAGAACGACGAAATCGCCAGGTACTCTTTGGCCTTCTTGACCGCCTGCGCGTTCCAGTTGACCCCCAGACTGTCGACCGCGACCGTCGCATCCGACTCCGAGAATCCCTCGTACTTCAGCTGGCCGATCAGCCCGGAACGCGAAAACGCCGAAATCTCGAGGTATTCCTTCGCCTTGCCGATCGCGTTCTGCTGGCTGACGGTGTAGCCGGCCAACACAATGGACATCTGTCCCGAGTCGCGCACGGCGACGGTCGGTTCCGCAACGCCCACCACGGAACCCGCCGCGACGGCGACGCCGCCGACCACGGCCGCTGCGGCGAGAGCACTCACCCAGGGCAGCTTGTGTACCTTCATCATCTTTCACTCCTTGCCTTCGATACTGTTCGTCGTTGTTGGCGTGGCCGTTTGGGTCTCGCGCCGACGTGTAGTGACAAGCTATCGGGCAGCACCGACAATTCGGGCGGACACCTATTTGATTGTCCGCCCCTCGTCGAGCTACGCACCAAGAATGCGCAGACCACTCATCGCACACGACACTTCGGGTTGCATCGACCTTCAAACCGTTTCGAACACAGACACTTTGGTCCACTCAGTAACACCAGACGAAGATCATCCAATCGAAGGATTCCGACGATCCCGGCTGCGTGGAACAATGCCTCTAAGTGTGGACACCGTGGTTCACTCTGCGAAGAAGGTTGCCCGCAGTAGGAAATCAGAGCCATCATTCTCGCAGCGCACACGTCACCAGGCCTTCGAGGCTCCTCGCAAGGGCTCGTCGCACCTCAGGCAGCGGAGGTTGGCTCCGTTTCCACGGATCTGGGCCCAGTAGCCGGACGTGGTGTCGCCGAAGCGATTACCTTGGCCCAACAGTTCCCCTCCCACCGCACTGCATGAGGCTCGCGGGAGTCAGTTGCTGAGGACGCCTATGCTCCCCGCGGCATCTCCCACGCAACATTGTACTGGGCGGCAAAGCTTGTCGCGGCCACGAGCACCGGCATGAACTTCTCGATAACTGCGCGTCGGAGTTCGCCGTCGGTGTCGATCGCAACGGTCGAGTCCTCGAGCGTCGAAGTGCACATCCGTGCATAGCGTCGAAGCAGCGGCGTGTTGGCGCGAGTGCGTTTCACGAGTTCGGCCGCCGTCAGCGTTACGGGGTTCGTGGCGAACTCCGCGAGTAGTTCGGCGAGAAGGCGCGGAAACTGGCCCGCCGGAGGGTCGTAGTGTCCGGCCGATTCGGGGTGGAGCTGTTCGATGATGTCGATCGCGCCTTCGCTGCAGAATTCATCCCATGCCTTCAACGCCGCCATCAGGTTGTTGACGTGAAAGCTGCTGCATTCCAGTGGCCGCACCGCGAACACGTGGTCCTTGATCACCACGAGCGAGATGTCGGGCCAACGTGACGAATGTTCGGCGACCACGGCGCCAAGGAGATCCATGTCGGGGGTCCCATGCCCGAAGATGGTGCAGAACTCTATGCGCAAGGCGTATGGCGATACGAGACATTTGGAGTACAGGTCAGCGTCTGCGGTGTTGAAACAGATTGCCTTACCGACCATCTCGAGGCTGTCACCGAAGTATGCCTCCATCGTCGTGCGTACCAGTTGCAGCAGGTGTTTCGCATCTTCGGGAAGGAGCCCGACGGCGGCCTTGCCCTCGATGGTGACTTCGCGCTTCTTGGGTTGCGCGGCGACTGCTGCTCGCGCGTCCGGTCCGAAGGGGTCGTGAATCGTCAGTGACGACGGGTCGGCAACACTCCACACTTGCCGCAGCGCGTCGGCCGCCGCAGAGACGAGTTCACCCAGGCTGCGCTTACCGGACTCGCGGATGTACTCCCCTGAACGCAGCTGCCGCCACCCGAGCCTGTCGAGCGCTGTGACCTGCGCACGGCCGATCGACGCATCCGCCGGCGGCCAGAACGGTCCGAGGGCCATCCCGTCGACCGCGCATCGGATACGCCCGGAACCGGTCAGGGTGAATACGAGCGTCGTATGGCTACGTTGGCTTGCGCCGTGGATCTCGACGAACTCGTCGCGCTTGAGTGTCACCAACCTGCGCGCCAGTTGTCCTCGGAACCTGCTCCAGTTGGCGTCGTTGAGATCAGCGTCGGTCATGGCACCCTCCCCTGCTGGCGGTCATCGGAGATGACCTGGTGAGGCTCACGCTACGAAGGGGCGCCGACAGTCTGCGTCGAAGTGAACGGCTTCATCCACAATGGTGAGGTGACCGAACTCGCCGACACCGTTCTGCCGCTCATCCGCACCCGAGCCGACCTGCACAGGTGGCGTGCAGCCGACGCACACGGCGGTCAGATGCATGAGGCGGTCGACATTCTCGAGGAGGCCGCAACAGGCGACGATCCCGCCGACGTCTTCGCTGTCACCCAGAAAGCGCTCGCCTCGTCGCTCACGCTCATCATGCGTGCCGACGATTCCAGCGGCATCATCGGCGGCGCCATCCGCCGGCTGCTCGCCCTGCACCCCACCGTCGCCGAACGCGCGGGTGTCGCGCCGGCGAAGCTCGTCGACTGGATGATCGACTTCCAGTTTCACAACAGGTGCGACTTCTTCACCATCGATCCCGTGGCCTACGCGCCGGCGCTCGGCGACGTCGGAATGGCGCGCTACCGCACACGGCTCGACGCGATCCGGGCCGGCATCTCCCCGCCGCCCCCTCCCGACGACTGGCGCGACCCCGATCGTCACGAACGATCCAGGTTGGAGTACAACGACCGTCGGCTCGCCGTGTTCGATCGTGACCTCGACGCCGTCATCCGGACGCACGCGCGCGATCAGAAGCGAGCGGCCTGGTTGGAAGACACCGCCGAGGCGCTGGCCGAGATCGGTGAATACGACCTCGCGATCGACTGGGCGCATCGCGCGTCGCTGCACGACCAAGGGCATCAGGCGCTGACCGCGTCCGAAACGTGGTGCAACCTGCTCGCCGCCCACCGACCCGAAGACCTCCTCGCCGCACGCACCGAGGTGTTCCGACGGTGGCCGTCGTCGACGACCGCCAGCCGACTGTATGGAGCTGCCGGTGACGAGTGGTCGGCGCTGTCCGCCGAGGTGACCGCGACGCTGTCGGACCAGCCGCGGGACGCAGTGGCTTTCAGTCTGTTCACCCTCGACGACCCGCGTCGAGCCTGGGAACAGGCACGCGCACTGCGCCTTTCGCCCGATGACTCACTCTGGCTCGACCTCATCAAGCGGTACGAGAAGATCGACAAGCTTGCCGTTCTCGACCCGCTGGTCGGGTTGGTCGACGCCGAGTTGGAGTACACGGGAGTCGGGCACTACAAGGCGGCCGCGCGGTACCTCAAGCGGATGCGGACGATCGCGAAGGGCACCGATCGCGCCACCGATGTCGACGAACTGATCGCCGACCTCCGGGAAGACAACCGCCGCCGACCACGGCTGCAGCAGGAGTTCGACAAGGCGGGGTTACCTTGAAGGGTCACCGCCATTGGGGCGCCCCCGCTGGCTGAGGTGCGAGCCTGCGAGCCTCGAAGCCTTTGGTGGGCTTACGATGTCGTCTCACCAGCCCTTCGCGGCTCGCTCCGCTCGCACCTCAGGGACCGGAAGGGGTTCTCCACGGATCCAGGCTCAGGGAGCGGAGAGGTGGTCTCGACACGACGCCTCGCCTAGCGGCTCGGAGTCGGCTCGACCAGCGGTGGGTGCGGAGAGTGGTGCGGTCGTCAGCCGAGGCGGACGGTGCCGTCGGGGCTGAGTTGTTCGACCTGCCCGCGACATTCGATCTCGATCGGCGCCTGCGCGCCCGCGGCGGCGGTGACTTGGACTTCTTTGCCGCTGACGCGAAGGCGCAGGCGGTGGCCGCGGTAGAACATGGCGAAGTCCAGTGCGCCAAGGGAATCGGGCCAATGTGGACGGAGGATGAGGCGGTTGCCGCGGGTCTCGAGGCCGGTGAAGCAGCGCTGCAGGAGGTCTATGCTGCCGGCCATCGCGCCCAGGTGGATGCCTTCGGGGGTGGTGCCGCCCTGGATGTCGTTGATGTCCGAACGCAGCACGTCGTCGAAGAACTCCATCGCCTCGGCCCGGTTGCTGCGCGCCAGAATCCAGGAGTGTACGAGCCTACTCAGCGTCGAGCCGTGTGAGGTGCGGGCCATGTAGTAGTTGACGGTTCGTCGGATGTCGTCGTCGGAGAGCTGATAACCCAAGCGTTCGAAAAGATCTCGGACCTCATCGTTGGACAGGACGTAGAACAGCATCAGCGCGTCGGCCTGCTTGGAGACGCGGTATGCGTTGACGTCGTCGTCCTCGGCCTCCAGGACGCGATCGAGCCGAGAGATGTTGCCGTACTTGGCGCGGTAGCCGTCCCAATCCAGTTCCGCCAGCTTCTCGTAGCCCTCGAACTGGCTGATGACGCCGTCGTGGAAGCACACCGTCATCCGCGTGGTGATGTCTTCCCAGCGCGACGTCTCCTGCACGTGCAGACCCAGCTGCTGCGTGAGGTCGGAATGTACCTGCAGCGGAAGTAGAGTGAGCGCCTCCAAGGCGCGTCGCATCACCCACACCGCCATGACGTTGGTGTAGGCGTTGTTGTCGACGCCGTCGTAGGGCTTGTCCGGATAACCGCCGTGGAACTCGTCGGGCCCGATGACGCCGCGGATCGCGTACCGGCGGCTCGCCTCGTCGAGGGTGGCGAGACTGGCGTAGTAGCGGGCGATCTCGACGAGCATCTCGGCGCCGGAATCGACGAGGAATTCGAGATCGCCGGTCACCTGATAGTACTGCCAGACGTTGTAGGCGACCGCGATGCCGATGTGGATCTGGCGGCGACTGGGGTCGGGATTCCAGCGCCCGGAGTCCGGATTCAGGTGCAGCTGTTGGCTTTCCTCACGGCCGTCGCTCCCCGACTGCCACGGGAACATCGCACCCTCGTGCCCGGCCTCGGCCGCGGCGGCTTTCGCCTCTCGCATGCGGAGGTATCGGTAGCGCAACAACGACCGGGTCAGCGCCGGTAGCCGCAGATTCAGCACCGGGAACACCAGCAACTCGTCCCAGAAGATGTGGCCACGGTAGGCCTCACCGTTCAAGCCGCGCGCGGGGACGCCGACGTCGAGATCGGTGGTGTTGGGCGACAACGTCTGCAGGACATGCAACAGATGGAATCGGGCGATGCGCAGCGCGTCTCCTCGACCCTCGAATTCGATGTCGAACCAATCCCACAAGGTGCCCCACCGCAGGACGTGCCCGTCGAGTAGCTCGTCGAATCGCCCCAGCCGGCCCAGCCATCGGGTGGCCTCGTCGGCCGGTTCGGAGATCGCGGGGTCGCGGCTGGTGAATACCGTGACCATCTTCTCCAGCGTGACCGGTTGTCCGTCAACGACATCGACGGAGATGTCGTGCCCGATGCGGTCGCCACCGTCGTTCTCGTGAACCAGTCGATACTCGCCCTCGACGGATTCTTCGCTGCGCCACAGCGTGTTTCGGGCGGCCATTGCGACCCCGACACGTGATTGGTTGGTCTGCACCGACAGCACCGCCGAGTCGTCGGCCACTTCTCTGGCGGCGACCGATTCAAGGTGCGTACTCGCCAGCGCTCGATACCGCGGCACCAGCGAGTTGGTGACCGCTCCGTCGAGCAGCGACCGGAACTCGACGCGGCCCGACCATCCGTGCGGCGTGATCGTCGTCTCGAGTGCACATGCGTGCGGCAGGTGCATGGCGACGAAGCGGCGTTCGCTGACCTCCGTGACCCGACCTTCGTCATCACGGAACCGGAAGTTGCGGTGCAGGATTGCGCGCCGAACATCGAGCGTTTGCCGGTAGTCGAGCAGGTCTGCGGAATCGATGTCGAACCACGCTCCGTCGTCGATCCGGAAGGTGAGCGACAACCAGTTCGGCAGATTCACCATGCTCTCGTTGTCGATGGTGTGGCCGGCGACCTGATCTTCCAAGCGGTTGAAGACACCGGCCGCATAGGTGCCCGGATAATGCGTGTCGCCTGCGCGGGAGTCGGGCGAGGCCGCCCGGGTGGCGAACACCCCGTTGCCGATGGTGCACAACGATTCTCGCAACTGTTCGGCGGCCGGATCGTAGCCGTCGTAGGTCACCGACCACGGACTGTCGGGCGGGGCGTCGATGTCGCGGGCAGCGCCGAGCAGGTCGGCGAGCCGCTCCAGCAATTCGCGCGCATCGTCGGCACCGGCGACGACGAACTGAGCAGCGGTCGGACGGTCGTCGTCCTCCACCCAACGCACCACCACGCTGATCGCCTCCGACGGCAGCGCGTCGAAGGCCGACTCCGCGGCCGGCCCGTCGCCGAGGTAGATCGGCAGAGTGCCCTGGCCTCCGACGACCTCGAGTAGGCGTCGGACGCCAGCGCCCCTATCAGCGGCGTCTCCGGCCGCAGCGTCACCGTCGGGTCCGACGATCTGCGCTCCGTCGCCACCGGCGTACCAGACGCCGTCGACGCCGACGCGATTCCGCAGATCCTCCGCGTCGTGTGCACTGATCACCGCCACCGGACAGAACTGCACCACCCGGACGATCTGCTCGCGCACATCGTCGACGAGCTCGAGATCGGACCGGTCGATGGTGCTGTCGAGGTCCAGGATCAGGACCGGCGCCCCGCGGTGGACTCTTGCGGTCAGTTGGTGGCGGGAGGTCAGCGCCTCGGGCACCTGCGACATCGGGCGGCCCGCCCCGGGCGCGCTCATCGAAACCACTCGGTCTGTGTGTCCATGTCGTCGCTCTCCGCTGATCGACCGTCGCCGGATACGTCGACCATATCGGGTTCTCGGGGCCTGACGAGCGGCTTCTCGGTCGACATTCTCTTCATCCGGGACGAATGGACGGCGCAAGCGTGTCCGATTCGCAAACCCCACCCCACAGGTTGCTCCGCGATGCCAGGATGGATGCGGCGCCTCGACCGGCGCGCACGTCACGAACCAGGAGCACTCAATGCTGAGCACCATGCAAGACACCCCCCTCTCGATCGCCCAGTTGCTCCGGCATGGCAGTACCGTCCACGGCCAGGCCGAAGTGGTGACCTGGCAGGGCACGTCGTCGCGTCGTCAGACTTATGACGAGACCGGACGACGCTGCGCACAGCTCGCACACGCACTGCGCGGACTCGGCGTCACCGGCGACGAACGCGTCGCCACCTTCATGTGGAACAACGCCGAACACCTTGAGGCCTACCTGGCGGTGCCGTCGATGGGTGCGGTGCTGCACACCCTGAACATCCGACTGTTCCCCGAACAGGTGGTCTTTGTGGCCAACCACGCCGAGGACCACGTCATCATCGTCGACCCCTCGCTGCTGCCACTGCTCAACCCGCTGTTGCCGGAGCTGGGCACCGTCAAACACATCATCGTCACCGGTGAGTCCACCGAGGGCGTCGAGGCGCCCGACGGCGTGCAGGTGCACGCCTACGAGACGCTGATCGCCGACCAGCCCACCGAGTTCGACTGGCCCGAGGTCGACGAACGGTCGGCGGCGGCGATGTGTTACACCTCGGGCACCACCGGCGACCCGAAAGGTGTTGCCTACTCCCATCGTTCGATCTACCTGCACTCGATGCAGGTGTGCACCACCGAGGGACCTGCCCTGAAGCAGGGTGATCGGGCGCTGGCGGTGGTGCCGCAATTCCACGCCATGTCGTGGGGTCTGCCGTACGCGGCGTTCATGATCGGCGCGTCGCTCATCATGCCCGACCGGTTCCTGCAGCCCGAACCCCTCGCCGCGCTGATCGCCGCCGAGAAGCCGACGTTTGCCGCGGCGGTGCCGACGATTTGGCAAGGCCTGCACCAATATCTGGAGGCCAACCCGCAGGACATCTCGTGCATGCACGACGTGCTGATCGGCGGTTCCGCGGTCCCGCCGTCGCTCATGCACACCTTCGAGGAGGACCACGAGGTTCAGGTGCTGCACGCGTGGGGCATGACGGAAACCTCGCCGCTCGGTTCAGTCGCCCGACCCCCGGCCGGCACCGAGGGCGAGGAGCGGTGGCGCTACCGCTACACCCAGGGCCGATTCCCCGCGTCGGTGCAGGCACGCCTGGTCGACGACCTCGGCGACGTGGTGCCCAGCGACGGCAAGAGCATCGGCGAGCTCGAAGTTCGCGGACCGTGGATCACCGGCTCGTACTACGGTGTCGACGCGCCGGAGAAGTTCCACGACGGCTGGCTGCGCACCGGCGACGTCGGAACCATCACTCCCGACGGCTATCTCACGCTCACCGACCGCACCAAGGACATCATCAAGTCCGGTGGCGAATGGATCTCGTCTGTCGACCTGGAGAACGCGGTGATGGGTCACCCCGACGTCATCGAGGCCGCCGTCATCGGTGTGCCCGACGCCAAGTGGGACGAACGGCCGCTGGTCGCCGTCGTGCTCAGTGAGGGGTCGGATGCGAAAGTCGAAGACCTGCAGGCGTTCTTGTCCGACAAGGTCGCCAAATGGCAAGTCCCGGAGAACTGGACGGTCATCAACGCGGTGCCCAAGACGAGCGTCGGCAAGTTCGACAAGAAGCGCCTGCGGTCGCAGTACAAGGACGGCGATCTATCGGTGACGCGGCTCTGACGCGCTGCTGGATCTGATGTGCCGACACCCTGTGTCGTCTTGGAGAATCTGTGTGCTGTAGCACCCGGGTGATCGAACTGGACACAGGGTGTTTGGTGTCGCCTAACCTACCGGGGGATCTGGCTGATGGTTGCGCGGGTGAAAGCAAGTGCAACGCGGCAGTTTTCAGCGATGTTCTCGTCATCGCGGTCAAGAGTTGCATCAGTGAACACGAACGCCTTGCCAGAGACCACGATGGTTGCACAGTCGTCAGCACCTAGTGAGAACAGTCCGACTGTTCGCCCGTCGATCACCTGATCGGGGAACCAATTGAAGTCGTTGTTCAATGCCTTGTAGTCGTCCAGACCTTTTGATCGGGATCCTGCCATGTTGCCCACGTGCTGCGATACAGATGACCGACGCGTATTCGCGATCGCCCACCGGCAACCACGCACTGTCTGATGATCCGCCGACGCTGCATCTCGAGCTGAGGCAGGGTCGAGTCCCTGTGAGATCAGAATTGCGTCCGTTGCAGATGTACACGGCTCATACGCAGTGCCGTCATTGTTTGTGCTCCATCGATTTGGGAACACAGTTGTGAATGGCAGCAGCCGGCCAGCATCGTCGGTTTGTCGAATGCTCGGTGTCATTGACGGCTGCCGCGCAACCACTGGTCCTTCACCAACCGCCGTACCATCAACCGCGCAACTCGCGATACCCATGATCGCTAGAGCACCAACAAGACACCACGACGCAAGGTTTCGGGTGTGGAAGATGGTCATGTACGCAGATCCCGGGAGGCGTCTCCGTCGGTCCCGTCGAGCGAGCGTCCCGCTCTACGGCATTCGATGGCAAGTTGTTTCAGTTCTGCCTTCTGACTTACGAGGTCGGATCGCCAGTTGGCAATACCGAACTTCACCTTTGAGTACATCTGCTGACCCTCGGCGCACTCGCCAAAGTAGTTGTTGCGGAGTCCGGCATCCAGCTTGTCAATTGCATCTTGCAACAAGTCCGCAGCGCTTTCCGCGGTTCTCGCGCGCCCGTCCCAGTCTTCCGTCGAGAACCGGACCACACCGCCTTGATCGCCCGCTCGAGACATCAGCGGAGCCAACGGTCCGCCCGGCTTGTCAGCGGGGAAATCGGCGGCCATGTCATCGAGCGTGTAGTCGTCCACGTAACTCCCCCAACCCGGCACCGTCCACGTTCAGCCGCGGAACACTTTCGCTGACATTACAGGCCCAACCAGAAAGCGCACAGGCCTTCATGGCGCCTGTGGACAGCACAGTGTGTCATCCGCCGATGACGCGCTCCTCCGTCAACGCGATCAGCTCCGGCGGGGAAGCACGTGTCATCCGCCTTACCTCCCCTACCACATGCGCAAGTTCACTTCCTCGGCGTGACGATAGTTGCCGACGATGATCCGGGTGACCGCCAGTATTCCGTCCATGTCGTCCCAAGCGGTGTTGGCGCCGTCGACCCACTGCTGGAGCGGATCGGCGAGAGGCCTATCGACGTTGTCGCCCAACGTCTTCGCGGAGAGATCCCGATGGGCGACGATGCTCTCGCCAGGGCGCGCAGCCACACTTCCATCGACTCGATGGCCACGTCAAAGTGGGCGAGCTCGTAGCGTTGGCGTCGGCTCGTGGGGCCGCGGATCGGACGGGCCGGTCACGTCCGGGAGCAGAAGATCTCGTTGGTCGTCGCCGAGCGCGTGGAGACGCTGGATCAGCTCACTCGATGACGCGATCGTGGCGGAGGAATCGGTCTGCCAATCCCAGGCAGCCGGGCCCAGCCAGTAGTTGAGAAGTCCGTCTGCGGCCTTCACCAGCGCGTGAGTGTCCGCTGCGAGGCTTCCGGCAAGGGGCCGACGCCCGGGTTCTCGTATCGGACTGATCTAAACTCACCGCGCATGCGTATCATTCCTGGGTCTGCGCAGCAACCGGTGGTTTCACCGAGCTCGCCTCGACGACACCGAGAGTCGTTCGCCGAGAGCAACCTTGGCTCCTTTGGTGACACGTGCACCCTTGCCGACGATGGTGATCTTCTTCGTGGGTACCGGTCGGGTGCGGGGGTGACCACCTACGGTCGCACCGCTACCGATGACGACGTTCTGATCAAGGATCGACCAGGACACGGTGGCACCGGCCGAGATCTTTGTGTCGCCGAAGACAATCGAATCGCTGACCGTCGCACCCTTCTCGACGATCACTCCAGGTCCGATGACGCTGCGTCGAACGGCGCCGAGGATATGCGCCCCGTTGCTGATCATGCTGTCGACGACCTCCGAACCATCGGCGATGCGGGCAGCAGCGCGTTGGGGTTGATGGGTGAGGATCGGCCACTCGGGATCGTCCAGGTCGATGGTGCCGTCGAGCAGATCGCGATGGGCCTGCATGTACGTCTCCGGCCGGCCCGCGTCGATCCAATAGCCCGACATCTTGTGTGCCACCGTCTTTCCGCGGCGGACGAACCACGGAAGCAGGTGCTCACCGAAGTCACCGAGTCCGGTGTCGGAGTCGTCGTCGGCCTGCACGTGCGTACGCGACACCAGTTCTTCGAGCGCATCAACGAGGAGGTCGGGGCGGTACACGAAGATCTCTGCCGCGATGACCCCCGTCGTGGGTTTGTCTGGCTTGTAATCGAATCCGATGACGGTGCCGTCCCTGCGGGAGCGGACGGTGGCGTGCGCGGCGGCCTCGTCCAGGGGGCAACGGGTGGTCACCACTGTGCATTCCGCCTCGGAAGAGCGGTGGGTCGCCAGGACGTCGTCGTAGTCGAGCGAGTAGACGTGGTCGGCGCTCATCACGATGACCGCTTCCGGTGATCGCCTGCTGATGTGGTCACGGATCCGGTAGAGCAGATCGGCGTTGCCCGTGGCGAATCCGTCTTCGGTCTGCGGTTCGCTCGTCTGCTCGGGCAGCACGAACCGCAGACCGCCACGGGTTCGATCCAGGTCCCACGGCCTACCGCCGGCCACCTGCTCGAGCAGGGAGTGCGCCTCGTACTGCAGGCACAACCACACCTCGTCGATCCCGCTGTTGTGCAGGTTGGACAGCGGAAAGTCGATGAGTTGATAATTCCCGCCGAACGGCAGCGCCGGCTTGGCACGCGAGTCGGTCAGCACCTCCATTCGCGAACCCTTACCGCCGGCCTGCACGATCGCCACCACATCGGATCTGCTCATAGGTCCAGTGTGCTCAATCGGCGGAGGGATGTGTCGGGTTTGTCGGGGTTTGTGGTTTGTGGTTGGTGGCGAGTGATCTCGACACGACGCCTCGCCTAGCGGCTCGGAGTCGGCTCGATCAGCGGGGGTGGCTCGATCAGCGGGGGGTGGCTCGATCAGCGGGGTGGGTCGAGGAGGGCGCGCACGTCGTCGGCGGTGATGGCGGAGCCGAAGAGGTCACCGTCGTCGACGACGGCGCGGAACAGGTCGCGCTTGCGGTCCTGGAGTTCGACCACCTTCTCCTCGATCGTCCCGGCCGACACGAGCCGGTACACGGTGACGGCGCGCGTCTGACCGATGCGGTGGGCGCGGTCGACGGCCTGGGCCTCGGCGGCGGGATTCCACCAGGGGTCGCACACGAAGCAGTAGTCGGCCTCGGTCAGGTTGAGGCCAAAGCCGCCCGCCTTCAATGAGATCAGGAATACCTTGGTTTCTCCGCCGGTGAATCGTTTGATCGCCGCGGCGCGTTGGCGGGCGCTCATGCTGCCATCAAGATAGCTGTGCTCGATGCCGAGTTCGGTCAGCTTCTGCTCGATCAGGCCGAGGAACCCGGTGAAGGAGCTGAACACCAGGGCCGAATGCCCTTCGGCAACAAGCTCCGGCAGTTGTTCGGCCAGGTACTCGATCTTGGCCGACGCCACGTCTACGTGCTTCTCGTCCACCAGCCCGGCGTGCAGACTCAGCTGTCGGAGCATCGTCAACGAGCGGAAGATGGCGAATCGATTCTCGTCGTAGTCGTCGATCAGCTTCAGCACCTTCTGGCGTTCGCGATTCAGGCGCGTCTGATACAGCTTGTCGTGCTTGGGAACAAGATCGATCGAGAGCACCTGTTCCTGCTTGGGCGGCAGGTCGGCGACCACCTGGGTCTTGGTGCGCCGCAACATGACCGGACGAATTCGTCGGCGCAGCACGGCAAGTCGGTCCGGTTCGGAGCCATTCTCGATCGGCTTGGCGAAGTGCTCGGTGAATGCCTTGGGCGACGGGAACAGTCCGGGTGCGGTCAGCGACAACAGGGACCACAACTCCATCAGGTTGTTCTCCATGGGCGTGCCGGTGATGGCGAGTTTCATCTGCGCACCCAGGCGTCGGGCACATTGATGACCCTTGCTGTTGTGGTTCTTGACGAACTGCGCCTCGTCGAAAATTACTGCGGTCCAGTCGATCTTGTCGAGCGCGTCGAAGTCAAGCCGCAGCAAGGCATACGAGGTGACCACGATCCGGCCTCTGGCGAGATACTCTGCGACGTCGACACCCGAGCGCGCACCGGTGGCCGTCATCGCCACCGCACCGATGTCGGGCACAAAGCGCTGCGCCTCGGCCACCCAGTTGCTAATCACACTGGTCGGCGCGATTACCAAGAACGTCGCGTCGGGCCGCTCTTCGACGGCGGATGCGATGAGCGCCAGCGTTTGGACCGTCTTGCCGAGGCCCATGTCATCGGCGAGGATGCCGCCGAGTCCGGTCTCCCTCAGGAAGCGCAGCCAGTCCAGGCCGGCCGCCTGATAGTCACGCAATTCGGCGTGCAGCGTCGCCGGTGGGTCTGCGGGTTCGGGAAGTCGCGCAGATGCGATGCGCTGCAACCGTTCCTGCCAGGTGGCGAGTTGCTCGTCGACGACACCGAGTTCGAGCAACTCTTCCCACAGTGTGACGTTGTACGACGCCTTGCTGACGCGGGTGCCGTCGAGTTCGCCGAGCGCACGCGCCTCTTCGATGAGGTCGGCAAGCTTGCGCAGTTCGGGGGTGTCGAGGCGGAAGTAGGTGCCATCGGGCAGAAGCATGTGCGAGGCCCCGGACGCCACCTCCCGCAGCACGTCCACGAGCGGCACCTGCCGTCCATCGACATCGACGGTGATCGACAGGTCGAGCCAATCATTCTCGGCTGCGGTGTCATTCGTGATGGCGATGCTGGTGCTGTCGGCGGCGCGGAACTCGTCGGAGTCGCTGCCGGTCACCTCCACCTCGATGCCGGCTTCGCGCAGCGCGTCGAGCAGTTCCGCCGTCAAGACGGCGGCTTCCACACGCGTGTACAGGAATCCGCGCGCGAGGACGCGATGACTGAGCACTCCGATCGCCTCGTCCGCCTCAGCCGACACCAATGTGCGCCAATCAGCGGCGTTGAGTTGCGCGTATGCGTGCGCCTGCTCGTACCACGCGCCGCAGTACTCGGCGACGCGCTCCATCCACGGTCGGACCTCGTCGAGGAGCCGGTCTTCGGCGTCGGAGTCGCGGAAGGCGGCGGGGGCGGGTACACCGATCTCGAACTCGCGTCGTCGACCGTTGACGTCGTAGGCGATTCGCCAGTTGACCCGCGAACCCAAGTCGTTCCAGTTGATGTGCAGCAGCGCGCGTGGGCCGTCGACCTCGGGTGGAGCTACAGCGCCGTCGTCGACGATCATGGGGAACTGGCCGGCGAGCGTCGGCAGTAGGTCCGACGCGAACTCTTCGAGATCGGTGTCGGGGATTTGTACTCCGCCGGTCCTGAACAGGGTCTCGAAGGTGTGCCACGCGGGCGAGGGGTCGAGTCGGCCTATGACCATCGTCGTTCCGCGGAACGCGTACAAACCGTGTGCTGGATCGCCGAACAGTGCGGCCCGCGTGCCGTCGAGCCATGCCTCGCCGCCGACCTGGACGCGCGGCTGCACCCAGACACCGCCCTCGTCGCGCAGCACCTGCAGGCCGAGTCGAGACGTGTCGATCAACTCGACGCCCTCGGCATCGAGTGACTTGTGCGCGACGAACGCCACGCCGGCGTCCCGCGCGTCGGCGAGCAGATCCCAGATGTCGGCAGGAGTCGCGGCCAGGATGATGGTGCTGTCGGCGTAGGAGTTGCTGACGGCGCGGTGGATCGCCCGGATCGCCGCGACCTGTGTCTCACCGAACTGTTGGGCCTTAGCGAACTGTTGGGCGCTGTGCAGATCGCTGACCTCTCGCCAGTTGACGCCCGTGCGCACCCATGTACCCCGCTTGCCGATGGTGACGAGCCGCATGATCGGTGACGGCGTGGGTTGCCAGGGCTCGGGTTTGGGAAGCTCGAACTGAATGCCCAAGGGCGCGACCTCCTCAACTCCAGGTGTCGCCGGCCTCGCCAGTTCGGACAGCATCGACCGCCACAATGACGGGAGTTCGTCGAAGGGCAATGCGAGCTCGCCGGTTCCTGACGACTGCGACCGCGCCGCGAGCAACAACGCGACCCCGTGTTTGCACTCGTACCCGACGGGGCAGGTGCAGAGAGTGCCCACGAACGAGATGTAGTCCTCGAAATCGTCGAAGTCGGCGACCACTTGGTAGTACCGCCCACCCGAGCCGGCACATCGCGCCACGGCCTGCAGGCCGTCCCCTGACCACCGTAGGTCGCTGATTCGGCCCTCCGTCGCGTATTTGGTACCCCGCGAGACCGCGCCCGGATCGTAAAGCTCGTAGAGCTCCTCGGTGTCGAAGCGGACAGGAAGGCGCGGCGGCATGCGTAGAGGGTAGGTGAATGCGGGCTCGCTAGATGTCGCCAGTCCCCAGGAAGACGCCGACGACGTCGCTGAACGCCGGCACGATCCCGCTGCTCGGCACGGTGCCGTCGTGGGCCGGTCGTCGAAGCCGCGCATCAAGCTGAGGTCGAGGTTGAACATGCTCGGTCCGTCGTTAGACTCGGCTGGTGGCGCCGACCGATCCGCTGACCTTGGGACAGCGGCTGGTCGCTGTCCTCGAAGGCGGGCAGCGCACGGCGACGTACAAGCTGGCCGTCATGGTCGCGCTGCTCGATCTCGCCGTCGAATCGGTGCCCGACGATCCCGAGGCCGCCGTGTCGATCGACCTCGACGACCTCGCCCACCGCGTGATGGACCTGTACTGGCGGCAACTCCGGCCGCTCGACGGAGAGGTACTGCGGCAGTCCAATGACGGTCGGGGTGTGGTCTTCGCGGCGGTGTCACGGTTGCGCGCGGCGGTCGCGTCGTCGAATCTTCGTGAGACGCCAATCGAGACCGCGGCCACCCGCGCACCTGCGGTTTACGAGACCGAGAAGCTGGTCGTCAAGCGCAATCTGGTGCGCTATCCGCTTCATCTGCTGCAGCGAGTGGGGTCGACACATGAGTGTTTCCTCTACGATGACGCGTGGTTGGGAACCGATTCGCTGCGTCTGATTACCCAGCACGACAACGCAATCGAGCTCTATCCGGGCGTCTGTTTCACGCTGGCGCGACTGGCCCCGCTTGTGAAGCCCGCGTTCCAGCTGGCCTGGGTCGACGATGTGCGGCGGATGAACCGGGCACTGTTCGACGACGAACCCGACCTCGCCCACCACCTGTTCGGCGCCGATCGAGTTGCCCTGCAGAAACCCGGGTTTGTGCTGGGTGACGCATTCGGACGCGAATGTTTCTACTGCGCAGCGCGGTTGGCGAGCGGACAGCACGTCGACCACGTACTGCCATGGTCGCGCGTCGGGCTCGACGGACTGAGCAACCTCGTGCTCGCGTGTTCGTCGTGCAACACCAACAAATCCGACCTGCTGCCCGACCCTGCCCACATCGGACGCGCGCTCGGGCGTGGTCGGGACCGACTCGACGAGTTGGCCGAGTCGATCAACTGGCCATCGCAGTACGATCGCGTCGTGGCCGCGGCCCACGGACTCTATGCCACACAACCGGATACGACGCCGATCTGGCGTGCGACGAAACGGGTCGACCCGCTCTCGCGCGTCGACATCGTGTGGCCGGCGTTGTAGGTCGGCCTTCGCCGGCTGAGACGCGAGCCTCGAAGCCCATGGCGAGTGAAAATCGTCGTGTCACCAGCCCTTCGAGGCTCGTCGCTTGCGCTCCTCGCACCTCAGGGAGCGGAAGCGGCTCGAATCGGGCAGTGGTGGATCAACGTTTGTGGTGCGGGGAATGAGACTACTTCCCCACTGCCGGTGGCCTTTTGCGCGCCGTATTCCCTGCCAGGGTTTGCGGCGTGTCCACCGCCTCTCGACGGTATCCACCATGTCCAGTGCCGTGACGTGGCACCACGCGTTACGACGACCGCTTCTCCACCGCTTTCGCGTCGAAGAGAGACTGGCCGGTCTCTCCGCTACCGCTACCGGCGCGTGAACGCGCGTCGAACCTTGCGGGTTCGGCGTGCGCCCCGATTCCTCCTGGGAGGTCGGGGATTAGGACACTGTCGCGTTGTCGTCGGGAAGAGGCTTTCGCTTTGTGGGATGAGACCACGCTGGACTCGAACCAGCAACCTGCCGATCTGAAATCGACTGCTCTGCCATTTGAGCTAGTTGTCGAACAACTGAGGATGTGCTCTTCCGCGCGGTTCCAATCCTTTTGGGATCAGAATGCCGCACACCCTCGACCTTTCGGATGTCGGTCCTACTCGATCTCTCCTGCCTCTTCGAGGCCGCCACGCCCCGTGTCCGCGATCATGGAATACGCCCTCGACTGACCATCTCGGACTGATATTCCTTCCCTCGCCGCAACATTCGTCGCTACTGAACAACACCCGGCAGGTGTTGGGTCACCGATTGGCTCTCCCGGCTTGCGCCATCAGATCGCTTCGACGTTGCCTCCACCCTGGGGTGAAGGTTCCGGCTCGGAGTGCATGGGGTACCGGGCTTCCCCGGCGACGGATGTCACCCGCCTTTCACCGGGTCACCCCGGCTTATGCGCCATGCCGCTCAAAGATTCACTTGTCAAACAACTTTCGCCTCGAGCTCGACGAGTGGTCGGCGAAAGGCACGAGATGACAGAGTAGGCGGCATTCATGCACAGGGCAAGAGGTTTATCGGTCCAAAATTTGGGCACACACGAAACTCCCATCTACACCGAAGATCTCCTGTGTAAATGGGAGATCTGTGTGCGCCCTCCGCGGGCGCTACACCATCGGGGGGTTCCCATCCAGGGCCAAAGGGCCTACTATCGGTTGTAGTAATAGACGCCGGGCAACCTCGGAGATGAGGCCACATGGCGATATCTGATCGTGCGAAAAGTCAACTGGACGAGGCGGATTCGCGGTATCACCTCGCCGCCGGCATGCGTCGGCAGGTCAACAAGGTCTTCCTGACGCACTGGTCCTTCCTGCTGGGTGAGGTCGCGCTCTACAGCTTCATCATCCTGCTGATCTCCGGCGTCTACCTGACCCTGTTCTTCGACCCGTCGATGAGCGAGGTCATCTACGACGGCGCCTATCAACCGCTCAACGGCGTGATGATGACCAAGGCCTACGAGACCACCCTGAACATCTCCTTCGAGGTGCGCGGCGGCCTGTTCGTCCGGCAGATCCACCACTGGGCCGCGCTGCTGTTCGCCGCGTCGATCATCATCCACATGCTGCGCATCTTCTTCACCGGCGCCTTCCGGCGTCCGCGTGAGGTTAACTGGATCATCGGCTGCTTCCTGCTGATCCTCGCACTCTTCGAGGGCTTCTTCGGCTACTCGCTCCCCGACGACCTGCTCTCGGGCACCGGCCTTCGCGCGCTCACCGCAGGTGCTCTCGGGTTGCCGGTCGTCGGCACCTGGATTCACTGGGCGCTGTTCGGTGGTGACTTCCCTGGCGAGATCATCATCCCGCGCATCTACGTCCTCCACGTGCTGCTGCTTCCGGGCATCATCCTGGCGCTGATCGGCGCGCACCTCGCGCTGGTCTGGTACCAGAAGCACACCCAGTTCCCCGGCCCCGGCCGTACCGAGAAGAACGTTGTCGGCGTGCGCATCATGCCGGTCTTCGCGGCCAAGGGCGGCGCGATGTTCGCCATGGTGACCGGTGTGCTGGCGCTGATGGCGGGCATCTTCCAGATCAACCCGGTGTGGGTGCTCGGACCGTACAACCCGGCGCACGTGTCGGCCGGATCGCAGCCCGACATCTACATGATGTGGACCGACGGACTACTCCGACTGATGCCTGCGTGGGAGTTGTATCTCGGCAAATACACTGTGCCCGCGTCGAATTGGGGCGTGCTGGTGATCGGCGCGGTGTTCATCTCGATGATGATTTACCCATGGATCGAGAAGCGGCTCTCCGGCGACCGCGCGCACCACAACCTTTTGCAGCGTCCGCGTGACGTCCCGGTGCGCACCGGAATCGGTGCGATGGCGGTGTCGTTCTACATCATCCTGACGCTGTCGTGCATGAACGACATCATCGCGCTGAAGTTCCACATCTCGCTGAACGCGACGACGTGGATGGGTCGTATCGGCCTGATCGTGGTGCCGCCGCTGGCGTACTTCATCGCCTACCGCTGGGCGTTGGCGCTGCAGCGCAGCGACCGCGCGGTTCTCGCGCACGGCATCGAGACCGGCCTCATCAGACGCCTGCCGCAGGGTGAGTACATCGAGGTGCACCAGCCCCTCGGCCCGGTCCGTCACGATCCTTCTGGGGATCATGGTCACCCGATCCCACTCCCCTACCAGGGCGTGGCCCTGCCCAAGCGCATGAACAAACTCGGCTCCGCCGGTGCACCCGGTACGGGCTCGATACTCACCGCGGACCCGCCGGACCAGCAGCGACGCAACGTCGCGAATGATCACGCCGAACATGCGTCCGAGTTGGCGGCGCTGCGGGGGTTGAACAGCAGCTCAGACACGAGTTGAGTGGTGGGTATGGCCCTGCTCGTCATCGTCACCATCGCGCTCCTGGCGCTCGCCGGGTGGTCGATGTCTGTGCGACGAGCAGGCGCGCCCCGTCGGGATCCGCAATACTTCCTGCTCAGTGCGCTCGTCAACGACGGTGCGTCGTCCGGGACCGATTGGCGCGCCGAACTGATCGAGGAGAAGCATCGGCTGGAATGGCGGGCAGCTCTGCCCGCGTTGGTTGTCGGAGCCACCGCGACGGCGGGTGCCCTCTACATCGTGCTCGGCAGTCTGCAGCCGACGGAGATCCCCGAACTACGTTGGATCACAGCGGAACTCGCGCTGGTGGCGCTGGCATCGATCGTGGTGGCGGCGGGCTGTATCCGTCATGCGGCGAGCGTCGCGGTGCGGGGGTCGCGGTTCAGCGCGTGAATGTTGTTTCGGACATGGTGATCTCGCCGGATTTCGATACGCGTCGGGCGGTTCCTGAGTAGCGAGCTTGCGAGCGTATCGAAGGGCGCAAGCTGGCGCGACGCTACTCAACCAGCAGGGAGTGGCGGTTCGCCCTAGCGGCGCTTGCGATTTCGGCGTCGGGCGCGCAGCTCGGCGATCGCGGTCTTGAGTCCGCCGGCGTTGGGCATGCTGGCGAAGCGTCGTTCCGAGGCGGTCTCGGGGGCGTCGTCGGAGGTGGCGATGAGGAAGCGGTCGGGCAGGGCGAGTTTGTTGATGGTGCGCAGCGTCTGCAGGTACTGCACCATCAGTGATCCGGTGGTGTAGGGCAGGTCGTACTTGTCGCACAGATCCTTGATGCGCTCGGCGATCTCGGCGTACCGGTTGCTCGGCAGGTCGGGGTAGAGGTGGTGCTCGATCTGGTAACAGAGGTTGCCGCTGAAGAACGCCATCGCGGGGCCGGCCTTGAAATTCGCGGTGCCCAGCATCTGTCGGAGGTACCACTGACCCGGGGTCTCGTTCTCCAGCGATTCGACGGTGAACTTCTCTGCGCCGTCGGGGAAGTGGCCGCAGAAGATGACCACGTAGGCCCACAGGTTGCGTACGAGGTTGGCGGTCAGATTGGCCGACAGGGTGCGTCGAAAGTTGGGACCGGACAGCAGCGGGAAGAGGATGTAGTCCTTGCCGACCTGCTTGGCTGCCTTCTGCAGGAACACCTTGATCTGCGGGATCGCGACCTCTTTGGGCTTGTCGCCCTTGATGACCTCTTTGAGCTCGAGGTCGTGCAGCGCGATACCCCACTCGAAGCTCGCGGCCAACATCATGTTGAACAGCGGCTGGAACAGGCGGCGCGGCTCCCACTCCTCGTCGCGCGTGACGCGCAGGATCTTGTAGCCGACGTCGTGATCCATGCCGACGACGTTGGTGTACTTGTGATGGATGAAGTTGTGCGAGTGCTTCCAGTGCGGAGCCGCACACACCATGTCCCACTCGTAGGTGGTGGAGTGGACCTCGGGATCGTTCATCCAATCCCACTGGCCGTGCATCACGTTGTGGCCGAGCTCCATGTTCTCGATGATCTTCGAGAGCGACAGCGCCGTGGTGCCGAGCAGCCACAGCGACCGCTTGTGACTGCCCAGCAGGGCCAGGCGTCCGACCACTTCGAGCGCACGGTGGGCCAGGATCGTCCGGTGTAGGTAGCGGACATCGCGCTCACCCCGATCCGCTTCGACCTCGCGGCGGAGTGCGTCGAGTTCGGCACCCAACGCCTCCACGTCGGCGTCGGTGAGGTGCGCGTACTCGTTGATGTCAGTGATCGCCATTGGCACCCATTATGCGCGCGTCACACACCCGATCCCAATCTGCGGGATCTGTCCGGCGACACTCAGGCTGCTTCGCGGCGCTCGACGGCGGCGGCCGCGTCGGCGATCCGGCGAGTGCGACGCCCACGACGGCCCTGGGCCAGCGCGGCGATCGCCGACCGCAGACCGCTGCGTCGGCCGGTGGACGGGTCGACGGTCGAGGCCAGGCGGACGCCCTCGGGCAGACCCTCCTTGAAGCGGCGCTCCGACGCGGTCTCGGGTGCGTTGTCGGCGGTCGCCGTCAGGTACTTGTCCGGCAGCGACAGCTTGGCGATGGTGCGCCACGACTTCGCGTACTGCAGCGGGAACGACCCGGTGGTGTAAGGCAGGTCGTACTTCTCGCAGAGCGCGCGCACCCGCACCGAGATCTCGGCCAGCCGGTTGCTCGGCAGATCCGGGTAGATGTGGTGCTCGATCTGGTACGAGAGGTTGCCGGACATGAACGCCAGCACGGGCCCGGAGTGGAAGTTGGCACTGCCCAGCATCTGCCGCAGGTACCACTCGGGCCGGGTCTCGTTGTCCATGTCGCGCTTGGTGAACTTCTCCGCGCCGTCGGGGAAGTGGCCGCAGAAGATCACGGCGTTGGTCCAGACGTTGCGGATGACGTTGCCCATGATGTTGGCGGTGGCCGCCTTGCGGAACGCATGGCGTCCGCGTCGTAGGTCGCCACGTCCTGCGACGAGTCCCGCGAGCGCCGGGTAGACCACGTAGTCCTTGGCCATCTGCTTGCCGACCTTGGTGCCCACGTCGCGCAGGTCACGCTGGAACTCCGCCTTGGCCTCGGGGGTCTTGCGCTTCTTGCCGAGCTCGAGATGCTGGGCCGCGACACCGTACTCGAAGGCCAGTGCGAGCAGCGTGTTGTAGGCGAGATTGCCCAGGTAGAACGGTCGCCACCGCTGGTCGCGGGTGACGCGCAGCAGGCCGTAACCCACGTCGTCGTCCATACCGAGCACGTTGGTGTACTTGTGATGGATGTAGTTGTGGGTGTGCTTCCAGTGCGCCGACGGGTCGGTGTTGTCCCACTCCCACGTCGTCGAATGCACCTCGGGATCGTTCATCCAATCCCACTGGCCGTGCATCACGTTGTGGCCGAGTTCCATGTTCTCGACGATCTTCGCGACGCCGAGCGTGGCCGCACCGGCCCACCACGCCGACCGCTTGGTGGAACCGAAGATCAGCCCACGGCCAACGAGCTCGAGGCCGCGCTGGAAGCGGATGGTGTTGCGAATGTAGCGAGCGTCGCGCTCACCCCGATCCGCTTCGATGTCGGCCCGAATGGCATCGAGTTCCGCGCCGAGCGCTTCGATGTCCGAGTCGGACAGGTGTGCGTATTCGGGGATGTCGGTGATCGCCATCGAATGTCCCTTCGCCGAGTTCACTTACGCCTACGTTTCCGTAACTTACGCAATCGTAGGTTATTCGCGACAAGTGAGTCCAGCGAATCGTTGGGAGAAGATCGGCGGTGTGAGGCGTCACACACTCTCGGGAGATGCGGCGGCGGGCGGCGACCATCGCGAGCATGCATCAGTGCCGTAGATCAGTGCTGCGTGGTGACTCGTACATACGGCGTTGGCCGTTAGTGCCTCGGCCTAATCAACGAGCAGGCGGGAGCGAACACGTTGGTGCTGGTCAGGGGCCCGCCGTCGAACTCCTCGGGTCACGGACCCACCCGCCGACGGCGACGATCATGGAGGCGGGAAGGGTTGGAGGTTGGGCCGGTGGCCAGGATCGGGCCCCTGACGGTGGTCCTCCGGGTATGTCCCGGAAGCGGACGCTGACGGGCCCGATCTCAGTCACCGATTGTCGGCCGTCGCGTTCCGCCGACGGCGACGCCAGGAACATGCACCCACAAAAAGTCGGGGAAGAAACTTCGTCCCCGACCCTTGGTGTCCTCCCCCAGAAAATCGTGGGGGACGACTATGAAACCCGGGGAAGAAACTCTTCCCCTAGAGATTTTGCGGGCACGACGCTATCGTGTTTCCCCAGTTCAGAAAGCGGTCGCCGAATCGAGTCAGCGCCAGTCGTGGAACAGCTCGTAGCCCACGAGGTCCTCGAAGATGCCGTCGGAGCGGGCGGCGAGATGCTGCGTACCGAACTCGCGGAAGCCACATGCCTCGGCGAGCTTGCGGCTGCCCGCATTGCTGGCGGCCGCGAACAGGGTGAGTCGTCGCAGGCCGATGACGTCGAAGATGTGGTCGACGGCCGCGGCCATACCCTCCCGAAGCACTCCCTTGCCCCGCGCTTCGGGATGGGTGTAAAAACCGATCTCGGCACCGGTCACTTCGTTGATCTCGAAGATCGACACGTCACCGAAGTACTCGTCGGAGTCCTTGTCGGCGACCGCCCACGTGCACGTCTGACCGCACGCGGCGGTCCACCACTTGCGGATTCGTTCGGCAGCGGCGTGTTCGTCGAGCAGCGGGTCGGGACGGGCGAAGAGGTACTTTCGCGAATCGGCGTCGTCGAGCGTCTCCCGGATACGCGGATCGTCCTTCTCCTCCAGCGGCCGCAACCGGAACCGCTCGGTGTCGAAAGTGTCTGCGTGCCAAGTGGTTTTGGGCTCGCGATCGTCGTCCTTGCGCAGCGAGCCGACCCACGCGGCGTGCGGCTCGCCACGCAGCTCCACACCGTCGGGGATCGCGGCGTCGAGCCGAAACCCACACGCGTGCGCGACGCGTAGCGCGTCGATGTTGCCGGCAAGCGATGTCCAGCGCACCACTTCCTTGCCGGCCTCGGTGAAGGCGTGGTCGACCGCGAGCGAGACGGCGCGTCGCATGATGCCCCAGCCGCGCGCGTCGGGATGGAGGTCGAAGCTGAGGTGACTGAGAACGCCCTCGCCGGCGAGGTCGACGGTGCCGGCGAAGCGACCGTCGACGTCCACCGCCCACACCATCTCGCTGCCCGACGCCCAGCACTGTGGCGCGTACTCCAGCGCGAATCGCTCGGCAGCCGACCGTCCGTATGGGGCAGGGATGGGAGTCCAACGGATTTTCGCCTGATCAGCGGCCAATTCGACCATGCGATCTATGTCGGCGGGAACATGCGAGCGCAGTGTCACCTCACCGTCCGTGAGGACCGGCACTTGCGATTCCTGTGATTTGGCAATCTCGGCACGCATCGAATCCACCCTATCCCCTCGGGTACGGATGGGCAGGCTGGATCGGAATGTTGCAGGTCAGATGACCGACTGAGTGGTCAGACGTCGAGCGTGCAGTCCCCAGCGGCCGCGCTCACGCAGGTCTGGATGCGCTCCCCCTCCACGTGTTCGACGCCCGACCGCAGGTCGCGCACGCAACCCTTCTCGACCATCACCACGCAGCTCTGACAGATACCCATCCGGCATCCGAACGGCATGATCGCGCCGGCGGACTCCCCTGCCTCCAGCAGGGTCGTCGCACCGTCGGCCTCGACGGTCTTGCCCGATCGGGCGAACGTCACCGTGCCGCCCTGCGCGCCGACGTGGCCGCGCTCCAAGGCGAAGCGTTCGATGTGCAGGTGGTCGGCGACATCCGCGTCGTCGTACATCTGGGCCAGGACTTCGAGGAACCCACCCGGGCCGCACGCCCATGCCTGGCGCTCGGCCCAGTCCGGACACAGCTGCGCGAGACGCACCGCGTCGACCTTCCCGTCGGTCCGGGTGTGCTGGACGTGCAGGTCGACGGTGCCGTCGTCTGCCATCTCGGCGAGTTCATCGGCGAAGAGTAGATCGTCGGCGGTCGGAGTCGAGTGGATGAGGCGAATATCGGTGCGCTGCTTGCGATGTCGCACCATTCGCAGCATCGAGATGATCGGCGTGATGCCGCTGCCCGCGGTGGCGAACAGGATCTTCTCCGGCAGCGGGTCGGGCAGGACGAACTCGCCCTGTGGTGCCGCGAGTCGCACGACGGTCCCTGGGGTGAGGCCGTTGACCAGGTGCGACGACAGGAATCCCTCCGGCATCGCCTTGACCGTGATCGAGATGGTCTTGTCCGACGCCGAAGTGTGCGGGGTCGAGGTGAGCGAGTACGACCGCCACGTCCAACGGCCCTCCATCAGCACGCCGATGCCGATGTACTGGCCGGGCGCGTAGTCGAACGAGAAGCCCCAGCCTGGTCGGATCGCGATGGTCGCGGTGTCCTCGGTCTCCCGGGTGACCGACTCGACCTTGCCGCGCAACTCGCGCGCCGACCAGAGCGGATTGGCCAGGTGCAGATAGTCGTCGGGCAACAACGGCGTGGTGATCCGCGTGAATGCCGCGCGCGCCCAGTGCGCCGCACGACTACGTGCCGCGACGTCTGCGACCGGCTCCTCGAATCGCTCCAGAAAACCCATGGGTAAACCATAACCTACGGAACCGTAGGTTAGCGATCCTGGTGCGTGGGATATCTACAACAGTTCGAGGAGGAACGGCAGTTCTTGCGTCGCGTACCAGGCGAGATCGAAATCCTCGACATCTCCGACGGCGAGCTCCGCGTCGAGGTCGCCCATGTCGGCGGCGTCGATGACCACCACGGCAGCGCGGACCTTGTCCTCGGCGTCGGCCCCGTCGACGTGCACCGACGCGATCGCCGACAGCGGTACGGGTCCGGAGATCTTCACGACGGCGTCGTCGAGGTCGGGGCGCAGCTTCACGTCGGCGACGTCGACGGCCACCACCGCCCGACGCGGCGGAAGGCGTGGGGTGTCACCGGGTTTGGTGGTCGACGCGTCGTCGGCGAGTTCGGCGTCGGCCTCGGTGTCTCCGGGTTCGGATGCCTCGCCGGCGAGGAGCCGTAACGATGCCCGGGCGGCCTCGCGCATGGCCGCCTCCGCAAGCTCCTCGTCGTCGCCGGAGAGATAGGACTCACGCAGCGCGGGCGTCAACGCGAAACCCGTTCCGCCCAGAGCGCGGAACTCCCCCGTCTCGTTGAGCTCCATCAACATCGTCAGCGTGGCGGGCAGGTACACCCTCATCGGCGGTCAGCTCCTTGTTCTTGCACACGGTCAACGATTTGGGACGCACGGTCAGCGGTCACGTGGTGGAGGCCAGTTCGTCGTAGGACTCGGCAACATAGTCGGCCATGGCCGGGAGGTCGCCGATGACGCCGCGGTCGGACATGAAACCGAACTGCAGGTTGTCGCCGTATTCCACGATGCTGATGGCCAACGCGCGCTGAGTGACCAGCATCGGGACGGCGTACATCTCCTGCACGCGGTGCCCGAGGAGGAAGCGGTCGGCGATCGGGGCCGATCCCATCGCGATCGGCACGTTGTACGCGCGGCTGTTGAGCGATCGGAATGCGCGCGAACTGAACTCCGGGAACGGCACCACGCCCAGTTCGGGGAAGAGCGGTCGGGGTCCGCGGCTCACGCGCCGCGACGACTGCGCGAACCGATTCGCCAACCCGGCCACCTGCGCCAACCGGACCGCCGGATTCGCTTCTCCCACTGGAAGATCCGTCACAAAGCTGGGTTTCCCGACGGATATCCAGCCGGGATCGGTCTCGATCTTGCGTTCCACACCGGGGTCGCGTGCCGAGAGCGGAACCACCACGCGCACGGTGTCGGAGATGGACGCCGCGGGGTCGAAGGACAACAACCACCGGCGCATCACCCCCGACACGATCGCCAACTCGACGTCGTTGACGGTGCATCCGTAGCGCTGCGCCACCTTGGCGCAGCCGCGCCGCGACACCGACGCCGTGGTGAACATCCGCGTCGAGGTTCCGCCATTGTTCAGCGGGCTGCTCGGCGCCGAATCGGTGAGTTGCTGCACGAGCGCGCCCATCCGTCGCACCGATGTTCCCGCCGCCGTTCTCGCCTCGGAGATGAGCCCGTTTCCGTTGACGACGGTGTCGACGAGATCACCCGGACGCGACAGCGCCTCGGCCAGCGCGCCGACGAACAGCCGCGTGCCACCCGGCGGCGACCCCGGCATCCACAGTTCCTCGGGCAGCCGCACCGACTCGGGCCCCTCGTCGCAGATGACCTCGCTGATCTCGTTGCCGCCGTCGTCGTCGAGCAGGCAGCGGTGCGATTTGGTGAGGATCGCGAGCTTGCCGTCGGCCAGCCCTTCGATGAGGTACATCTCCCACAGCGGTCGGGTGCGGTCGAGTGGTCGCGACATCACCCTGGCGATGAGGTCGGCGAGGTCGGCAGGACCACCCGGACGTGGCAGGCCCGAGCGTCGGATGTGGAAGTTGATGTCGAAGTCGCGGTCGTCGACCCACACCGGCCGCGCCAGGCCGAGTGTCACCTCACGCACCACCTGCCGATACCGAGGCACGAGTTGCAGCCGGTTCTCCACCAGCGTGACCAGATTCGAGTAGTCCAGCGCCGGCCGGGGCGGGTGTGATGCGTCGGCGTCGTCGGACGTTGCCGTCGCCCGCTCCGGTGTCACGATGAGCAACGCACCGAGGTGGGTGGTCGTACGCGACTCGTCGAGGAAGTAGAACATCGCGTCGCGCGGAGAGAGACGGTTCACCACTCCGCTGATCCTAGTGGGACACTACCGCACCCCGCCCCGGTACCGGGGGTCGCTTGCAACCCGGTGCAACCGTTGCGAGGCCGTCGGCAAGCGAGTGTGCTCGACGTACCGCCGCCGGACATCGGCGTCCGGCATCGACGCGGTGATCACCGAAGGAGTTGCCATGCGCGCGGCACGCTATTACGACCGGGGAGACATCCGCATCGAGGACATCGCCGAGCCGGAGGTGGTACCCGGGACGGTCGGGATCGACGTCGCATGGTGCGGCATCTGTGGCACCGATCTGCACGAATACTCCGACGGCCCCATTTTCATCCCGCCGGCCGGTCATCCACAGCCCATCAGCCATGAGAGCGCGCCGGTGACGCTCGGTCATGAGATGTCGGGTGTGGTCTACGCCGTGGGTGACGGCGTGGACGGCGTCGCGGTCGGCGACCACGTGGTGGTGGAGCCGTACATCATCCGCGACGATGTCGACACCGGACCCCACAGCCACGACTATCACCTGTCGGCAGACATGAACTTCATCGGGCTCGGCGGTTGCGGTGGCGGTCTCGCGGAGAAGATCGTCGTCAAACGGCGCTGGGTACACCGCGTTTCGAAGAAGGTGCCACTCGACGAGGCGGCACTGATCGAACCGCTGTCGGTCGGGTTCCACGCTTTCCAGCGCAGCGGCGCCTCTGCCGGCGACACCGCGCTCATCACCGGCGCCGGCCCGATCGGACTGCTCACTGCGGCGGTCTGCAAGGCCGAAGGGCTCACCACCGTCATCAGCGAGCCCAGTTCGTTGCGGCGCCAAAAGGCCTTGGACACCAAGGTTGCCGACCACGTCCTGGACCCCACGGCCGATGACGTCGTCGCGCGCGTCAACGAACTCACCGAAGGACACGGAGCCGACGTCGGTTTCGAATGCACCTCGGTGCAGCCCGCACTGGACACCCTGTTCGACGCGTTGAAGCCGACCGGAGTGCTGGTGGTCGTGTCGATCTGGGGCCACCCCGGCAGCGTGGAGATGCAGAAGCTGGTGCTCAAGGAGATCGACATGCGCGGGACGATCGCCTACGTCAACAGCCATCCCGCCGTCATCGACCTCGTCGAGAGCGGCAAGGTGGATCTCGCACCGTTCGTGACCGGCCGCATCGGACTCGACCACCTCATCGACGAGGGATTCGAGACCCTGATCCACCACAACGAGACGGCCGTGAAGATCCTGGTGTCGCCGTCGGGTGCGGGTCTGTGAGTGGGCCACTCACGCAAGCGTGAACTCGACCAGCTGCCAGCGGTATTCGACCTTTCCGAGCCGGCCTGGCTGCGTGGGCCCGTTGGACCGAAGGCGGCACGGTAGTCGCTGAGCGCGGCCGGCGAATGCGCGGACCCGACCGCCGACGGCGAAGGAACCGAACACCTCTGCCGTGCTGGTGTCACGCAACTGCACATGGACCCGTTGCATCGCCGTCCCGACGGTGGGATCGGACGATCGGAGCACGTTGTGGCGCAAGAGAACCGACACCTGCTCCACGATCGCGGGCGATACCATGCCGCCCAGCTGAGCGATACCGCGTCGGCGGTCGATCACCTCGAAGATCATCCGCGCGGACAGAATGGCGAACTGTCTGGCCTCCCGGGTCGCCGTCACCATCGCGCTGCGGGCGGGCGCAGCGGGTTTGGGTCGAGCGGGTTTGGGTCGACGGACCGGTGCGTCGACAACGCCGACCATCGCTCCGGTGTGCTCGTACGGGGGTGCCGGCTGAATGCGGATTCGGGTCTCCATACAAGATCGGACGCAGCAGGTACCGATCCGGTTCCCTCTTCTGCGAAAAAAAGTTCCGAGACTTTCACCGAAGCCGCGATTACCCCTGGTGAGATGACATTGTCGTCTCACCAGCCCTTCGAGGCCCTCGGCTGGCGCCTCGGGCACCTCAGGGAGCGGAAGACACACCTCAGGAGCGAAAGTCACCTCAGGGAGCGGACGGCACCTCAGGAGCGGTGGAGGCTTCGCGGCTCAGAGCCAGGTGGTCAGCGCTTCTTGCGGGACTTCGGTGGCTTGGGTCGGCTGCTCTTGGCGTTCGCACGGGCCGCGGCGCGACGTTCGCGCCGGCTCGCGGACTCGACAGCCGGATCGGCGAGTTCCTCGTCCTCGGAATGGATCTCGGTTCCGCCGCCCTCGCTGGGTCCGGAGAAGGTCATCGGGACATCGTCGTTCTCGGCCGCGCTGGCCCGCAGAGCGGCGGGCGCCTTCTTGCTCAGGTCCGGTGCTGCGGTACCCGATTCGGCGGAAGCACCGCGGACCGCTTCGCGCAGCGCCGCGGCCGACGGCAGCGGCGGCTGCTCGGCGGGCTGGGTCTGGACCTGGGCGTTGTAGAGGATGCCGAGGGTCTCTTCCTTGAGCCCTTCGAGCATGCCGCTGAACATGTCGAAACCTTCGCGCTGGTACTCGACCACCGGGTCGCGCTGAGCCATCGAGCGCAGGTGGATGCCCTCGCGCAGGTAGTCCATCTCGTAGAGGTGGTCGCGCCACTTGCGGTCGAGCACGCCGAGAAGGACGCTGCGTTCGAGCTGACGCATGGCGCCTTCGCCGGCGAGTTCGTCGATCGACTTCTCGCGCTTGTCGTACGCCGCGCGCGCGTCCTCGACGAGGGTCTCCTTCAGTTCCTCGGCCGAGATGTCGTCGCGCTCACCGTATTCGGTCTCCCCGACAACTTCCTTGGGATCGAGGTCGATCGGGTACAGCGTGCGCAGCGCGCTCCACAGCTCGTCGAGATCCCAGTCCTCGGCGTAACCCTCTTCGGTCGCGCCGTCGACGTAGGCGCCGACGACGTCGTCGATCATCTGCTTGACCTGCTCGCCGTGATCCTCGCCCTCGAGGATCTTGCGACGCTCGCCGTAGATGATCTTGCGCTGCTCGTTCATCACTTCGTCGTACTTGAGGACGTTCTTGCGGACCTCGAAGTTCTGCTGCTCGACCTGGGTCTGCGCGCTGCGGATGGCCTTGGTGACCATCTTGGCCTCGATGGGCACGTCGTCGGGCAGGTTGACGCGGTTCATGATGACCTCGAGTGCCGCGCCGTTGAAGCGCCGCATGAGTTCGTCACCCAACGACAGGTAGAACCGCGATTCGCCTGGGTCGCCCTGGCGCCCCGACCGTCCACGCAGCTGGTTGTCGATGCGGCGCGACTCGTGCCGTTCGGTGCCGAGGACGTACAGGCCGCCGGCGTCCTTGACCTCTTCGGCTTCCTCGGACGCTTCCTTGCGGGCCAGTTCGATGGCCTCTTCCCATGCCGCCTCGTACTCGTCGGGCGTGTGCACCGGGTCGAGTCCGGCCTTGCGCAGACGGGTGTCGGCGATGATGTCGGGGTTGCCGCCGAGCACCACGTCGGTACCGCGACCGGCCATGTTGGTGGCCACCGTGATGGCGCCGGTGCGGCCGGCCTCGGCGATGATCTGGGCTTCCTGCTCGTGGAACTTCGCGTTGAGCACGTTGTGCGGGATGTCGCGCTTCTTGAGCTGACGCGCCAGATACTCGGAACGTTCGACGCTGGTGGTGCCGATCAGCACCGGCTGGCCGGCCTCGTAGCGTTCGGTGATGTCGTCGACGACGGCCGCGAACTTGGCCTCTTCGGTCTTGTAGATGAGGTCGGTCTGATCCTTACGGATCATCGGCTTGTTGGTGGGGATCGGGAGCACGCCCAGCTTGTAGATCTGGTCGAACTCGGCCGCCTCGGTCTCGGCGGTACCCGTCATGCCGGAGAGCTTGTCGTACATGCGGAAGTAGTTCTGCAGCGTGATGGTGGCAAGCGTCTGGTTCTCGGCCTTGATCTCGACGCCCTCTTTGGCCTCGATCGCCTGGTGCAGGCCCTCGTTGAACCGACGGCCGTCGAGCACGCGACCGGTGAACTCGTCGACGATCAACACTTCGCCGTTGCGGACGATGTAGTCCTTGTCGCGGTGGAAGAGCTCCTTGACCTTGATCGCGTTGTTCAGGTAGCTGACCAGCGGCGAGTTGGCGGCCTCGTAGAGGTTGTCGATGCCGAGGCGGTCTTCGACGAATTCGACGCCGGCTTCGTGCACGCCGATCGTCTTCTTCTTGATGTCGACCTCGTAGTGCTCGTCGCGCTCGAGCAGCGGGGCGATCCGCGCGAACTCGACGTACCACTTGCTCGACCCCTCGGCCGGGCCCGAGATGATCAGCGGGGTGCGGGCCTCGTCGATGAGGATGGAGTCGACCTCGTCGACGACGGCGAAGTTGTGGCCGCGCTGGACGAGATCTTCCAGCGAATGCGCCATGTTGTCGCGCAGATAGTCGAAGCCGAACTCGTTGTTGGTGCCGTAGGTGATGTCGGCGGCGTAGGCGACACGACGCTGGTCGGGGCTCATGCCGGTGAGGATGACGGCGGTCTCGAGGCCCAGGAAGCGGTGGACGCGGCCCATCCATTCGGAGTCGCGCTTGGCGAGATAGTCGTTCACGGTGACGACGTGCACGCCGTCACCCGAGAGTGCGTTGAGGTAGGCCGGGAGCACACAGGTGAGGGTTTTACCCTCACCGGTCTTCATCTCGGCGATGTTGCCGTAGTGCAGCGCCGCGCCGCCCATGATCTGCACGTGGAAGTGCTTCTGGTCGAGCACGCGCCAGGCGGCCTCGCGGGCGACGGCGAACGCCTCGGGCAGAAGCTCGTCGAGCGACTCGCCGTCGGCGTGCCGTTCTTTGAACTCGTCGGTCTTGGCCTTCAGTTCGGCGTCGGTCAGCGCCTCTGTCTCATCCGACAGCGCCTCGACGTGCGAAGCGATCGCATCGAGTCGCTTGACCATTCGGCCTTCACCGACGCGCAGCAGCTTGTTCAGCACCGTGGATCGAGTCCCTCACTATGTCGCCAACATACGAAATCCGGCCTACGCGTGCGCGCAGGCCGGATCCCATGGTACCGAGGCCCCCTGAGCGAATGCTGATCGGAGTCGATCAGACATCCGAGACGGGGTCGCCTACCCGTCTCAGGCGAGACGGATGAGTCCGTAGTCGAATGCGTGGCGGCGGTACACCACCGACGGCTTGTCGGTTTCCTTGTCGTGGAAGAGGAAGAAATCGTGCCCGACGAGTTCCATCTCGTAGAGCGCGTCATCCACCGTCATCGGCACCGCAGCGTGTTCCTTGACGCGGACCACCTGACCGGGCTCGTGCTCGGAAACACCGTCGTCCCAGGTCTTTTCGGTGACCTTCTCCACCTCACCCGGATCGCCGACGAAGCCGTCCACCGACAGCTGATCGTCGCGCAACGGCGGTGCGCCGATCTCGGTCGCCTCGGCCACCGAGATGGGTCGCCGGTTGCCGTGGTGCACGCGCCGACGGTCCTTGGCGCGGCGCAGCCTCGACTCCAGCTTGTCCAGGGAGCCTTCGAGTGCGGCGTAGAAGTTCTCACCACTGGCCTGCGCGCGGACGATCGGCCCCTTGCCGGTCGCGGTGACCTCTACCTGCTGGCAGATCTTGGATTGCCGACGGTTGCGTTCGTGGTTCAGCTCGACGTCGAAACGGAAGATGCTGGGATCGAACCGCTCGAGGCGGGCGAGCTTGTCGCCCACATAGATGCGGTAGTGGTCTGGGATCTCGACGTTGCGGCCGGCGAACACGACCTTCGCGGTGGGTTCGGCGGGTTCGTCGGCGCCGTCCGAACTGGGCGGACGGACGTAGGCGAACTTGGGATCGAAGGGATCTTCGGTCCGGGTGGGCTCGGCGGCCGAGGTCTCCTCGGGTGGCCGGGCGTCGCCGACCTTTGATTCGCGCTGGCCCTTACGGTGGATGACTGTTGACATTCAACTACCTCCAGAGTGGTTCACCCGGCGGCGATCGAAGCGTCGTGATCTGTTGTCGCACTGACGAATTCGTCGTTACCGGGGATCGTGGCCATGCCAGCCGAGCGGCTGGCACCCATACGCAGGGGCAACACCTCCTACCGCGCCGTCGCAATCGTTGCCTCCGCGGGGACAACAGCCCCCCGCCGGCAACCTGCTCTACCTCTGACCGTAGTCGGTCGTTTGCCTCCCGGCCACGTTTCGCGGGCCCTTGCGCGGCGTGATTTGAAACTCGGGTCCTTGGTCCCATGTCAGCGATTCGTCGCGCTCCGAACACGGGACCTCTACCTTCGGTCAGCGACTGGATACCGAACTCGTCGGATCACCGGGAAGGGTTGGGGGTCGGGGCTGGTGGCCAGGATCGGGCCCCTGACGATGGTCGTCCGGGTATGTCCCGGAAGCGGACGTTGACAGGCCCGATCTCAGTCACCGGTCGTCGGCCGTCGCGTTCCACGGAACGTGACGCCCAGGCCTATGCGCCCACAAAATCTAGGGGACGAAAATTCCTCCCCTACCCTTGGAGTCCTCCCCCAGATAATTCTGGGGGACGACTATGAACCTCGCGGAAGAAACTTCTTCCCCTAGATTTTGCGGCACGACGCCATCGTGCTTCCCCAGCTCAGAAGGGTGTCGCCGTCGAGTCGGCGACCCACCGCGGGGTTTTGTCGACAACCGTGGACGATGAAAGCCCTCACAAACCGGGACCTGTCCACAGTTCGATCGTCGAATCGCTCCACTTCCGCCGACCAACCGGCGACGGGCCCTACCGTCGCATCCATGGCAGGGAGCGCCGCGCAACGCGCGTCCGGTGTACTTCGCGCCGGCGCCGACCTCGTGCTGCCGGTGACCTGCGGCGGATGCACCCGACCGGGTAGCCGGTGGTGCGCGCGGTGCTCGGCACGCCTGGCCGACGACCCCGTCTTGTGCCGACCACGAGTGCCGCCGGGCATCCCGGTATGGGCGCTCGGCCGATACCGGGGTCCGCACCGGCAGGCGATTCTGGCGCTGAAGGAGCACGGCCGACGGGACCTGGTGATTCCCCTGGGGTCGTCGGTCGCTCGCGCGATGCGCACCCTCGCCCGCTGGGGCGAACTCCCGGACGCCCCGCGATTACACCTCGTACCCGCGCCCACGCGCACCCTGTCGGCTCGACGCCGCGGCGGCGACCCCGTGTCGGCCATCGCCACCCGCACCGCACAGGCGCTCGGCTCCCGCGTCTCGGTGGCACCGATGCTCGTCACCGCGGGCGCCGCGCGGGACTCCGCGGGCCTCGACGCCCGAGACCGGGCGCGCAACCTGCGCGGCGCGGTGCAACTGAGGGCAAGCGCCCGACGCCCGGGTCCGGGGTCTTCGGTCATCCTGGTCGACGATGTGCTGACCACCGGTGCGACGGTCGCCGAATCGGTGCACGTGCTGGCGTCGGTCGGGGTCGAGGTGGCGGCGGCTGTGGTGATCGCGGCGGCGTGAGGCCACCGTGGCTCACCCCCGCAGCACCGAGGAGGGACTCACCCCGAACCGGCGGCGATAGGCGCTCGCGAACCGGCTCGGACTGCTGAACCCCCAACGGGCGGCGACGTCGGCCACGGTGACACCGCCGCGTTCGAGGTCGGCACCCGCCCGCTCGAGCCGGATGTCGGCGAGCGCGCGGGTCGGCGTAGTCTCCTCGAACTCCGCGAATGCCTCTTGCAGCCTGCGAACGCTCACTCCGGCGAGACCCGCCATGTCGGCGAGCGACCACGGCCGGGCGGGATCGTCGTGCAACGCGTCGAGCACGCGCTTGACCATCCCGGGCCGCAGTCGCCCGACGTCGTCGGGCGCAGCGTCGGACACCGACAGCAGGAAGGCGGTGGTCACGGCGCTGGCGAGTTGCGGTCCGACGAGCGGGTTGGCCAGCAGGTCACCCGGCTCGCGCACCTGCGCCGACAACGCCTTGACGAGCCCGAACCACGATGCGCCGTCGTCGGTTTCGAGGTTGATCTGGTCGGGCAACGTCAGCCGACGCCGCAGTGGCGCCGCGAGGACGCGGTCGGCTTCGCGTTCCAGGTACTCCGCGTCGAACTTGACCCCGATGACCTGGCAGTCCGCCGTCCAGTTGGTGATGAGCGATTCCCGGTCGGCGGTGAAGACGGTGCCGGTGCCCGGGGTCGAGACCAGCTCGCCGTGCCCGGCGCGCGAATGCAGACGCCCGGACAGCGGGATGTTCACCTCGTACGCGCCCGGATATTCGCAGGCGATGGAGACCGCTGTCCCCCACCGAAGCCGCCCGATGGTCACGCCGTCGAGCTCGACCGTCCGCATCGTCAGGTCGACGTCGGCACGACCGTCGAGCGCGGCGAGCTCGTGCGGAAAGTAGGCGTCGGCGACCGCGCGCTGAGCGGTGTCCCAATCCTGGGTTCCGACGAGGCTGCTCGGTGTGGACATCGGTAGTTCAGATCTCCCAGTGCGACCCGGTTGATTGGGCCGGCTTCCGCCGGTGGGCTTACCGGCGTGTATTTGTGTTCTACCGCATCGATGGTCGTCGATGCGATGCAGATCACAACTCTTTCGCGCGATGTGTACAGCCTCCGCGCAATCGGTGTCGATCGCGCGGTGTCCGCGGCCCTAGCGTCTGACCCCACCACAGCCGATGTGATCCACACCCGAAGGAGTCGAACACCATGACCGCGACCATCTCCTGGCTCGACGACATCACCATGACCGAGCTGGAACGCAACCCATACCCCGTCTACGAGCGTCTGCGCGCAGAAGCCCCACTCGCCTACGTCCCGGTCCTGGGCTCGTATGTGGCCAGCACCGCCGAGATCTGCCGGGAGATCGCCACCAGCCCCGACTTCGAGGCGATCATCACCAAGGCCGGTGGTCGGACCTTCGGGCATCCGGCGGTGATCGGCGTCAACGGCCCCATCCACGACGATCTGCGCTCGATGGTCGATCCCGCGTTGCAGCCGCAGGAGGTCGACCGCTGGATCAACGACCTGGTCCGTCCCATCGCGCGCCGCTATCTCGAGGAGTTCGAGGACGAGGGTCGGGCCGAGCTCGTCGCGCAGTACTGCGAACCGGTGTCGGTGCGCGCGCTCGGCGACCTGCTCGGACTTCAGGACGTCAGCTCGGACAAACTGCGCGAGTGGTTCCACAAGCTGTCGCGGTCGTTCACCAACGCGGCGGTCGACGAGAACGGCGAGTTCGCCAACCCCGAGGGATTCACCGAGGGCGACGAGGCGAAGGCCGAGATCCGCGCCATCGTCGACCCCAAGATCGACCACTGGATCGATCACCCCGACGACAGCGCGATCAGCCACTGGCTCCACGACGGGATGGAACCGGGCAAGACCCGCGATCGCGAGTACATCTATCCCACGTTGTACGTCTACCTGCTCGGCGCCATGCAGGAACCCGGCCACGCGATGGCGTCGACGCTGGTGGGGTTGTTCAGCCGGCCCGAGCAGCTGGAGATGGCGGTCGACGAACCGGGTCTGATTCCGCGCGCGATCTCCGAGGGCATGCGCTGGACGTCGCCCATCTGGTCGGCGACCGCCCGCATCAGCACCACCGACGTCGAGGTGGCCGGCGTGTCCTTGCCGGAAGGATCGGTGGTGCTGATGTCGTACGGGTCGGCCAATCACGACAACTCCGTCTACGACGCGCCGTCGGCCTACGACCTGACCCGGCCGCCGCTGCCGCATCTGGCGTTCGGCGCGGGCAACCACGCGTGCGCGGGCATCTACTTCGCCAACCACGTCTGCCGGATCGGTCTGGAAGAACTGTTCGACTCGATCCCGAATCTCGAACGCGACACCAGCGCCGATGTCGAATTCTGGGGCTGGGGATTCCGCGGCCCGACGTCGCTGCACGTGACCTGGGAGGTCTGACCGATGGACACGTCCCATTCCGTGGAGGTCGTCGGGTCCTCGACGCAGACCGTGCGGTGCGCCGACGATCAGCGGCTGCTCGACGCCTTCCTGCGCAACGGCGTCTACCTGCCGAACTCGTGCAATCAGGGCACGTGTGGGACCTGCAAGGTCAAGGTGTTGTGCGGGACCGTGGATGCGCCGCCCCCGTCGGACACCGTGCTTTCGCCGGAGGAGCAAACCAACGGATTCGTGCTCGCCTGCCAGTCGACGCCGCGGTCGGACACCCGCATCGAAGTGCCACTCGATGCCGCGAGCGGTCCCGGACACCTGCTGCGCGATGTCGCGGGAATCGTCAGCGGGATCGAGTCGGTCGCCGACGACACCGTCACGGTGACCGTGGACCTCGACCAACCGCTCGAGTATTCGGCCGGCCAGTACGTCGAGTTCACGGTCCCGGGCACCGACGAGGTACGGCAGTACTCGATGGCCAACCCGCCCGGCGACGGAGGTTCACTCGAATTCCACATCCGTCGGGTCGACGGCGGGCTGGCCACCGATCGATGGATCTTCGACTCTCTCGAACACGGTCACTCGATCGCGATCCGCGGACCGTGGGGTGACTTCGTCCACGACCCCGACCACGACGGCCCGATCATCCTGCTCGGCGGCGGCACCGGCCTCGCGCCGTTGAAAGCGATTGCGCTGCAAGCACTCGAGCTGGACTCCGCACGCGAGGTCCACCTCTATCACGGTGTGCGCACCCGCGGTGACCTCTACGACGTCGACTTCTGGCAGTCGCTCGCCGCCCGACATCCCGGGATGCGATACACGCCGTGCCTGAGCCGCGAGGACGGATTCGGGCGGCGCGGATACGTGGGCGATGTCCTCGTCGAGGACTTCGACTCGCTGCGCGGATATTCCGCCTACCTGTGCGGGCCGCCCGCGATGGTCGACGCCGGCGTCAAGGCGTGCAAGCGGCGCCGGATGGCCGGACGGTTGATCCGCCGGGAGAAATACACACCGGTCGCGGCGGCCGTTCCGGCGTGATCGTGGCGCCACCGGCGGGGGCTCAGTGCCACCGCGGCAGTTGCGGGTCCTCGCCCTCGATGTCGACACCTTCGACGCCGCGGGCCAGCCATTGGGCGAGGCTCTCGCGGGTTCCGTAGATGCGCTGACCACCGCCGGACAGCTCCCACCGGTCACCCTCGAGGGTCGCGAGCGTGATCGGTGGGATGTCGTCGCTCCGCTCGAGGCGTCGGACCATGGCGTCCAGTGCGTCGAGCACCGAGTCCGGGTCGGCTTCGTCGATGGTCCACACCGAGTCCAGGGCGTCGTGGGCGAGAACGACTTCGGCGATGCGCTGGGGTACCACCTCGCCGGGCGCAAGGTCGAGGTCCGCGTAGGCGACCACCGTGTCGGGCGCCGCCGATCCCAATCCGGCCGCGGCGTCGGAGAACGCACGATGCGCCTCGCGGAAGCGGGCACACACGTCGTCTGACACCGACCCCTCACCCGGCGACGAATCCCCGAGGGCTGAGCGGACCGCCGCGGCCAGGGCGAAGCCGTCGTCGGCGAGCCGGCCGATGACCTCGGAGCGCGGCGTGCCGGCGGCGGTCGGGGCGGCCAGGCGTTCGGCGCTCATCATCGAGACGATCGCGTCGAGCATCTCCGACTCCCGGCCCAGCCGCGACAAGTCCGACGAGAGCCTGGTGATTCGCGTTGACGACGTCATGCTTGGCATCGTCGCACCTGACATACCGTCGGCGGATCGGTTTCGACGGTTACGGGAGGACCGGAATCGCGCCCGGTGTCATCGCGGGCTCCACCTCGGTCCAGTACTGATCGGGTTGCCCGTTGGTACTGCCGAGACGAAGCACTCCGCGCTGGTCACCGGCATAAACGGTGGTCGGGTTGGCCACGACAGCCCGCACCGGCGGTGAGAGGTTTCCGCTGAGCAGCCCGACCGCAGGCGTGCCATTGATCGACAACTGCACCACCGGGGATTCGGGCGCCTCCCGGGCGACCATCAGCGTCGTCGGCGACGCCCAGTCCAGCGACACCGCCCGGTTGCCGATGTTGTAGGCCGCGATGCGTGGGCTGGTCAGTGACACCTCGCCGTCGGCGTTGGTCGACACCACCGCGAACAGCACTTGCCCGCCGACCAGCAGCGCGACCCGCACCCCGTCCGGGGCCACCTGCAGTTCGTTGATCGGGCCGCGGGCCACCGCGGGGATGGCGGCGGCGTTGACCTCCGCCATCGAGGTGCCGTCCGCGTCGCGCGTCCAGCGCATCGGCCGGCCGTCGACGACCACCCACACCGTGTCGGCGTCTCCCCCGAACGACGGGCGGGTGATCGACGCGCCGGTGCTCACCTGGGTCGGATTGGTGCCGTAGTCGCCGACCATGAACTCCATCCGCGGACCGGGTCCGACGCGGTTGAGAGCCGCCGCGACCCGACGACCATCCGGGGAGATCGACGCGGACGCCACCGCTCGGCTCGCTCCGAGCGACCCGGCGACAGGCACCGTTCCGGTGTTCGTGACGGCCAGGAGCGACCCACCCGTGATGATGTTGAGTCCGACGTCGGTGGCCGGGATCAGCGTCGGATCGAAGGCCTTCACATCGGTCGTCTGCCAGCCCGACGCGCGTTCGGCCACGAGCGCCCCGCCGTCGGCGTTGATGACGTACGGGCCCGGCACGTTGGCGCCGGCGAGCGTCCAGATGATCTGCGCCGCAAGCACTGTCCGGTCTCGAACCGATTGGGTGGTGACCCCGGTGAGCTCGATGCGCACGCCACCACCGGCCAGCGGCGCCACCGGACCCCGCAGCGCCGCGCCCTCAGGGAAGCCGGTCGCCACCGCCGACGCGAGGTCGGCCGACGGTCCCGCGATGAGCAGGTTCACCAGGGCCGTCGGATCGTTGTTCTGGCCGGCATACAACCAGCGCGGATCGGGCACGAGACGGCGTCCGGTGCGGTCGGTGTAGTACAGCGACACCGCTCGATACGACGCCTCGAACTGGTCGCGATCGATCAACATCTCGTCGGGCAGCGGCCCGTCGATGCGCCACTGATCGGCGACCAGCACCAGGCTGATGGCGGTCTCGATCCGTCCGGTCGCCGGCACCAGCTGACCGTCGGACCTCAGGGTCCCGTAGCTGTCGCCGATGAGCCGCATCCTGACCGAGTCCTCGTCGCGCTGGTCGATGAAGATGCTGATCTCGTCGACGATGGCCGCGTCGCCGCCGTCGTCCCACTGTTGGGACGACGTGCGGGTGAGGAACCGCCGCGCTGCGCGATGACCGTTCTCCGGAGCCGCCGTCGCCTTGAGGAAGGCGCGGACCAGCGACTCTGGGTCCATGTCGCGCTCGGGCACCGGCACCTCGTCGGTCGCGCCTTCCCGCTCGAACGACTTGATCGGCTGCGGCGACGAGTTGTTCGGGATCGAGCCGCAGCCCGCGAGGAACGCGCCGACGATCGCCAGGATCGTCACGACGATGAGACGAGACCTAGTCATCGGTCGCCCCCGAGGTCCGCGTGGCGGTGCGGGCCGTGGTGCGGGTGGTGCTCGAGACCGGTTTGAGCGGCAGCGGACTGCCCAGGACCTTGTGGCCACGAACCAGCGGCAGGGTCAGGCGGAAACAGGCGCCGCGGCCGGGTTCGCCCCATGCCTCGAGACGTCCCTGGTGCAGGCGTGCGTCCTCGATACTGATCGCCAGACCGAGACCGGTACCGCCGGACCGCCGGAACCGCGACGGATCCGACCGCCAGAACCGGTTGAACACGAGTTTCTCTTCGCCGGGCCGCAAGCCGATGCCCTGGTCGCGGACGGTGAGTGCCACGGCATCACCGTCGGAGCGCATGGTGAGCGTCACCGGTTTGCGTTCGCCGTGGTCGATGGCGTTGGCCAGCAGATTCCGCAGGATGCGTTCGACGCGGCGCGGGTCGATCTCGGCGATCACCGGTTCGGCGGGGAGGTCGAGGATGAGCTCGGTCCCGGTCTCCTCGGCCAGGCGCCCGACCGTGGCCAGTGCAGCATCGATCGGGATCGCCATGTCCATGCGTTCGGCCGCCAATTCCGCCATGCCGGCGTCGTGGCGGGAGATCTCGAGGAGTTCGTTGAGCAGCGTCTCGAACCGGTCGAGCTCCTTGTCGAGCAGCTCGACCGACCGCTTGCGCACCGGGTCGAGTTCGTCGCGGCCGTCGTAGAGCACGTCGCTGGCCATCCGGACCGTCGTCAGCGGCGTGCGCAGCTCGTGGCTGACGTCGGAGGTGAACTGCCGTTGCAGACCACCGAACTCTTCGAGATGCGTGATCTGTTTGGACAAGCTCTCGGCCATGTCGTTGAACGACATCGCCAGGCGCGCCATGTCGTCCTCGCCGCGCACCGGCATTCGTTCCTTGAGGCGGCCGTCGGCGAACCGGACCGCGATCCGCGACGCCGACCGCACCGGGATCACCACCTGCCGCGACACCAGCCACGCGATGGCCGCCAGCAACCCGAGCAGTACCAGGCCACCGGTGAGCAGGGTGCCGCGGACCAGGTCGACGGTGTTCTGTTCGTTGGTCAGCGGGAAGACGAGATACAGCTCGAGACCGGGAACCGACGCGTTGGTCGGCGAGCCGATGATGAGTGCCGGTTCCGAACCGCCACTCCCGGTGGGGACCGACGTGTACTGGTAGGCGACCTGACCGCCCTGCACCATGTCCCGCAGCGTTTGCGGTATCTCCGACGTCGGACCGACGCCCGGCGGAGCGCCGTCGGCGTCGGACCCGGGCACCAGCAGCACGGTGTCGAAGGTGCCGACCGCACCCGAACTCTCGCCGGTGTCGACATCACGGTCGGTGAGCAACGAGCGTGTCTGCCGCAGCCGGTTCTGCACCGACATGTTGCCGTCGCCGCTGGAGAGGTCGCGTTCGACGGCCACGCGTGCGCGGTCGACCTCCTCGGTCGCGGCCGTGAGTTTTACGTCGAGCAGGCGGTCGGTGATCTGGCTGATGAGCACAAAACCCAAGATCAGGAGCACGACAAAAGACAGCACCAACGTCGAGACCACCACACGCAGTTGCAGTGACCGCCGCCAGATGTGACCGAAGGCCCGGCCCAGGCTGCTCGCTGCGCGAGTGAATCGTCCGAAGGTGCTGTTGACGCGTCGCCGAGGTCTCCCGATCACGGCGGGCCGGCCTTGTAGCCGACCCCCCTCACTGTCAGGACGACCTCGGGATTCTCCGGGTCCGTCTCGACCTTGGCGCGTAACCGCTGGACATGCACGTTGACGAGTCTAGTGTCCGCCGGATGGCGGTAGCCCCACACGTGTTCGAGGAGCACGTCCCGGGTGAAGACCTGACGCGGCTTGCGGGCCAGCGCGACCAGCAGGTCGAACTCGAGTGGGGTCAGCGAGATGGGTACGCCTTCGCGGGTGACTTTGTGGGCGGGGACGTCGATCTCGACCGGGCCGATGGACAGCAGTTCGGCCGGCTCTTCGTCGGTGCGACGCAGCCGGGCACGCACGCGGGCGACCAGTTCCTTCGGCTTGAACGGCTTGACCATGTAGTCGTCGGCGCCGGACTCCAGGCCGAGCACCACGTCGACGGTGTCGGACTTGGCGGTCAGCATCACGATCGGGACGCCCGAGTCGGCCCGCAGCACGCGGCACACGTCGATGCCGTTCATGCCTGGCAGCATCAGGTCCAGCAGCACCAGGTCGGGCCGGATCTCGCGGACCGCAGTCAGGGCCTGGGTGCCGTCACCGACGACGAACGGTTCAAAGCCCTCCCCGCGCAACACGATCGTCAGCATCTCGGCGAGAGCGGCGTCGTCGTCGACGACAAGGATGCGCGGCTTCATGCACCAATGGTGACACTTCCGTGATGCAACCGTGGTGATCGACGCGCCGGGCAGCTGTGGTGGTCTGCTCTATATGCTGCAGGTCGTGGGCGAGCTGATCGCGGTGGAGGGCCTCGACGGGGCGGGCAAGAACACGTTGGTGACCGGCCTGGTCGAGCACTGGCACTCGCGCGGAGCACGCGTCGCGCAGTTGACCTTCCCTCGGTACGGCCGTACCGCGACGGCCGACATCGCAGCCGAGGCGCTGCACGGCAAGCACGGCGACCTGCGCGACAGTGTGTACGCGATGGCTCTGCTGTTTGCTTTGGACCGTGCCGACGCTGCCGACGAGATCCGCTCTGCCCGAAGCGAATTCGACGTGGTGATCCTCGACCGCTACGTCGCGTCGAATGCCGCCTACAGTGCTGCCCGGCTCCATCAGGACGCCGATGGTGAGGTCGTCCACTGGGTCGCCGACCTCGAGTTCGGGCGGTTCGGATTACCGCTGCCCGACCGGCAGGTCCTGCTCGGGGTGCCCGCGGAGGTTGCGATGGCACGCGCCGAGTCCCGGGCCGACGCCGACGCGACTCGCGCACGCGATCACTACGAGCGCGACGCCGACCTCCAACGTCGGGTCGACGCGGTCTACCGCGGTCTGGCGAGCACGTCCTGGCGTTCGCCGTGGACCGAATTCGACGGTGGCGACATCTCGATCTTGGCACGACTTCTGCTACCCGAATGACCGTGCGGTGACGGCCCCCCGTCGCTTGGATAGCCTGGAAACAATGACTTCAGCGCAGGAGTACCCATGACGTTTCAGCCGCCGCCACCGGGTGGTCGCGCAGGGCCGCCTCCCGGTCCGCGTTCGCATCCGGTCGGGCCGCCGACCGGGGGTTTTCCAGGTCTGTCCGGCCCGGGTCCGCTGCAACCGCCGACGACCGGTCCGGCCGGCCAGTACGGTCCTGCGGCAACGCCTTACGGGCCGCCGGGACCGCCTGGACCCGGCCAGTTCGGTCCAGGTCCCGGCTATTCCCCACCGGGTCCCGGTCGGCCCCCGAACGGGGGCGGCAACGGGGGCACCATCGCGGCCATCGTGTGCGGCGTCATCGCGGTCCTCGCGATCGCCGGCCTGGTGGTGACGCTGATCGTCAAATCGAACTCATCGGGCGACGACACGCCTGCCGCGGCGTCGACGACGCAGACCACGTCGGACACCACGACAACCGATTCGCCCTATTCGACGTATTCGACGCCCGACTCCACGACCCCGCCCAGCGGCGGAGATCCGACCGAAGTCGCTGCGATTCAGGTCGCGATGCAGAACTATGTGACGGCCGGAAACGCCCGGGACCTCACGCGCATGAAGGCCGCCGTCTGCAGCCAGAACCGCAGCCAAGTGACGCTGCCCAGCAAGCCGGGCAACATCATCATCGAATCGCTGCTCGCGACCCAGATCGACGGCGACTTCGCGCAGACACGCATGCTCGTCCACGTCGAAGAGGGCACCCGGCGCACAGCGTCGGAACCGGCGAATGCCCGGCTGCTCAAGGAGAACAACCAATGGCTGTACTGCCCCGGAGCCGAGCCGTCGATCGGGACGTGAGGGCCGTCGGCTGAGTCTCCGCTCGTGGCGGCCACACCCTGTGTCGAATCGGGTCAACTGGGTGCTGCAGCACACAGATTCTCCAACAGGACACAGAGTGTCGGTAGCACCTCGCTGAGCCAACCGCGGATCGTGGTCATCCGGGTGTATCCGAAGCGGACGGGCCCGATCTCAGTCACCAGTCATCGCGTTCCCGCCGAACGTGACGCCAGGAGCACGCGGCCCACAAAAGTAGGGGGAGAAACTTCCTCCCCTACCCTCGGTGTCCTCCCCCAGAAATTCTCGCGGACGATTATGAAACCCGGGGAAGAAGTTCTTCCCCTAGATTTTGCGGGCACGACGCCATCGTGTTTCATCAGGTCGGAGCGCTGATCAGGCAGATCAGTAGCGGTAGTGCTCCGGCTTGTACGGTCCTTCGACGTCGACGTTGATGTACTCCGCCTGTTCCTTGGTGAGCTTGGTCAGCGTTCCGCCGAGAGCTTCGACGTGGATGCGCGCGACCTTCTCGTCGAGGTGCTTGGGCAGGCGGTAGACCTCGTTGTCGTACTCGTCGTTCTTGGTCCACAGTTCGATCTGCGCGATCACCTGGTTGGAGAAGCTGTTGCTCATCACGAACGACGGGTGGCCGGTCGCGTTACCCAGGTTGAGGAGTCGTCCCTCGCTGAGCACGATGATTGACTTGCCGTCCTCGAAGATCCACTGGTCGACCTGCGGCTTGATGTTGATCCGCTTGGCTCCCGAGCCCTCGAGGCCGGCCATGTCGATCTCGTTGTCGAAGTGGCCGATGTTGCCGAGGATGGCCTGGAACTTCATCTGGCGCATGTGCGCGAGGGTGATGATGCCCAGGTTGCCGGTGGAGGTGATGACGATGTCGGCGTCGCCGATCGCCTGCTCGACGGTCACGACGTCGAAGCCGTCCATGAGGGCCTGCAGCGCGTTGATCGGGTCGATCTCGGTGACCTGCACGCGCGCGCCCTGACCGGCCAGCGACTCCGCGCATCCCTTGCCGACGTCGCCGTAACCGCAGATCAGAACCTTCTTGCCGCCGATCAGCACGTCGGTGCCGCGGTTGATGCCGTCGATCAGGGAGTGGCGGGTGCCGTACTTGTTGTCGAACTTGCTCTTGGTGACCGAGTCGTTGACGTTGATCGCCGGGAACGACAAATCACCCGCGGCGGCAAACTGGTAGAGCCGCAGCACGCCGGTGGTGGTTTCCTCGGTGACACCCTTGACGGACTCGGCGATGGTCGTCCACTTGGACTTGTCGTTCTCGAAGCCCGTCCGGAGCAACTCGAGGAACACCTTGTACTCGGCGGAATGATCGTCCTCGGCGGGCGGAACAACCCCGGCCTTCTCGAACTCGGCGCCACGCAGGACCAGCATGGTCGCGTCACCACCGTCGTCGAGGATCATGTTGGCGGGCTCGTCGGGGTTGGGCCAGGTAAGCATCTGCTCGGCCGCCCACCAGTATTCCTCGAGCGTCTCACCCTTCCAGGCGAACACCGGGACGCCCTTGGGCTCGTCGGGGGTGCCGTGTGGCCCGATGACGACGGCCGCGGCGGCGTGATCCTGGGTGGAGAAGATGTTGCACGACGCCCAGCGCACCTCGGCGCCGAGCGCGACGAGCGTCTCGATCAGCACCGCGGTCTGGACCGTCATGTGCAGCGACCCCGAGATGCGGGCGCCCTTCAGCGGGGCGACGTCGGCGTACTCGCGGCGCAGCGACATCAGGCCGGGCATCTCGTGCTCGGCGAGTTCGATCTCCTTGCGGCCGAAGTCCGCGAGTGACAGGTCGGCCACCTTGTAGTCGATGCCGTTTCGGGTGTCGGCCTGCAGTGCGGAGCTCGTCATGTGTTCCCCTTGTCGTTCGCGTCGGAATGCTGCTCGGATGCAGCTCGAAAGGCGTTCGACTAGAGGCTATCGGACGGCGTCAGGCGACACCTGTGGCAGGTGTCACCACCGACGACCGACTCAGAGCTCGGCGCGACCCTCGGGGGCCACCTTCGCGTCGTCGAGGGGTGGGACCTCGCCGCGCTCACGCTTGCCGACCATCGAATGTCGTTGGCTGTACAGGAAGTACACGGCGACGCCGAGGACCATCCAGACCAGGAACCGAATCCAGGTCAGCGCCGACAGGTTCAGCATCAGCCAGATGCAGGCGATCACCGCGAGCACCGGGATCACCGGGCCACCGGGCACGCGGAATCCCCGCTCGAGATCGGGGCGAGTGCGCCGCAGGACCATCACGCCGATGGCGACCACGATGAACGCGAACAACGTTCCGACGTTGACCATCTCGTGCAGCTTGTCGATCGGCAGGAACCCGGCAACCAGGGCACATACGACGCCGATGAGGATCGTCAGACGAGCTGGGGTGCCGAACCGCGGATGGGTCTTCGACATCGCACGCGGCAGCAGCCCGTCGCGGCACATCGCGAACAGCACCCGGGACTGTCCGAGCATCAGCACCATCACGACGGTCGTCAGACCTGCCAGCGCACCGAAGGCTGTGACCTTCTCCGCCCACGTGATGCCCTCGACCTGGAACACGTCGGCGAGGTCGGCATCCTTGCCGGCCAATTCCTTGTAGCTGACCATGCCGGTCACCACGATCGTCACGAGCACGTAGAGGGCGGTGACGATGGCGAGCGAGCCGAGGATGCCGCGCGGCACATCCTTGCGCGGGTTGCGTGTTTCTTCTGCAGTTGTCGCAACGACGTCGAACCCGATGAAGGCGAAGAACACCAGCGACGCCGCCGCGAGGACGCCGTACCAGCCGTAGGAGGAGTCTCCGCCGCCACTGATCAGGGAGAACAGGGTCGAATCGACCGACTTGTGGGTTCCCTCGCCGGACTCGGCCGGCGGCACGAACGGCGTGAAGTTGTCGGCCTTGATGTGGAAGAAGCCGACGACGATGACGAGGAGGACCACGCCGACCTTGATGGCCGTGATCACGGCACTCACCACCGACGAGAGCCGTGTTCCGATCACGAGCAGGGTCGTGACAACGGCGATGATCAGGATCGCGCCCCAGTCGACCGTCACCGACCCGATGTCGAAGGAGGCCGACGACGCGGTGCTGTTGGTGGTGAAGGCGTTGACCACATACTGCGACCAGCCCTTGGCCACCACCGCAGCGCCCACCGCGAACTCGAGAATCAGGTCCCAGCCGAGGATCCAGGCGACGAACTCGCCGAGCGTCGCGTAGCCAAAGGTGTACGCGGAGCCGGCCACCGGCACCGTCGACGCGAATTCGGCGTAGCACAGCGCGGCGAACGCACAGGTGATCGCGGCGATGATGAAGGAGACCGAGATCGCCGGGCCGGCCTTGTCGGCGGCCGTCTGGACGGTGAGGGTGAAGATTCCGGCGCCGATCACCACCGATACGCCGAAGACGATCAGGTTCCACGCACTGAGGTTTTTCCGGAGTTTGTGTTCCGGCTCGTCGGTGTCGGCCATCGACTGCTCGACCGATTTGATGCGCGTCAACGGATTGGCCATGAACGATCCTCCCGTGAGTCAGAGCGGATGCAGCGTTCATTTACGCTAACCGAACGATCACCGGCGCCGCGCGGGAATCAGTGTTGCGCGCGTCCCGTTTCGGCCCACCCGGCAATCTCGGGTGGGCCGAAACGGGGTGATCGACTGGAGCTCAGACCAGGCCGCGGAAGCCCTGCCCGATGCTCGAGTCGGTTTCCGACATCACGCGACTCGCATTCGACACACCCGTCTTCAACGCCATCAGCTGGTCACGCGACGTGGTGAAGATGCGGTCGAAGTTCTGTTGCGCCTCGGTGTAGGCCTGCTTGGCGTCCGCCGAGTTCCAGTTGCCGTGCAGCGCAGCCACCTGGGTCTTGAGCTGACCGTTGAGGTCCTCGAGACGGTTGAAGGCGGCGAGCAGGCCGCTGCTGAGGTCGCCGAGCGAGGCGAAGTCATAGTTGATCTGTCCGGACATGGGAGTTCCTTTCGTGTCGGAATGGGAAGTGTCAGACCGAGACCGGGCCGCCGGCGAGACCGTTGGCCGCCGACGCGTCCTGGTCTTCGTAGCCGGCGAAGCCCTGGCTCAGTTGGGTGCGGATCTGGTCGAGCAGATTGTTGAGCGTGATCGCCGCGCGGTTCCAGTCGGTGTGCGTACCGTCGAAGGCCACCCCCGCCCGGCCCTGCCAGGTGGGCGTGGCGTTGCCCGCGTGCCGGGCGATGACGCCGATGGTTTCCTTCATGTCGTCGACGATGCTCGCGACCGACTGCGCGGTTGCCTGCGCGTCGGCCACGTTGAGGGCGACCCCCGGGCCCGCCGATCCGATTCCGGGAAGATTCAGCATGAGTTTTCCTCCTGTGTTTCGGCATCGTTCGGCGATGCCCCCGTTGGCGCCCACGTAGCGGACACCCCTGACCGTTCCCCGACCTGAATCATCATGGGAACCAACGACTGTCGGGCAGGGTCTCGATCAGCAGGCCAATCGCTTGCGTGATCCGATGCCCCGTACCCGGCGACAGCGTGGTCCACAGACGTCCGTCCAGGGACTTACTGGGGCTGGATACGATTCGACCCTTGCCGGTGTCGAAAACCGCTACCGCTCCAGAAGATTGGGAGAGCACACCAGCGTCGTGCGCGATCGCGACGATCTCGGCACGGGCTCGGCACGACGCTAACGCAGCCGAGATCATCATGGCGTCGGTCGGCGAGGCGCCGAGGGCGTGCAATGCATCAGTCATCTCGAGGCCCGTTCGGCATGAGCCCAAGCGATCAGTGAAATCGTCGGTCGGATGACTCAGTGCGCCAAAGGAACACGGAGCGCATTCGCCGAGTTCTCGCTGAAACAGCGGCCCGAGCGCATCGGCCTCGTGGAGGTCGACGAGACGAAGGTGGACATCGGTGCCGTCACGAACGGCCAGTGCGTGATGGTTACCGGCCCGCGCAAGGCACATGCGCCGGACACCGTCGTCGGTGAAGGTCCGGACTTCGATGGTCCGATCCGGCGTGGAGAGTACCCGCATCGCTGCGCCGAGCCAGGCCACCGGCTCGTCGTCCGCCCAGAGGCCGAGGTCGACGATCCGCGCGTCGAGATCGGCCGGCGACATTCTCGCCGGCTCGGGTTCGAGGACGCCGTCGACATCGAGTACCACGGGCCAGGTCTGCACGCCGTGTCGTTCGCCGAGGCGGCGCAGCACCGCGACATCGAGCGCGATTGCCGTCATGTCGGTTGTCGTCATGGTCAGCGCCCTCCGTCCGGACCGAGCAACAGGGTCTCGGCGGTGTACCGGGGATCGACCGATCCAGGTTTGACGACGTGCTGTGCGACGGCGTGGTCGGCGACCGCGATGTCGGCCCAGGTGGTTGGATTCTCCGATTCCGTTGCAACAACGCCCGATTCGCTGGATCCGGGAATCCCGGAGTCCACGACGCGGACCACCGTACGATCGCCGGCCGCGGCCGTGACCGGCGACGGTGCCATCGGCGGCGCTGCGGATGTCGGATGGGGTTGCGCGACCTGCGGTGCCGACAAGTCACGTGCCACGCCGGGAACCGGAGACTGCGGTTGGGCCAGAGTTGTCGGGATGTAAGCGAGCTTCTCCTGTTGCAGTGCAACAAATCCCGCGGGCAGCACGGACGGTGCTCCCGGTGACGCAACAGGTGATGGTGGAGTCTGGACCGCGGCGTTGGTGGTCACCCGCTGCGCGGCATGCTCGGCATCCAGTGGCGCGGCGGAGACCAGGTCGGGTGCCGGTGACGCCGAGTTCCAGGGCTTGGCGACGGGTTCGGTGGCCACCTCGTAGGCCTGCATCACCCGCGAGGCCCGCATGTGTTGATCGTGGGCGGCGCGCTCGATCTGCGCGGCAGCACCGGCGATCAACGGAACCACACTGTTTGCTGCCCTGGATATCTCGTGCATCTGTTGAACGAGCCCGATCTCGGCGATGGCCGGCATGTTCAGCCGGGCAACCGTGATCGCGGCTGCCTGCGCATGGGCGCGGGCCGCGTTGTATCCGGCCTCGACTGCAGTGTCGGCGAACCACGGCGCGAGTCGGGTCAATCGCTCGAAGGCCGCACTCGACTGCGCCGACTGCCAATGCACACCCAACCTCGCGAGCACGGCCGCGTACTCGGCGCCCGCTTCGCCCAGATCTGCCGACAACCTCGCCCAGGCGAGGCCGGCCTCTGCCAGTGGCCCCGGCCCAGGTCCGTCACCCAGATCGGAGACGAGTTGTTCGCTGTTTCGTGCGTCCCAGTCGACGCCGGTGAATCCGGTCACTGCTCCTCCTCTCTGGACATGAAATCGGTTGAATGACTTTGCTTTCGGAAGCCCTTCGAGGCTCGCTACGCTCGCACCTCAGGGAGCGGTATAAGCTCGCTCCGCTCGCACCTCAGGGAACGGCAGGGCGCGCTCCTCAGTGCGGCGCGAGTGGTGGAACCCGGAGCATGCTGGCAGCGTCATCGTCGCCCTGCGTGAACCCCGCGGCCTGCGCTCTCAGCACCGCGGCGATCTTGCGCAACTCGTGGACGCCCGACGCAGCGTCGGCCCCAAATGTCTCGGCGACGGTGGAGAAGCTGTCGGCAGCGGCGATCGACACCTCGTCACGCCCCTGGGGCGCGACCTGCAAGGTGTGTCCGGCCGAGGTCACCGAATGCTCCAGCCGTTCGGCGATGCGGTCGAGATCCGCAGCGGCGACGAGTAGTTCGGATGGATCTACGCGAAGTTGTGAGTCGGTCATGGGTGTCTCACTTCCGTGTTGTATCCGTGCTGGCTGGTCCCAGCCGGAGTTCGATGTCGGGTGCAGGATCTGGTTCGGGTGTCTCGTCGTGGCCGAGCACCGCGGGCACCACCTCGAGGTCGTCGCCGACGATCCGCTGTCCGTTGATCTCCGAGACCAGATAGTCGGCAATCGCGTGCTGATCGGCGGATGCGCCTGCCGTGCGCCCCATCCCGGCGGCACCCGCGCCCACCGGGGCAGCACCCATTGGCATCGCCTGCGCCGCGCCCGGACCTCGCACCGGGGTGGCCGCGACGTTGGCGCCGGGGCTTTCGACGGCTGCCGGCGTGATCGGCACGGTGGTCCGGGCATTGTTCAGCGCCGGCACCATGCCGAGGCCACCGAGCGCCGCACCAGTGACTCGCGCCCCGCCCTTGCCCACCGGATGCGGCATCGGGCCGCCCGGAGCGGGCTTGTCCTTCTTTGGCTGTTCACGATTGTTGTTCTGGTTGCGGTCCGGCTGGTTGATGGTGGTGATCATCTTGCCGACGGGTTTCGCCAGGGCCGAGGGTAATTCGACTGCCGTCGACAGCGCCGGGGAGACGACGTCGAGCACCGAACTGGCGATCGCGAACGGCGACGGACCGGCAGCCGGCTTGGGCGCGTTGGTCACCGGCACCTTGGTGCCGTTCACGGTCATCTTGCCGGTCGGTGCGAGCAGCGCCGCCCGGGTGGCGGCCACCGCGGCGGTGGCCTCGCCGAGGCCGAGATTGGCGAACCCCACCGCAAGTCCGATGCCGGCCGCGAAGGCGGGGCTCACGATCATCGGCACCACGGCGGCAATCTTGGCGACGGTCGCGGCGATGATCGCCTGCACCGCAGCCAGACCGTGGGCCACGATCGCGGCGGCGGCGTTGATATCGAAGGACATTCCGGTGCCCTGCGTCGCGAGTGCCGCACTGTTGGTCGACGCCTGCGCGGTCTTGGCACCGGCACCCAGCGACGACTGGCCAGCCCACAGTTTGTCGGCGAGGCCGAGTGCGCCCTTGCTCATCGTCATCGTTGTCTCGAGCACCTTCGACAAACTCTGGAAGATGGCCGATGGGTCGAAGCCTGCCTTCGAGAGATCACCGGTTCCGAAGCCGCCCAACAGATCTGTCATGGGTTTGATCAGCAGGTCGAGGTCGATGGTCGGCATCGGCGGGAGACCGGGCATCGGCGGCAGCGGCGGCAGCACCGGCAACGGCGGCAGACCGAGGCGGGTAAGGACGTCGGCGACGGGTGTGTCGAGGATGGGTCCGAGCGGCGTCGCGTCGACCATGTCCTGCACGGTCATGTGCATCATCGCCGGCACGTCGGGCAGACACGGCTGCGGCGTGTGGGGCATGTGGGCCGGTGTCACAGGGCGGACCTGATGACTGCGGCGTTGTTGCCGTCGGTCGTCTCGAAGGTGGCGAGACCGGCCGCGGTAGAGGCCGCCGTAGCCGCATGCACCGCCGCCAATTCGCCCACGGACGTGAGGTGATTCACCTGCGCGGCAATGAAAGCCGCCAGGAACTCCTGGCCGATCAGTCCGAACACCGGCACCATGATCGCGGTGTTGGCCGCCGCGTTGATGGAGCCGGCCGCACCCACCGCCGTCGCCATCGCGACATTGGTCCCGGTGAACGCCTCGAGCACCTCTGGTGTCACGCGCACATCGGTCATGACAACCCCCTTAGTAGTGATGTCGGATGGATCGTGTTGTGGAACAGCGGCAATCAGGTCGCCGGCCGTGACGCCAGCAGGTCGGCGAAGGCTTCGTTGAACTCGTCAGTGGCCGCCGCCCGCTGAGCGAAGGCGCGCTGCGCAGCCATGGCCGCGGTGGCGACGATCTGCTCGCCGAGCCGAGTGGCACCCAGTTCGTTGGCACCCGACGCCAACCAGAGTCCGGTCAGCGCACCGTTCGCGTCGACCTCCGCCGTCACGAGATCGTCGGGCGACGTCGCCCGCACCGCAATCGACCCCAGCTTCTCGCTGAACTCGTGCAGCCCGTTCAACTGCGCCTGCGCGCGGGCTTCGAGTTCGTCCATCGCCCAGCTCATCTCGACACCCCCGTCATCCGCGCCGGAGCCACGAGACAGGCTCATCGGCGTCGGAGTCGTCCTGGTACTCGGCACGTGCCACGTCGTCGGCCTTCGGCAGTTTCATCTCGTCGACGAGCTCGGCGGCCATCCCGTCGGCCAGCAGATCGGCGCGCAGCCGCACACCTGCGGACATCGCGGCCTGACGACAGAGACGCAAGATCTCGCCGGCGAGCACGGATGGCTCCTTGTCAAGCATCGACGGTTCGATCCGCACCGACAGCGGCAGACCCTGATAGGTGGTGACCACCGACAGCGATCCCGACCGCGACCGTGCCTGCGCCGGCTGATGCAATGCCGCCCACGCCCCGTGGTCTGCCGGCGGGAGTTCCTCACCCCCACCAGAAGCCGCTGCATGATCACCGATCGAATCGCGGTGGATGGACTCGCTGAATGTCGTCACGATCGCCCCCTTCTGATTCTTTAGACGCAGCGTCGGGGATTTCGGATCCATGGATTCTTGGTCGATGCCCCCGCACTGGCCGACCTGCAGAGATGCCGACCCGGTCAGCACTGACCGAATGCTTGAAAAGATCCTGCCACAGGTCCGTGACTGCGCCCACACTTTGTGCACAGCTCGTTCGGCGTCCCACCGGCCCGACCGGCCGCCCTCGCTTTGGGTACACTCCGGCCTGTGCCGTCAACAACCAGGCGTTTACGAGACTGAACGCCGACGGCACTGGTGCCGCCACAGGCCCTGCAGCCGCCGACACCGCGTCGGGGGAACGATCCACCAGGGGGACTGCCGACAATGACAGCTGAGCAACCGACCAACGATCCGGCAACACAATCAGACGCAGCGGGACATCCGGTCACCCCGCCGTGGTTGCAGTTCGCGCCCCAACCCCCGGCAGATGGCCAGCGACCCACCGAGGGCACACCGACAGGACATACCACCGGACCGACGCACGCCGCGGAGCATCACCCCGCGCCGGGACGTCCCGAGCACCCCGTGTTCGATCCACCGCCGCCCGGGCCATACCCGGGTCCGCCGGCAGGACCATACGGTCCACCCGCGGGTTCGGGTCCCACGCCGACGCCACCTCCCCCCGCACCCGGCGCACCCTATGGGCCCCAGTACGGTCCGCCGGCAGGCTATCCGCCCCAACAGTTCCCGGGACAACAGTTCCCCGGACAGCCTGGTCCGGCCGGACCTGCGCTCGATGACGTGGCGCTGCTGCGGAAGGCGCGTCGGGCCCCAAGCCGTGGCTGGCGCCGAGCCGTCCATACTCTTTCGGCGGGCACGATCAATCCCGGTGAGTCGCAGGGCGATATCGAGTACCAGCAGCTTCTCGACCGGGTACGACGACCCGTCCGCGGCGACTACCGCATCGCGGTGCTGTCACTCAAGGGCGGTGTCGGAAAGACCACCACCACCGTCGGGCTCGGGTCGACCTTCGCGTCGTTGCGCGGCGACCGGGTGATCGCCGTCGACGCCAATCCCGACCTGGGCACGCTCGCACAGCGCATCCCGCAGCAGACCCGCTCCACCGTGCGCGACCTGCTCGCCGACGACAACGTCTACCGATACTCGGACGTCCGCGCGCACACCTCGCAAGCGCCGAGCCGATTGGAAGTCCTTGCTTCCGAACGTGATCCGGCGATGGCCGAGGCGTTCAACGAGGACGAGTACCGCGGCGTGGTGACCATCTTGCAGCGGTTCTACAACATCATCATCACCGATTGCGGTACGGGACTGAGCCATTCGGCGATGAACGGAGTCCTCGATCTGGCCAACGCGCTGATCCTGGTGAGCTCACCCGCGCTCGACGGTGCGCGCAGCGCCGGCGCGACCCTCGACTGGCTCGAGGCCCACGGCTACGGGCACCTCGTATCGCGGGCTGTGGTGGTACTCAGCTCGTCCCGACCCGGCGCATCGACCATCGACACCAACCAGCTCGCCCAGCACTTCCTCACCAGATGTCGTGCAGTGCAGCAGATTCCGTTCGACGACCATCTCTCCGAGGGCGCCGACGTCGACCTGGAACTGATGAGCAAACCCGCCCGGCGCGCCTTCGTCGAACTCGCCGCCAGCATGGCCGACGAATTCGCCGACGCCCCGGTCCGACGCGAGGACCCGTTCCTCGCCTGAGCTCTCACTGCTGTCTAAGGTCGGCCCCTCCGCTTCTCAGCTGAGGTGCGAGGAGCGCAAGCGACTACCCACCGCTGCCTGAGGTGCGAGGAGCGCAAGCGACGAGCCTCGAAGACCTGGCGACGCCACCTCAACAAGCCCCCTCGGGTGGCAACCAAAACGGTCGCCGCGACGTGCCTCCGAGGGCATTATGCCCTCGGATACGCGTGAGGCGGACCGTTCCGGACAGCGTCGAAGGGGGCACTCGGATCAGTATGATTCTAGGTTCGGATTCCGGACATAAAATCATACTGATCGACGTCGCAGCGCCTCGACGGCCCGGTCGCCGTCGCTGGTTATTAACCCAATTGGTCTGTCTCACGAGCCCTTCGAGGCTCGCTTCGCTCGCACCTCAGGGAGCGGAGGTGGGCTCACGAAGCGGAGCTGGGCTCACGGCGGAATCGCCCCGGCGAGCCCCGACGAACTCAGCTACCCGGTCCGCGAGGTGCGTTCGGGCTCCCTTGCGGCCCTTGCAATGCCTTGGGGAGCTGCAAGGTCGGCAGCGGCCCCAGGTCGGGTGCGGGGCCCATCGGGATTCGACCACCACCGGGCAGCGGGATCTCCGGAACCCACGGCCGCGGTGCCGGAATGCCGGCGCGGGTGACCGTGGCGTGCATCAGGTAGACGTTGTAGCTCGTCCACTGCGACATCGTGAAGTACAGGTCGTTGCCCTTCGACCACGGGTGAATGCTCGCACCGTAGATCGACGGATAGTTAGTCGCCGACGCCACCACTCGCGGCGCCGTCCACGGCCCCTGCGGATTTGCCGCCTGGCGCAATACGATTCCGTTGCTGAAGACGTCGGTCGACAGCATCAGCCAGCGTCGCAGGGACGGACTCCACTGCACCGACACCTCGCCGACGCCACCGGAGGCCACCGGCCGCGGCTCGGCGGTGAGGCCACGTCCCCAGTAGGTGCCCATCCAGTACTGGTAGGCCGCCTTGTTGAGGATCTGGTTGGCCGGAACACGCGCCACGTACACACCGCCGACACGGCCCTGCTCGGTGCCGAACATGTAGACCATGTTGCCGCGCTTGGTAAGTGCGGGCATCTGGAAGTTGCGGGCGGGTCCGGCGTTGGTCCAGAACGCGCTGCCCGACTTGCGCCAGGTCACGCCGTTGTCGTCGGACACGGCGATACCCGAGTAGTTCGACGTCCACGACCCGGGAGCCGGACCATACTGGCGCACAGACGCATACGAGAGGTACTGGCGCCCGCCGACGGAGATGCCCGACGTCGGGAGAGTGGTGATCTCGCTGCCGTTGATCCGGCGGGCCGGGATCACCTCACGCGCCCGGCCGGCCTGGCCAGTGAGGAAGTCGCTGTAGGAGAACTGCCGCAGATTGGTGGTGTTGCTGTACGCCAATGTGTTGACGCGCCAGTCAAACCCGGTGGGCGCCTTGGTCCCGGTGTCACCGGCGAACCCGGAGCCCTGCTTGCCACCCTGCCGCAGATTGACGTAAGGCAGTGCGGGGAACGGGATCTGGGCCGGCATGATCGGGACGTTCAGGCCCGCGCCGCTCACGTACGGCGGCTGATCGCTGCGCTCACCCTGCGGACGCGGGCGCCCGAAGGTGTCGCCGAACACCGTGATGACCTGGCCCTGACCGTTGTCCCACATCACCGCGTTGCCGGCACCGGCAACGCCCCACTTGGTGTCGGTGTGGTCCACCGACTGCGCGCCCGTCAGCTTGGCGACGAACGCGTTCGTGATGCCGTTCTTGGTGACGGGCTGGCCCGCGCCACGCTGTTGCCCAACGCGATTCGGGTTCGGCGTCGGATACAGGTCGGGGCCTTGTGGCGCATTCGGGACGTTGGGGTTGATGATGACCGGTGCTTGCGGCGTCGTCGGTGTGCCGTTCGGAGACGGCTGGGCGCGCGGAAGTTCCGGCACGGCGGGCGCAGGCGGCACGATCATGCCGACCGGGTTCACGTTGGGAACCGACAGCTGTGGCTGCGCATTGAGATTGACCGGCTGTTCCTTGGTGGCACCGTTGCTGCTGGACGAGCAGGCGCTCAATACAGTCACGGAGACCACGCCGAGCGCGATCACGGCCAGCGCAGGCCGAGAATTGATGACTCGCGACGGTTTCACGTCAGACTCCCCCATTCGGATTGACCACACCCGCGACCTTCCGTCGACTCATCGGCCGAAAACCGATGCGCGCTCATGGACACGCTCGACAAAGCCTGGCGTCGAGTTGAACTGCCCCACCGCACGAGCCCAGCCGTCGGGCTGTCGGAGGTCGCCGCCGGCAGCACAGAGCAGGCGGGCCGCCGAGAGCGTCGCGTCGTCCATGTTGTCGGGGTCGGCCTTGCCGTCATCGTCGGCGTCGGTGGCGAACTGCTCCCACCGGCTGGGCATCATCTGCATCGGGCCCATGGTCCGGTCGACGACCTCACTGCCGTCGAAGCGACCGGCGTCGGTGTCCGGAACCGGTTTGGCACCAGCCGGATTCGCCTGGTCCAGACCGCGCAGGTAGGGCCGCGCAACCCCATCGGATTCGACGACGGCGCCGTCTGCGGTCGCATTGGAACTCGACACATCGCCGATCGCGGCGAGCGTCGACCAGCCGATTCCGCAGGCTGGGAGCGCCTTGTCCATGGCCGCCGCGGCGTACGCGTAGGAGCGGAGTGCCCGTTCCGGGATGCCGTACGGGCCGCTGTGTAGCTGCGACCATTCCTTCAACTGCATCGACGGGACTTGCCGTTCGGCCTGGTCGTCGTCTTTGTCCAATCGCGACGAACATGACGTGATCAAGGCAAGAACCATTACGGTCCCCACCACGAACAGCCAGCGACGACGCGCTCCCCCACCACCCTGCACGCGATGCACGCTACCGGATCGTGACCAAGAGACAAATCGACGGGGTCCGCCGAACGACCAGGACATATGCGGTGTTTCGGCCCCAAATCACGCCCGCGAGTGAGAAGGGTCACATTTTGCCGCCGACGTTCTACTCTGACCTGCGCAGGAACGAAACGAGTTGCCTCACAGGCTCCTTGGCCTCGTCCCATCGGTCGGCCTCGATCCAGAGTTCCGACCATTCGGTGGCCTCGTCGAGCACCCGCTCGGCGACGGTCACCGCTCGCGATCGCAGCGAGTCAGAGACCTCGAACGGCGCCTCATCGAGTGTCTGCGGTCCGTACGACTCGTCCGGCTCGGGCCCGCCCGGCATCAGTGCTGCAACGGTCGCCACCGCCGCCAATGCCGCCGAGCAGACGTCGATCTCCAGTTCGTCCGGGTCGTCGGCGTCGGTCACCGCATCGAACGCGGCCTGCACCACCGACAACCGTTCATCCGGGTCGGCCTCGTCGAACTCGACGACCCAGTCGGCCGCGTCGTCGTTGTCGAAGATCCCCGATCCCCATGCGCCCACTACCAACTCCTCTGAGAGATACCGCTAACGAAAATCTGCGACGGCAGACCCCCCTGGGTCCTCGAGCACATCGAACTGTGCGCCGACCGTGCGGCACCACTGTGCAACAGCATCGAGGCCTGCGCCAGGTGGCGAGTACAGGAACAGGGTCCGGGCACCGCCCTGCGTCATCGTCGCAACCAGCTCGACGTCGCCTTGCAGCGAATCGCCCAGTGTCTCCTCGTCGGCGGTCAACCGCTCGTGCTCGCCGTCCACGGGGAGCCCGTCCGCTCGTGCCCGAAACTCCCTGCGCACCACGACCGCCTGCGTCGCCAAGGGCGCGGACAACCATTGCAGCGGGCGACGCACCGACACCAGGACCGGGCCGTCCGGCGTCTCGGCAGACAGCATGGCCCACTCGTCTGTCGGGGCTCGCACAGCCAACGCCGTGACCACCGCCCGGAGATCCGCCACATCGACGAGATCGTTCGTCGGGCTGGTCAGCACGCCGATCGGCCCGATCCACTGACCGACCCAATCCTCGCCGAGCACCCAATCCAGCACGAGGAAGGCGATCTGCGTCGCCTCCTCGTCGGGCAGCTTCGCGAACACCGGGTGAAAGACCCCGACACTCACCCACCAGTGCTCCTCGTCGACGAACAACTGGAAGCGCGTGTCGGCGACATCGACCGCGACGCCACCGAACTGCGCGCGAATGTTCTCGATGTCGGCTTCGGGGAGCCGCGCCGGCGCATATACGAATTGGTCGTCGGCGGGACTCGCATCCGCCCAGCGCTGGGTGACGGCCCGCAATCGCGGGTCGCCGCCACCGCTGACGACGAACTGGTGCCGACCGGCCCCGTCGGTGCCGAACTCCCATGCCAGAGCGGGATCGATGGCCTCGACGGCCGCGCTCACGGTCGCAGCCAGTGCTTCCCCGTCCCGTGCAACCAACCCGGCCACGACGGCCCGACGCCCAGCGTCGGCCCACCACCGCCAGAATCGTCCGATCGCAACATCTTCCTCGCGCATGCATCAACAGTATCGGCGATACCGACACCTTCGACGCGGCGCTCCACAGCCTCGGTCGGAGTTACCAGGAACAGCTGGTCGTGCAGTGCCACCGTCTGCGGTGGTCGTAGTCCAAAGAAGGTGAGTAGATCCCATCTCTCAAGGAACTAGTGTCGCGTGTCGTAAGTTCTTAAACGCTTTCCGGGCTGGGAGGATGAGTTATGGCGAATTCCCCGGCCCCGGCATTGACCCTTCGTGATGGCGATGATGTTGAACTCGAACGCATCTTGCGGTCGACAACGGCGCCGGCGGGTGTGGTGAAGCGAGTTCGTATCGTGGCGTTGGCCGCCGAGGGGGTGGCGAACACGCGGATTCAGGAGTTGACGGGCGCATCGAGCGCGACAGTGGTGAAGTGGCGTAGCCGATATCTGCGTGAGGGACTGGCCGGACTGGTCGACGCCGAGCGTTCCGGTCGCCCCCGGCGAGTCGATCACGCCGCGATCGTGGCCGCCACCTTGGAGGCGCCGCCAAAGAAGTACGGAGTCACACACTGGTCGTCGCGGTTGTTGGCTTCTCACTTG